>NZ_JBSGAI010000086.1:0-20913 GCF_053600695.1 Amycolatopsis sp. NPDC005003 | reverse complement strand
CTACCGCGGCCAAAGCAAAGACAGAACAAGCCCGGACCTTCTACCGCGGCAAAAAGACAAAAGAATGTCCTCGCCGGACGGCAGGCTCCGGGATGGCCACAACTACCGCTGTCTCCTCGGCTTCAGGAGGTGCGCCGCTGGGTGGTCATCCCGTCGCCTGAACGAGGCCTATCACTTTGAGCCGGGCCCGCAAGCCCGCGTCGTCTGGTCCCGTTGCGCCGTCGGTTGCGGGCCCGGCTCAAAGTGATTTCACGGCCTCAGGCGACGGGATGACCACCAAGCTCCTTCTTTGGGGTTGAGCCCTGGGGGCGGCTGCGGGGTGGGACCGCCGTCAGCAGGGTGAACAGGACCGCCGCCAGCTGGGCCAATAGCAGGAGGTTGTGTTCCGTTCCCGGGTACTCCGCCGTCACCTCCGATGACGTCGGTGGCACCGACACCGCCACCTGGTGGCCCCATGCCGGGACGATCGGCACCGGCTTGCCGCCCACCGATGCCTTCCAGCCCGCCTCCTGCTCCGCCGCCAGCACCAGGAGCCGACCCGTTGGGCCGTCCGACACCCGCACGCGGACGTCCGGGAGGTCCGCGCGGACCGGTGCCACGCCCGGCGAATTCCCGGGCGCGCCGCCGCCCGTGACCGCCGCCTTCGCCTGCTCCGGCGAGATCAAGATCACCTGGCCCGCCGGCGGCAACAGCCGCAGCACTCCGCGGCCGTCGGAGGTCGGTGCGGCCACCGAGAGCAGGTCCTTCGCCAGCGGCAGGTACGCCTGGGGGTCCACGCCAGGTGGGAGCACCACGAACTGGACGCCCGCGGCCGCGGCCGCCGCGATCGTGCCCTGGACCGCCGCCGCGTCGCCCTGGCCGAGGTTGGTGCGCCAAAGCGTCAGGCGGGCCGGGGTGCCGGGGGTCGGGGCGAGCTCGTCGTCGCCGTAGTGCGGGAGGCGGCCGCCGATCTGGCGGGTGGCGTCCGGGGCCAGGTCGAGCAGCGACCGGCCGGACGCCGCCAGCTCGGCCGCGACCTCCGGGGCGAGCGACGGCCGCGCACCCGCCCGGAGCGGCCCCTGCGCGCCGACGGCTACCGCGCCGGCCGCCAGGGCCAGGAACACCGCTGCCCCGGCCACCGCCGTCACCTTCGGCAGCCACGTCGCCGGGACCGCCGCCGAGCCGCCGCGCTGCCACGATCCGAGCACCACCCACAGCAGTCCGGCCCCGACGATCAGCAGCGGCACGCCCACGTGGCCGTACGCCGGGGCACCGCCCTGCAAGGGCGGCAGGGTGACCAGCCGCACCAGGACCAGCCCGCCCGCGCCCAGTGCCGCGAGGGCGAGCCCACCGGCGGCGAGCTTCGTCGGCCGGACGACCACCGCCACCAGCGCCGCGGCGATCACCGCGACGCCGAGGGGCCAGGCGCCCGGCCCGCCCGGGTCGAGCCCGGCCAGATCGGTGCCGGAAACCGGTGCGGTCGCCCCGCCGAGCCCCTGCACGAGCAGCTCCGGGTGCTTCAGCAGCACGGTCGGCCACGGCAGCAGCAGCGCCAGCGGCAGCAGCACCACGATCCCGACCGACGCGATCCGGCGCGCCAGCCCGGTCGGCGCGGGCAGCACGACGAACCCGATCAGCAGCCCGGCGAGCGCGAGCCCGTGCGCCAGCGGCGAAAACGCGCCGAGCAGCGCCACCCCGAACGCCGACAGCGCGGACACGTGCAGCCAACGGGTGTCCGCGTGCACGAGCAGCCCGGCGATGCCCGCGGCCACCAACGGCAGCACGAGGTGCACCACGACGACGTCGAGCCGGCCCTGGGCCACGCCGGCGGTCGCGGCCGGCAGGAGCGCGTACGTCGCGGCGACGACCGCGCGAACCCAGCGACGTACGCGAAGCCGCCTCGTCGCCGCGTACGCGCTCAGGGCCGCGAGGGGGATGTCGCCGAGGAGGAGGATCGCCACCAGCGCGGCCGGGCCGCCGATCGGTGCGAACACCGCGCCGAGCGTGCCGAGCACCGGAACGGTGGCCGACGCGGGTGCGCCGGTGCCGCCCGCGATCGCGTGCCACGGCGTCAGGTACGACGTCCAGAGCTCGCCCAGCCCGCCGACCGGGAGCAGCTTGCCGCCGAAGAGGTCGAGGCCGAGCCGGGCGCGGTTGACGACCAGGCCGAGTGCGGTCAGCACGACGAGCAGGACCACGGGCGGCGCGAAGATCGTCGCCGCGAGCACCCGGCGGCGGTTCACCTCCACGAAGACGAGTTCCGGCTCTTCGGCTGGCGGGGTCTCTTCAGTGACGGCGTCGTCGGCCACGGGAGACGACGGGGTCTCCGGCAGCGTGACGGCGACGAGCGTGCCCGGCCGGCGCAGCCCCGACCCGCGCGAGCTGACCCCGCGCAGTGCGCCGGCGGGCAGCGCGTCCGGGCCCACCGGCCGGGTCTCGCGGGCGTCGAGGGCTTCCGGCGTCACCCACGCCGACTCGGTTTCGACGGTCTCGGGCACCCGGCCGAGCGCGACGTCGTTCTCGACGCCGCGGCGCACGAGGCCGACGACGCCGGCGCGGACGGCGTTGCGCAGCCGGGTCGCGCGGCCGGTGAAGAGCCCGCGAACCGTGCCCGGCCGCGGATTCCGCCGTCGGCGGGCGCGTGCGGCGCGCAATCCGCCGCGTCCACTGAGGAGGTACGCGGCGGCGGCGAGTTCGGCCCGCGCTTCCCCGGTGCGGCGCAGCAGGACGAAGGCCAGCGCGCGCAGGACCGCGAGCAGCGGGAGCCGGATCATGCCGAGCCAGAAGGAAAACGGCGAGCAGTTCGCCAGGAACACGCGCAGCCCGTGGGCGCGGTTGGCCGCGGACAGCGAGCCGGCCAGTGCGTCCGCCGTCCGGCGCCCGGTGGTCACGGCGCGGGCGTGGCGCACCCGCGCGAGCGGCACGGACAGGACCACGCCGCCGGCCGCGTTCGCGCGCCAGCCGAAGTCGAGATCCTCGCGCAGCAACGGGAAATCGGGGTCGAAGCCGCCGAGGGTGTCCCAGGCGTCGCGGCGCACGAGCGCGCCGGCGCTGGGCACGGCGAGCACCGCCACCGGGTCCTCGCCGGTCGTCGCGACCTGCTGGCGGTGGCCGGAGGCGTCGGTGGACAGGCCGGCTTCGACGATCAGCCGCGGATCGGTCCAGTCGAGGCCGAGTGCGCCGAGCACGGTGGCCGACGGTTCCTTCGTGGCGGTGTGGAGCAGCTGCTCGAGGCAGTCGGGCTCGGGCGCGCAGTCGTCGTGCAGCAGCCACAGCCAGGAACCGGGGTCGCCCCACCGCTCGGTGGCGTGCGCGACGGCTTCGGCGACCGCGGCCGCGAACCCGGTTTCACTCGGAAGCGTGATGACGCCGGAGAGCACGGGAGACGAATCGGTCCCGGGGTCCTCGGCGGCTTCGGCGAGCAGCCGCGGGGTCGCGTCGGTGGAGCCGGTGTCCACGGCGAGGACGTGCCGGGGCCGGACGCTGCTGCGCCGCAACGCGGAAAGCGCCAGCGGGAGCCAGTTTTCGCCGTCGTGACAGACCACAATGGCCAGAACGGGCGCGGTGCGCGAGACGGGGGGCAACGAACGCTCCAGATCAGGCGGTGAGTCGGTCCGGCCACCCTACGGCCCCGCCTCATCACCCGATGCTGAACCCACGCCGAGACTTCACCAAAGGGAAATCGCCGGTGACGCAAGCATCACCGGCGATCCGCCACGAATTCCGCAGCCGAGCGTTCACGCTCAGGCCGGGTGACGCGGGGGTCCGGGGGCTTGCCCCCGGGCGGGGTCTGGGGGTTGCACCCCCAGAGGACACGCGACGCGCGAGGATCGGTTCGCGCGTTCCGCGAACACACTTCGCCGCGAGTGCGCGCCCGCGGACACACCTCTCCCTAGACAGCTCGTTTCTTCAGCTTGCGGCGCTCCCGCTCGGACAGACCGCCCCAGATGCCGAAGCGCTCGTCGTGGGCCAGTGCGTACTCAAGGCACTCGTCCTTGACCTCGCAGCCCAGGCAGATCCGCTTGGCTTCGCGGGTGGAGCCGCCCTTCTCGGGGAAGAACGCCTCCGGGTCCGTCTGCGCGCACAGGGCGCGTTCCTGCCAATCCTGCTCTTCTTCGGTGGCATCGATGAGCTCGGTGAGATCTCCCAGAGCCTGCTCCGGGATCTCGCCCCAACCCATGACGTGCCCCCATTCCTTCCCATCGGCTTCCAACCGCACGTCCGCCTCCTCGCTCCCTAGCACTCCCCAGGCTGGCGGTGGTGAAACGACACTCGCCGTCCCCTCTCGGCGGCGAATGACATCACTGTGATTACACCCGTGTAGTGCGGTCAGGTCAAGCGGAGTAGCGAGTTCGGGGGACGTTCCGGCCCGATCGCGCAAGGGGACACGCCGGTAGCTTCACACCGGGCATACGGAAGACTGGAGCACGTGCAGAAGTCAGCAGTGCGCCCCAGCCCGGTCTTCCTAGGCATCCTCGCGCTCACCGTCGCCGGTGGCGCCATGGCCGCGTTCGGTGACATCAACACCGTTTTCGTCCGCGACCGCGACCCGCTGCTCATCGCCGGTGTGGTGATCTTCGTCGCCGCCGGCTGGGTGGCTTCGCTTTCGCTGCACGAGTTCGGGCACGCGATGGTCGCCTACCGCGGCGGGGACTACAGCGTCGCCCACAAGGGTTACCTGACGCTGGACGTGCGCAAGTACACCGATCCGGTCCTGTCGATCATCCTGCCGCTGATCTTCCTCATCATCGGCGGCATCCCGCTGCCGGGCGGCGCGGTCTGGATCAACCGCGGGGCGCTGCGCTCGCGCGGGACGTCGTCGTGGGTGTCGCTGGCCGGGCCGCTGAGCAACCTCGCGGTCGGGGCGGCGCTGGCGCTGGTGGTCGCGCTGGTCCCGATGGCGGGCGGGCTCGTGATCGCGATGTCGTACCTGGCGCTGCTGCAGGTGGTGACGTTCCTGCTCAACATCCTGCCGATCCCGGGCCTCGACGGCTGGGGCGCGATCGAGCCGTACCTGCCGCCGCGGGCGCGTGAGATCGGGGCGCAGGTCCGCCCGTGGGCGCCGATCGCCCTGTTCGCTCTCCTCTTCCTCTTCCGCCCGGCGAACGCCGCGCTGTGGGACGGTTCCTACGCCATCTTCAACGCCCTCGGCGGCTATGTGGACGGCGCGCGGATCGGCTTCAGCGTCTTCCAGTTCTGGAACTGAGGTTTGGGACGGGCACCGCGCGGGAATGATCAGCGTGGTGCCGTGGCCGGTGGCGCGTGCTCGGTCAGCCAGACGTGCGCGCGCTTCCACACGACCCGCAGCCCCGACCGCTCGCCCAGGTAGTCGCCCGCCGCCCCGACGACCGGCAGCATGCCGAGCGCCCGGTGGAACAGGTTGCCGCGCGGACGCTTCTCCAGTTCCTCGGTGATGCCCAGCAGGCCCCGGCCCAGCCGCCACAGCGTCCGGCCTGCCGCCTTCACCGTCGCCTTGCCGTGCTTCTTCTCGGACGCCCTCAGTTCCTCGGTCAGCTTCGCCGCTTCATCCGCCTCCGCGGCTTCGTCGTGCTCCGCGTGCTTGCCCGCCGCCAGCTCCGGGTCGATGTCGCGCTCGAAGAGCACCCACGCGATGAGCCGCACGCGGGTGCCGACGTCGGTCACCCCGTACTCGCCCGCGATCGCGCACAGCAGCAGCCCCTGGGACGCCGCGCCGAGGGCGTCCTGCACCGGCAGGCGGTCGGCCAGCGCGCCACCCAGGCCCGGGATCGACGTCAGCAGCGCGGTGAAGCGGCCCACCCGGTTCATCCACCAGCTGGAGCGGTCGTAGCCGGTCATCCGCGTCCACGCCGCCGTGCCCGGCACCTTCACCGCCGTGACCCCGTGGATCAGCTTCGCCTTCAGCCCGGACTCGACCTCGGCCAGGTCCTCCGAAGCCCGCGCCTGCAGGCCGAACGGATCGGACTCCCGCAGCGCGTCCAGCATCGGCCCGCACGCCCGCACGAACGGCCGCAGCACCGCCACGACGTGCTTGTCGGAGATCGCCTCACCCACGTCCCGGTCCCCTTCCCACCGGCCGGCGCGGCGCGCCGCCCAGCACCATCGCGCCCGGCAGCGCGCTCGCGCCGAGCAGCAGCAACGCCCGCCAGTCCTGGATCAGCACCAGGTCACCGCCCGGGCCCAGCAGGCCGACCCCGAACACGACGAGCACCCACACCGCCAGGGGTACCCAGGAAAGCCCGGGCCGCACCAGCTTCGCCGTGGTCCACACCAGCCAGGGCGTGGTGACGGCGCCCACGAGCACCGTCACCGGCACCGGGACCACGCCGATCCGCAGCGGCAGGAAGAACAGCTCCAGCAGGGCGAGCAGCACCGTGTCGACGGCGAGCAGGGCGAGGAGCAGCGCCTGCTCGAGCGTCAGCCGCTCGTCCACGGTCACAGCCCGCCGAACAGGTCGTCCGCCGCGCCCTCGGCCGGGCCGTGGGCCAGGACGAAGTAGTCCTTCGCCAGGATCGGCTGGGCGAGCTCGTTCGTCAGCGCGAAGTACGGGACGCCGTCGTCGATCACGGCGAGCTGTGTCGCGTGCGCACGCAGTGCCGCCAGCTTCGCCGGGACGTACGCGGCGACGTCGACCACTGTGGTGATCTCTTCGTCGGGCGTCACGGGCAGCTCGTCGTCGTCCGGGACGTCGAAGACGGTGTCGCGATCACGCAGCGCGGCCAGGCCGGCGCGCACCGCGTCCCGGGACGCGACGGTGTGGAAGACCCGCTCCACCGACTCCGCCCGCGGCGCCGCGGCCATGGTGATCTCGTGGGCCCGGATGTGGTCGGGGTGGCCGTAGCCGCCGAAGGCGTCGTAGGTGACGACGACCTGGGGCCGGAACTCGTCGATGAGCTCCGCCAGCTGCGCGGCCTGCTCCTCGACGGTGCCACCGGTGAACGCCCGCGGGTGCGACGCCGACGGGGTGCCCGCCATGCCCGAATCCCGCCAGCGGCCGATCCCGCCCAGGTACCGGTGCCGCGACACCCCCAGCGCGGCGCAGGCGGCCTTCAGCTCGGCGACGCGGTAGCCGCCCAGCTGGTCGGCGGCCCAGGCGCCCAGCCCGGCCAGCTCCGGCAGGCCGGCCATGATCTCGCCCTCTTCACCCAGTGTGCAGGTCACCACGATCACCTCGGCGCCTTCGGCGGCGTATCGTGCGATCGAGGCGCCGGTGGTGATGCTTTCGTCGTCGGGATGGGCGTGGACGAACAGCAGCCTTCGCGATACCGGGGAGATCACGGGTTGAGCGTAATTCCCGTGCTCCGACCTTCGTCGGGGACACCCTCGGTTATCCTCGCGCGAGTCGCGACCGCCGCGTCGCGATCGTCTGTACCCCCACGAAGGGCATCTTGGTGAGCACTGAAGCAACTTCGGCGGACGTCGCCGGCGTGTCCGGGTCCGTTCTGTCGATCTCGGACCTCAGCGTGTCGTTCCAGACCGAGGACGGCGTCGTCGACGCCGTCAAGGGCATCGGGTTCGACGTGCAGCCCGGCGAGATCGTCGCCGTGGTCGGGGAGTCCGGGTCCGGCAAGTCCGTCACGTCGATGTCGGTGCTGGGCCTGCTGCCCAAGACCAGCCGGATCGCCGGTGAGCTGCGCCTCGGCGAGCGCAACCTGGCGGATCTCAAAGAGAAGGAAATGCAGAAGATCCGCGGCAACCAGGTCGCGATGATCTTCCAGGAGCCGATGACGGCGCTGAACCCGGTCTACACGGTCGGCTGGCAGCTGCGCGAGGCCCTGCGTTCGCACCTCGACCTCGCCAAGGAGGCGGCCGACAAGCGCGCCGTCGAGCTCCTCGACATGGTCGGCATCCCGAACCCCGAGCTGCGGTTCAAGCAGTACCCGCACCAGCTCTCGGGCGGCCTGCGCCAGCGCGTCGTCATCGCGATGGCGATCGCGTGCGACCCGAAGGTCATCATCGCCGACGAGCCGACCACGGCGCTCGACGTCACGGTCCAGGCGGAGATCCTGGGCCTGCTGCGCAAGCTGCGGGACACCCTCGACACGGCGATCGTGCTGATCACCCACGACATGGGCGTCGTCGCCGACATGGCCGACCGCGTGATCGTGATGTACCAGGGCGAGATCGTCGAAGAGGCGCCGGTGCGCGAGCTGTTCGCGTCGCCGAAGGAGGACTACACCCGGCGGCTGCTCGCGGCGGTGCCGGTGCTCGGCCAGCGCCCCGAGGGCCGCCGCCTGCTCGACGACGCGGGCATCGACGCCGACAGCACCGAAGCGGCCAAGATCGCCGAGGAGATCCGGCTGGCCGACGCCGAGCTGGAGGCCGTGATCGAGGAGGCCGCGCCGGCCCTCGAGATCAAGAACCTGGTGCTCGAGTACCCGGGTCGCCGCGGCCAGGCCAAGAACCGCGCGGTCGACGACGTCTCGCTGACCATCGCCAAGGGCGAGATCGTCGGCCTGGTGGGCGAGTCGGGCTCGGGCAAGTCGACGGTCGGCCGCTGCGCCATCCGCCTGCTCGACCCGACCGAGGGCACGGTGTCCATCGCGGGCAAGGACATCACGAAGATGTCGGCGAAAGAGCTTCGCCCGCTTCGCCGGTACTTCTCGATCGTGTTCCAGGACCCGGCGTCGACGCTGGACCCGAAGATGACGATCGGCGAGTCCATCGCCGAGCCGATGGTGCTGCACAAGGTGCTCTCCGGCAAGGAGCTGTCGGCGCGCGTCCGGTCGCTGCTCGACAAGGTCGAGCTGGGCGGGCACTACATGAACCGCTACCCGCACGAGCTGTCCGGCGGCCAGCGCCAGCGCGTGGCCATCGCCCGGGCGCTGTCGCTCGACCCGGCCCTGCTCATCGCGGACGAGCCGACGTCGGCGCTGGACGTGTCGGTGCAGGCCCGCGTGCTGGACCTGTTCCTGGACCTGCAGCAGTCGCTGCAGTTCGCGTGCCTGTTCATCAGCCACGACCTGGCGGTGGTCGACCTGCTGGCCGACCGCGTCGCGGTGATGCAGCACGGCAAGCTGGTCGAGGTCGGCACGCGTGACCAGGTGCTGCACTCGCCGCAGCAGGAGTACACGAAGCGCCTGCTGTCGGCGGCCCCGGTCGCGGACCCGGTGCTGCAGGCACAGCGGCGCGCGGCCTGGGAGGCCGGCAAGCTGGCCCCGGTGGCCGACTGACGCACTCACGGCGAAGGGCCCGCACCCGGGTGGGGTGCGGGCCCTTCGCCGTGCCTGGAGGGGCATCACGCGTGATCAGCGGGGCATCTCAGCCGACGCGGATGCGGGGGTCGAGGATGCCGTACAGGAGGTCGGCGACCAGGTTGGCGATCACCACGCTCGCCGCGATCAGCACCAGCCAGCCCATCAGGACCTGTGGGTCGTTCTTGTTGACCGCCTCCACCAGCAGTGTGCCCATGCCGTGCCAGTTGAACACCGTTTCGGTGATGATCGCGCCCGTCACCGTGGCGCCGAAGTTGACCGAGAACAGCGTCATCACCGGGATCAGCGCGTTGCGGAACGCGTGGCGCCAGATCACGCGGCTGTTGGACACGCCCTTGGCGCGCACTGTGCGGACGTAATCGGCGCCCAGGACCTCCAGCATCGACGCCCGCTGGAAACGGCTGTAGGCGGCGAACGTGATCGCCATGATGGACAGCGTCGGCAGCAGGAACGCGCCGACGTACTTCGCGAGCGCGTCCCCCACTCCGGTGGCCGAAAGGCTCTCCGGGCTGGTCGTCCGCAGCCACGGGTCGCCCAGCACGTCGGACAGGCCCAGGTCGCGGACCCAGGTGTTGGCGCGGATCGCGTAGCCCTTGAGGACGATCGCCACGCAGAAGATGGGCATGGAGAACATCAGGAACGCCAGCGTCGTCGCCAGGTAGTCCCAGATCGAGTACTGCTTCACCGCGGCGAGGACACCCACCAGCACGCCGAAGACCAGGGCCAGCACGGACGCGGTCAGCACCAGCTCCAGCGTCACCCCGAACGCGGCCAGCACCTTCGGCTGCACCGGGGTGAAGGCGTTGCCCTGCGCGATCGAGATGCCCCAGTCGCCGGTCAGGAAGTGCCCGAGCCAGGTGAAGTAGCGGGCGAGGACGCTCTGGTCGAGGCCGAGCTTGTGCTCGGTCTCGGCGATCGCCGAGGCGCTGATCCCGGGTTTGCTGCGGAGCTCGCCCAACGGGTCGCCGGTGTTGGCGACCATGACGAAACAGAGGAACGTGCCGATGAGCAGGACCGGGATGGAGATCGCCAGCCGCCGGAGCACGTAGAGCACGAGATTCATCCGAAACCCCCAGGTTCGGTGAGCCAAGCGCGAAAACGGACGCGGGGGTGACCGGTTCCGGTCACCCCCGCGTCGCGCGTTCAGGCCTTCATTCTCCGCTGGCGCGGGTCGAAGGCGTCGCGAAGACCGTCACCGATGAAGTTGATCGTCAGTGAAATCAGCACGAGCACGACGAACGGCCCGAAGAACAGCGCCGGCCGCGTCTGCAGCTGGGCGTAGTTCTCCAGGATGACGCGGCCGAGCGAGGTGTCCGGCAGCTGGACACCGAGGCCGATGAACGACAGCGCGGCTTCCGCCAGGACGGCCTGGGCGACCGCGAGGGTCGCGTTGACCGTGATGCTGCCGACCATGTTCGGCACCAGGTGCTTGAAGATGATCCGGAACGTTCCGGCGCCCGAGGCGCGAGCCGCGTCGACGAACTCGCGCTGGGACAGCGACATCGCCTCGGCGCGGGTGATCCGCGCGATCTGCATCCAGGCGAACGCCGCCAGCACCAGCGCGACGATGTACCAGGAACCGCCGCCGAACACCTTGGCGAGGATGGCCGCCGCGGCGATCTGCGGGATGATCAGGAACAGGTCCGTCACCCGGGAGATGGCCGAGTCGGAGAACCCGCGCAGGTAGCCGGCCACCGCCCCGAGCACGACCCCGATCACGGTGGCCAGGATCGACACGGTGAGGGCGATGAGGAGCGAGTACTGCGTGCCGCGCAGCACCTGCGACACCATGTCCTTGCCGACCTGCGTCGTGCCGAGCGGGAAGTCCGCGCTGGGCTTGGCGAAGGACGGGAACGAGCTGTCCTCGTAGCTGTGCTTCCAGAACAGCGGCAGCAGGATGCTGAGCAGCACGATCAGGATCAGCACGGCGGTGGACGCCATCGCCAGCTTGTGGTGGAGGAACTTCCGCAGGACCAGCTTGCCCTGGCTGCGCGGCTCGGGCAGCGCCTCCGGCGGCAGCGTGCCTTCGGCGGCGGCGGTTTCGCTCGCGAGAAGAGAGTTCAAGTCAGCCAACGCGAATCCTCGGGTCCAGGATGCCGTACATCAGGTCGGCGATCAGGTTGGCGACGATGACACTGCTGGCGATCACCACGAGCCAACCCATCATCACCTGAGTGTCGTTCTTCGAGACGGCTTCCACCAGCAATGTGCCCATACCGTGCCAGTTGAACACGGTCTCGGTGATGATCGCGCCGGCCAGGACCGAGCCGAAGTTCACCGAGAACAGCGTCGTCACGGGAATCAGGGCGTTGCGGAACGCGTGCCGGAAGATGACCCGGCCGTTGCCGAGGCCCTTGGCGCGCGCGGTGCGCACGTAGTCGGAGTTCATCACCTCGAGCATCGAGGCCCGCTGGAACCGGCTGTACGCGGCGAAGCTGATCGCCATGATCGACAGGGTCGGCAGCAGGTACGCACCGATCGTGCTGGTGATGAAGTCGCCGACGCCGTCCGTCTTCAGCTGCTCCGGGCTGGTCGTGCGCAGCCACGGGTTGCCCAGGACGTCGGCGAGGCCGAGGTCGCGCACCCAGCCGTTGATCTCGATCGCGTAGTTCTTCAGCACGATCGCGACGCAGAAGATCGGCATCGAAAACAGCAGGAACGCGAGGGTGGTCGCGAGGTAGTCGACGATCGAGTACTGCTTCACCGCGGCCAGCACACCGACGATGATGCCGATGATCAGCGCGAGGATCTCGGCGCCGACGACCAGCTTGAGGGTGACGCCGAACGCGGCCATCACCTTGGGGGCGACCGGCGCGAGGGCGTTGCCCTGCGCGATCGAGATGCCCCAGTTCCCGCTCAGGAAGTCGCCGAGCCACGTGAAGTAGCGGGGCACGATGCCCTGGTCGAGACCGAGCTTGGCGGCCGTGGCGGCCAGCGCGTCCTTGCTGATCGTCGGGTTCTGCCGCAGCTCGCCCAGCGGGTCACCGGTGCCGGCGACCATGACGAAGCACAGGAAAGTCCCGACCAGCAGGACGGGGATCGATATCGCCAGACGGCGAAGGATGTAGATCACCAGGTTCAACGAACTGCTCCTCATCCGGGCCTGGTCGTCAGAAGTGCGCTGGACCGCTACCCGGTTGTCTACCGTAGTGGCGGTAACCCTACGGTCAACAGCTACTTCCGGTGGGTACCGGGGTCCGGCTTTTGGCCGAACCCCGGTACCCGCCAGGTCATCTGGAGCGAGGGGTTGGAAGAGGCGGGGCGAGCCCTACTTCTTCTGCTCCCACTCGCCGACGTTCCACAGAACACCGTCGTACGACTGCATGTAGACGCGGTCGATGCCCTTGAACGCCCACATGCTCGGCGTCTGGAACAGCGGCAGGGTCGCGTAGTCGTCGGCGATGGCCTTGTCGGCCTCCTGGTACTTCTGCAGCTTGACCTGCTCGTCGGTGGCCTTCACCGCGGCGTTGTAGGCGTCGTCGATCTTCGGGTCGCACAGAGACTGGTAGTTCTGCTCGCCACCCTTGTCCGGGCAGACGTAGATCGACTTGGACTCCGCCTTGAACGGCTGGGACGACCAGCCGAACAGCGCGATGTCGTAGTCACCGGTCGAGACGCGGCCACCCTTGAGGAAGTTGGCGTCGGTCTCGTTCTTGATCTCGATACCGGCCGCCTTGGCCTGCGAGATGATGATCTCGACGGTCTGGGTGCGGCGGGCGTTCTGGTTGTGCGTGATCGTGGCCGAGGCACGCACACCGTTCTTCGCGAAGATGCCGTCGGCACCCTTGACCCAGCCGGCGTCGGTCAGCGTCTTGGCCGCCGCCTCGGCACCCAGGCCCGCCTTGCTGCTGTACAGGTCGGTGTAACCGGGCTCACCCTGGAAGAACACGACGCTGTTCAGCGGCTCCGCGTCCGCCTGGACCTCCTTGAGCAGCTTGTCCGTGATCTCCTTGCGGTTGACCGACTCCATGAAGGCCTTGCGCAGGTCCTTGTCGGCGAACACGCGCTTGAAGTTCAGGTCGAGGTGCTCGTAGGTCAGCTGCGAGGCCGAACCGTAGGTCACGCCCTGCGCCGCGAGGCCCTTCATCGTCTGCGCCGCGGTGGCGTCCGGCTGGGTCGACGCCGCGACGTCGATCTCACCGTTCTGCAGCGCGGTCGCCATGGCCTTGGTGTCTTCCATGGCCTTGACGACGATCTTCGACGGGCCACCCTTGCCGCCCGCCCACAGCGGGTTGTGCTCGAGGGTGACGGCCTTCTGGTTGGCGTCGAACGCGGTGATCTTGTACGGGCCCGACGACGGCATGATGTCCGCCTTGAAGCCCTTCCACTCGTTCGACCAGAAGTCACCGGCGGCCTTGAGCTGGGCCGGGTCGCCGGTCGGGGCCAGCTTGGTGATGTCCGCGATGCCGGTCTTGGCCTCGAGGATGTGCGCGGGCATGATCGCCGGCGCGTTGAACAGGCCCTTGTAGTCGAGGTAGGGCTCGCTGTAGTCGGTGACGAAGGTCAGCGGGTCCTTGCAGGTCGCCGTCTTGATCAGCGAGTAACCGGTGGTCGACGCCGAGTTGAACGGGGTCTTGCCGTCCGGACCCTTGGCGAAGCCGCTCTGCGACAGCCACGCCAGGTACATGTCCTTGCAGTCGTACGGCTGACCGTCCGACCACTTGATGTTCGGCTTGATCTTGTACGTGACCTGCTGCGGGTCCTTCTGCGTGACGTCCCACGACTCGAAGACGTCGTTGTTCAGCAGGATCTTGTTGTTCCCGTCGAGCTTCAACGTACCGGAGAGCACACCGGCCAACACGTAGTTGTTGTACGAGCTGTTGGTGTCCGGGGTCTGGTTGTTGTACCCCGAGTACCCGTCATCGATACCGATCGTGACGGTACCGTCGTACGGCTGCGTGGACGCGAGCTTGAACAGGTCACCGGTCTCGGCCTTGCCGACAGCCATCGCCTTGACGTCGGTCGAGGATCCGTTCTGGTCCGTGTTCCCCGAGCCCGAATCACCGCTGGTGCAGGCGCTCAGCAACAGCGAGGCGCCGGCAACGAGCGACAAAGCGGAGACTGCTTTGGATCTCCTCATGAAGTGTGCCCTCCTAGCACTGAGCCCTTGAATATCGGGACAAGGACCCACACCGCTCCGGTTTGGATGGGCCGGAGCCTACGACACGCCAAGCGACACTCAACTGGCGCACTGCGGGAGCACGCTAGAAAGGAAAAGCACCGACAGTCACCAGTTCCGGGTCGATCGTGACCAAAGGGTGACTTCCAGTCGACTTCCAGAAATACGGCGGTTACCTCATGGATTCACAGCGTCCCACTCGAAGGCGTTGGTAAAGATCACCCGGTAGTACTGAATGCGTAGCCAACCGATTACTTCGGGCCGCGAGTCCAGTTCACCGCCGACCCGAACGGGCCCACCATGGGGGGACCGGGCGTGACGCCGGAGATGCCCGATCCGATCGCCAGGGTGTCAGCCAATTGGAACAGCGGAATCACCACGTTCTGACGCCAAAGTTCAGGCTCAAGGGTGGTGAGCGCTTCGGTGACCGAGGTCGATCCGGACAGCGCGGCGTCGATCGACGGCTGCAGCGCCGGGTCGCAGAAGCCGGCCGAGTTGCCCGGGACGACGGGCTTGGTCTTGTCCACGCCCGCGGCCGTCTGCTCCGGGCGGCAGCCGAAGGCCGACGCGAGGACCGACGCGGTGTCGCCGCCCGCCGCCTGCGGGACGACGGCGATGTCGATCCCGACGTTGCCCGCCGTGTCGCCGGTCGGCTGCTGGACGCCGCCCACGACCGGCATCGCCAGCAGGCCGCTGAACAGGTCGCGCGGCGGCGGTGTGATCGCGTTGACCTCGATGCCCTGCGCGGCGAGCTGGCCGCTGAGCTCCTTGGCGATCGTCGCGTACGGCTCCTGGGCCATCGGTGAGGCGATGACCAGCGAGAGCGCCTTGCCGTTCTTGCGCCAGGTGCCCGCGGTCTTGGTGTAGCCGGCCGCCTTCAGGGACTCTTCGCCCTTGGCGACGTCGGGCGCGGTGGGCGGGCCGGGCGGGATGGTCGCCGCGTAGCCCTTCACCGACGGTGCGGTCACCTGGGCGTCGGCGTGCAGCGTCGACGACGGGCCGCCGTTGACGCCCTCGCTGATCAGCTTGGTGCGGTCGATCAGCGCGGCGATGCCGGCCCGGACCTGGGCGTCCTGCAGGGTCGCGCTGACCGGGCGCAGCAGCACGTCGGCGACGAGCGGGCGGGCCACCGTGTGCAGCCGCACCGAGGAGCCGAGCTCGCCGAGCAGCTTGAGCTCGGCGCCGTTCGTCCGCGCCAGCGCGAACTGGTCGTTGCCGCTGCGCAGCGCGGCCAGCAGCGTGTTCTGGTCCGACCGGCGGAGCACGATGCGGTCGATCGCGGCGGGCTTCTCCCAGTAGCGCTCGTTGCGCTCGAGGATCACCTCGCCACGGGCGGTGTCCAGGCTCTTGATCGAGAACGGGCCGGCGACGGCCGGGAAGTTCGACGCGAGCGCCCCGCGCCATCCATCGGGCGCGTCCTTGAGCAGGTGGGCGGGCAGCAGGTCGGAGAACAGCGTCTGCCAGCCCGGGTACGGCTTGGCGAAGGTGACCTCGACGCGCTTGCCGCCTTCGCGGGACTGCAGGTCGGTGATCTGCCGGTAGCCGGCGGGCTCGATCACGCCGGGCTGATCGCGCAGCTGGGTGCGCAGGTAGTCGAAATCCTCGGCGGCGATGGGCGCGCCGTCGGACCAGGAGGCGTCCGGCCGGATCTCGTAGGCCACCACGAACGGCTGCTGCGAGATCACCTCGGCGGACTTCATCAGGTTCTTGTCGAGCTGGGTGGTGCCGTCGTCCTTCTGGCGGAACACCGAGGGCAGCAGCAGCTGCGAGAGCGCGGACGTCACCTGGGACGAGTCCGCGAGGTTGTGCGGGTTGTACCCGCCGAGCACGTCGTCGACGCCGACGACGATCTGCGACGGCGTCTTGCCGGTGGTCGAGACCGGCGCGACCGACGACGACACGACCGGGGGTGGCGGGGTGTTGGAGCAGGCGGTGAGCAGCACGGCCGCGAGTGCCGCCACCGGCACCGCCTTGCGATTCACCCGCACGCCCCGTTCCTCCCAGTTGTCCCCGATCGGGTCAGCCATGCTCCCACGGCCGCCGTCCTCGCCGGAACCGAGATTCCCATACCCGGATCGGACAGCTTCGCCGCCCCAAGGTGGGCGCTACCGGAAGGACGCGCGGAACACCGTCCGGGTTCCCGGACCGTTCCGGAACGGCGGAACGAACACGGGCCGGACACGAAAACGGTTCACGCCGGTGGTCGGCGCCAGGCGATGAAGCCGTCGCGACCCCTATAAAGATATGAGGAGAAGAACGGCGGAATTCCTGACGCTGGGTTCGCCACCGACCGACCCAGCGTAAGGGAACGGGCACGAAAAAACCTCCCGGCGACACACACCGGGAGGTTTTTCCGAAGCCGGGGTCAGCCGTTGTCGCGGCTCTTGGCGCGCGAACGCTCCTTCGCGCGGGTGTTGACGTCCAGGGTGACCTTGCGAACCCGGACGACCTCGGGCGCGACCTCGACGCACTCGTCGACCGAGCAGAATTCCAGGGCCTCTTCCAGGCCCATCTTGCGCGGGCGGGCCAGCGTCTCCATCACGTCGGCGGAGGACTGACGCATGTTCGTCAGCTTCTTCTCCTTGGTGATGTTGATGTCGAGGTCCTCGAAGCGCGGGTTCTCGCCGACGACCATGCCCTCGTAGACGTCCGCGCCCGGCTCGACGAAGAACGTGCCGCGGTCGGCGAGCTGGATCATCGCGTACGCGGTGACCGGGCCCGACCGGTCGGCGACCAGCGAGCCGCTGTGCCGGGTGCGGATCTCGCCCGCCCACGGGAAGTAGCCCTCGAACACGTGGTTCGCGATGCCGGTGCCGCGGGTCTCGGTGAGGAAGTCGGTGCGGAAGCTGATCAGGCCGCGCGACGGGAGCACGTACTCCAGCTTGATCCGGCCGGTGCCGTTGCCGCTCATGTCCTCCATGCGGCCCTTGCGGGCGGCCAGGAGCTGGGTGATCGCGCCGAGGTGCTCCTCCGGCGAGTCGATGTAGAGGCGCTCGAACGGCTCGTGGAGCTTGCCGTCGATCGTGCGCAGGACCACCTGCGGCTTGCCGACGGTCAGCTCGAAGCCCTCGCGGCGCATCTGCTCGACGAGGATGGCCAGCGCCAGCTCGCCACGGCCCTGGACCTCCCAGGTGTCCGGGCGCTCGGTCGGCAGGACGCGGATCGAGACGTTGCCGATCAGCTCCTGGTCGAGGCGGGCCTTGACCAGCCGCGCGGTGACCTTGTCGCCGCCGTTGCGCCCGGCCAGCGGCGAGGTGTTGACGCCGATGGTCATCGAGATCGCGGGCTCGTCGACGGTGATCCGGGGCAGCGCCACCGGGTTGTCGGAGTCGGCGAGCGTGTCACCGATGGTGATGTCCGGGATGCCCGCGATGGCGACGAGCTCGCCCGCGCTGGCCTCGGTCGCCGGGACGCGGGTGAGCGCCTCGGTGACCAGCAGCTCGGAGATGCGGACGTTCTGCGTGGTGCCGTCCGCGCGCATCCAGGCCACGGTCTGGCCCTTGCGCAGCTTGCCGGCGTGGATGCGGATCAGCGCGATGCGGCCGAGGAAGTTGGACGCGTCGAGGTTGGTGACCAGCGCCTGCAGCGGCGCGTCGAGGTCGGCGGCGGGCGGCGGCACGTGGCGCAGCAGCGTGTCGAACAGCGGGTCGAGGTTCTCGCTGTCGGGGATGTCCCCGTCGGCGGGCTGCTCCAGGCTGGCCTTGCCGGCGCGCGCGGAGGCGTAGACGACCGGGAGGTCGAGGATCGCGTCGTGGTCGGCGTCTTCGATGTCGCTGGCCAGCTCGAGCAGCAGGTCGTGGGTCTCCTCGACGACCTCGGCGATCCGGGCGTCCGGGCGGTCGGTCTTGTTGACCAGCAGGATCACCGGCAGGCCGGCTTCGAGGGTCTTGCGGAGCACGAACCGGGTCTGCGGGAGCGGGCCCTCGGACGCGTCGACCAGCAGCACGACGCCGTCGACCATGGCCAGGCCGCGCTCGACCTCGCCGCCGAAGTCGGCGTGGCCGGGGGTGTCGATGACGTTGATCGTCACCTGGCCCTCGGGGGTCTGGCGGTGGATCGAGGTGTTCTTCGCGAGGATCGTGATGCCCTTTTCGCGCTCCAGCTCACCCGAGTCCATCACGCGGTCGACGACCTCGGCGCGCTCGGCGAAGGCGCCGGACTGGCGGAGCATCGCGTCCACCAGCGTGGTCTTGCCGTGGTCGACGTGGGCGACGATCGCGACGTTGCGCAGGTCGGGCCGGGTCTTACCGGTCGGCCGGCCGGTTTCGACGGTAGCGCTGGCTGCGGGCACGCGAGAACTCCTGAACTTCAAGGGTTGGATGGCCGCGCACACCGTTCAGGCATCCCGTGACCGGCTCTGGTCACACGCGGACCTCACCCAGGATACCTGCCACCCCATTGTGAGCGGCCCCACGCCCCCATGACGGTTAGGCTGACCTAACGTGGAAACCCGGTGACGGTCGCCGATCCGGAAGGTGCGTGCGCGTGGGCAAGAAGCCGAAGGACCCGCGGAAGGTCGTGCGCAAGCTGATGAAGGCCGGCAAGGTCAAGAAGAAGTGCTGCCGGTCGAAGCCGCGCTGCAAGAAGTGCCCGGTATTGGCTCTGAAGAAGGCGAAGCTGGACCTGGCCGCCTAGTGCGTGACGGCCTCGTTGACCAGCCGGAGTTCCGGCGCGGTCTTCGTCGGCGAGAACTCGATGACCTCGTACTGCGCGAGGTGCTTCACGCAGAACGGGTCGGACGCCAGGATGGCGTCGAGCTTCCCGCGGGACATCGGCCGCGTGATGATCACGCCGCCGGTGCGCGGGTTCCGCCGCCCGGAAGCCAGGAAGTGGCCGTGCTCGTACTGCTTGTTCAGCCACTCGGCGTGGTCCGGGAGCGCGTAGTCGATTTCCTCGATCGGGGCCGTGTAGTTCAGCAGGACGACATACATGGTTAAACGGTAGACCCGCTCGGCCGATCGCGCGTCCGGACGATACCGAGTGGTGACGGTCCTCGGCTATGCTCGAGGTATGCACGCGCAGACGTCCAGCTGGTGGCCGCCCTCGGCGGCCTGCTGACCCTGCGCTGAACCAGCCAGTGGCCGCCCCGGACGGGCGGCCTTTTTCGTGCCTTCTCCGGGGTGGCCCCGACCCCGAGAAGGAAGACACGATGAGCAAGCTGTCCGGCATCACGCCCTCCGGCCACGTCCACCTCGGCAACTACCTCGGTGCGGTCCGCCGCTGGGCTCGTGAGGGCGGCGCGGACGACCTGTACTTCGTCGCCGACCTGCACGGCATGACGACGCCGCACAACCCGGCGAAACTCCGATCACTGGCCCGTGAACAGCTGGCGGTGCTGATCGCCGCCGGCATCGATCCCGAGCGGGTGTTCGTCCAGTCCGACCTGGCCCGCGAGCTCGGCGCGCTGACCTGGGTCCTGGAGTGCACCTGCAACTACGGCGAAGCGGCGCGGATGATCCAGTTCAAGGAGAAGTCCAAAGGTCAGGCCGGGGTGCGGTTGTCGTTGCTGACGTACCCGGCGCTGATGGCCGCGGACATCCTGCTCCAGGGTGCGGACGAGGTCCCGGTCGGCGAGGACCAGCGCCAGCACGTCGAGCTGACGCGGACGCTGGCCAAGCGCTTCAACGGCACGTACGGCGACGTGTTCACCGTCCCCCGCGCGGTGCTGCCGCCGGCCGGCGCGCGGGTGAAGGACCTGGCCGACCCGACGCGCAAGATGTCGAAGTCGGCCCGGGACGCGGTGGGCGTGGTGTTCGTGCTCGACGAGCCGGACCAGATCCGCCGCAAGATCCGCCGCGCGGTCACCGACGGCGGTTCGGTGCCGGTCCACGCCCCGGAGACCCGGCCGGGGATGGCGAACCTGCTGGAGATCCTCGCCGCCTGCCGGGGCGGGTCGCCGGCCGACCTCGCCGACGAGTTCACGTCGTACGGCGCGGTGAAGGACGCCGTCGCCGACGCGGTGGTCGAGGAGCTGCGGCCCCTGCGCTCGCGGGCGTCGGCACTGCTCGACGACGTCGCCGAGCTGGATCGCGTGCGAAAGGCGGGCGCCGAACGCGCCCGCGAGCGCGGCTCGCACCGGCTGGACGCGGCCCTGCGGATGATCGGGGCTAACTGAGCAGCGCGCGGAAGGCGGGCAGCAGGATCCGGTCCGCGGGCAGCCAGTCGACGTCGTCGAGGTCGTCGGGCCCGAGCCACCGCACGGCTCGGTGCTCGACGGCCCGCGGCTCTTCCCCGGGCGAAACCAGCGTCGCGGCGTAGATGCGGAGCACCTTCTCGCCGGGCAGCGGGACGTCTTCCCCGACCCGGCGGCCGACCTCGACGACGACGTCGAGCTCCTCGCTGCACTCGCGGGCCAGCGCAAAGGCCTCGGACTCCCCCGCCTCGACCCGGCCACCGGGCAGTTCCCACTGCCCGGCGTGCTTGGGCGGCCAAGCCCGCTGCTGGGCCAGCAGCTTGCCGTCCCGCACCAGGGCGGCTCCCACGATCACAGCGTTCACAGTCCCGGAACTTACCCGGAAGCCCCACCCGAACCCGGTCGTGAGTGGTAATTCGGGTCAGCATCTCGGCCTTGCCGAGGAACAGCACCCCGCGGGGGGCGAGGGCGAAGTGGAACCGCTCGAG
>NZ_JBSGAI010000085.1:0-22578 GCF_053600695.1 Amycolatopsis sp. NPDC005003 | reverse complement strand
GTGCTCGACATCGGACTGTCCGGAATGGACGGTATCGAGATCTGCAAGGCGCTGCCGGGTTAGAACCCGAATTACCACTCACGACGAGCCGCGGCAGACTCGGAACGTCGGATCTTCACGCGGCGGGTGTCAGGTTTGGGGCTTTCCGCCCGCGTACCGGGCGATGATCAGCGCGACCAGGATGATGGCGCCGTAGATCGCCCCCTGCCACTCCGCCGTGACGTGCGCGTAGTTGAGCAGGCTGGACACCGACGAGAGCAGCAGGACGCCGGTGAGGGCCCCGACCAGGGTGCCCTTGCCGCCGTCGAGCGAAACGCCGCCGATCACCGCCGCCGCGAACACCTGCAGGATCATCCCGGATCCCTGGTTCGCGCCCAAGGCCCCGACGTAACCCGTGTACGCGAGCCCGCCGATCGCCGCCAGGACCCCGGCGACGACGAACACCGCCCAGGCGATCCGGTCGACGCGCACCCCGGCCGCCCGCGCGGCTTCGCGGTTGCCGCCGATCGCGTACAGCGCGCGGCCGACGCGGTGGTAGCGCAGCACCCAGCCGGCGACGGCGAACAGCAGCGCCGCCAGCCACACCGACATCGGCAGCCCGGCGAACGTGGTCGTCGCCAGGTCGGTGAACGAGTCCGGCAGGTTGAACAGCGTCTTGCCCTTGGTCGAGCCGACCTGGACACCGCGCAGCACGGTGAGCATGGCCAGGGTGACGATGAAGGCGTTCAGCTTCAGCTTCACGATCAGGAAGCCGTTGACGAACCCGACCAGCGCGCCGCACAGCGGGATGATCAGCAGCCCGATCGCCGCGGGCAGTTCGACGCCGAAGCCGGCCGACGCCGCCGGGATCACGACCATCGCGCCCAGCGCGGGCGCCAGGCCCATCGTGGACTCCAGCGACAGGTCGAACTTCCCGGTGATCAGCACCAGCGACTCGCCCAGCACGACCAGCGAGAGCGCGGCCGACGCGGTAAGGATGCTGACGATGTTGCTCCAGCCGACGAACGTGTCGTCGACCAGGCCGCCGATCACGAACACGACGACCAGGGCGGGCAGGAGCGCGAGTTCGCGCAGCCAGACGGCTTTCCGGCGCCGCGGTGGGGCCGGCAGCGAAGTCTGGGGAGAGGTCATCACGTCGGTCACGAAAGCTCGACTCCTTCGATGTCGGCCACGAGGTCGCCGTCGGACCACCCGGCCTGGTGTTCGGCGACCACGGCCCCGGCGCGCAGCACCAGGACCCGGTCGCTCAGGCGCAGGTCGTCGAGCTCGTCGCTGACGATCAGCACCGCCTTGCCCTCGGCGCGCACCCGGTCGACGACCGCGAGCAGCGCCTCCTTCGACTTCACGTCCACCCCGGCGGTCGGGTTGATCAGCACGACCACCCGCGGATCGCTCAGCAGCGCCCGCGCCAGCACGACTTTCTGCTGGTTGCCGCCGGAGAGGTCCGACACCGGCTGGTCGGCGCCCGCGGCCACGATGTCGTAGTCCTTCAGCGCCTGCGACGCCTTCGCGTACCGCGTCGAGGGCGACGCGATCCCGCCGCGGCCCAGCTTGTCCAAAATGGACATCGTGGCGTTGTCCGCGATCGAGTGCGCCAGGACCAGGCCCTCGTGGTGCCGGTCGCGGGGCACGCACCCGATGCCGGCCCGCAGCGCCGCCGGGATGTCCCCGGGCCGCAGCGGCGAGCCGTCGACGCGGATCGTGCCCGCGGACGGCGTCCGCAGGCCGTAGACGGTCTCGGCGACCTGGTGCTTTCCGCTGGCGTTGCTGCCCGCCAGCCCGACGACCTCGCCGCGGCGCAGCCGGAACGAGACGCCGGAGAAGCCGTCGCCGGAGAGCCCGTCGACCGTGAGGATCTCCGCGGCGCCGGCTTCGAGCGACTCCCGCGTGGCGGCGTCACGCACCGACAGGCCGCCGGGCTCGCCGGTCATCGCGTCGACCAGCTCCGCACGGCCGACTTCGGCGACCGGCGCGGTGAGCACGTGCTTCGCGTCGCGAAGCACGGTCACCGCCTGGCAGACCTCGTAGACCTCGTGCAGGTGGTGCGAAATGAACAGGAACGTCACCCCGCCCGCCTGCATCTGGCGCATCCGGTCGAAGAGCCGCTCGATGGCCTGGCTGTCGAGCTGCGCGGTCGGCTCGTCGAGGACGATGAACCGGGCGCCGTAGGACAGCGCACGCGCGATCTCGACGAACTGCCGGTCCTCGACCGACAGCTCCCCCGCGGGCGTGTCGACGTCGACGTGCACGTCCCACGACTCCAGGAGCTCGCGCGCCTTGCGCCGCAACGACTTCCAGCCGATCGAAAACCCGCCGCCGGCCTGCCGGTTGAGGAACAGGTTCTCGGCCACGGTGAGCTGCGGGACGACCATCGCGTGCTGGTACACGCAGGCGACCCGGGCCTTCCAGTCGTCCTGCTTGGACAGTGGCGGGGCCGGCTCGCCGCCGAACTCGACGTGCCCGGTGTCCGTGGCGGACAGGCCGGTGAGGATGGAGACGAGCGTCGACTTGCCGGCCCCGTTGCGCCCGACGAGCGCGTGCGACTCGCCGGGGTGCACGGTGAGGCTGACGTCGTGCAGCGCCACGGTGGGGCCGTAGCGCTTCCCGACACCTACAGCGCTGACCACCGGGACGGCGGATTCGCCGGCGGGCAGCGCGGTCACAGGCTGTTCCCCCAGAGGGCCTTGTCGTCCACGTTGTCCTTGGTGATGACGGGCGCGGGCAGCTGGTCCTCGAGGATGCCGGGGCTGATCTCCACGATGGTGCTGCCGTGGTCGGTCGGCCCGGCCTTGAACGTCTCGCCCGCCATGGCCTTCTTCAGCCAGTACAGGCCGTACTTCGCGTACGCGTCGGCCGGCTGGGACACGGTGGCGTCCAGCTCGCCGTTGCGGATGGCGGCCAGCTCCTGCGGGATGCCGTCGTTGGACACGAGCACGATGTGCTTCGGGTCCCCGACCGGGAAGTACAGGTTCTTGCGCTTGAGGGCCTGCTCGGTCGGAGCCAGGTAGACACCGCCGGCCTGCATGTAGACGCCCTTGATGTCCGGGTTCGCGGTCAGCATGCTGTCCAGGCCGGAGGACGCCTTGTCGGCCTTCCACTCCGCCGGGATCTCCAGCACCTGGATGCCGGGGTACTTCGACTTCATGCAGTCGCGGAAGGCCTCCGAGCGGTCGCGGCCGTTGACCGAGGCCAGGTCGCCCATGATCTGCACGACCTTGCCGGACTTGACCTTCTCGCCGATCGCCTCACACGCCTTGGTGCCGTAGGCCTTGTTGTCGGCCCGCACCACCATGGCGACCTTGCCGCTTTCGGGAGCGACGTCGACCGCGACCACCGGCACGCCCTTGTTCTCGGCCTGCTTGAGCCCGGCGACGATGGCGGCCGAGTCCAGCGGCGTCACGACCAGGCCCTTGACGCCCTGGTTGAGGAAGGTGCCGATGTCGGTGATCAGCTTCGCGGGGTCGCTGTCGGCGTTGACCGTCGGGAGGACGTCGACGCCCTCTTCCTTGGCCATCTTCGGCACGTAGTTGTTGTAGGCCTGCCAGAACGGCGAGGTCAGCAGGGGCAGGGTCGCGCCGACCTTGCCGCCCCCGCCGCCACCCGCCGCGGGCGCCGAAGCATTGTCCTTGGTGGACCCACAGGCGGCCAGTACCAGGCCGCAGGCGGCGACGGCGGCCACCTTGATCACCTTCGTACGCACAGCATCCTCCTTGATGACGGCGGGGAATCAAGTCTTATCGGGGTTGAACGGGGCCGCGAGGACGCAGGCCGTACATGCCGCCGTCGACCGCGAGGGCGGTGCCGGTGGTCGAGGCGGAAAGGGGGCTCGCCAGGTAGGCGATCGCGTTGGCGACCTCGTCCGCGGTCACCAGCCGGCCCATCGGCTGGCGGGCCGCGAGGGCCGCGCGTTCGGCCGCCGGGTCTTCGGCGGCGTCGAGGAGCCGGCCCACCCACGGGGTGTCCGCCGTGCCCGGGCACACGCAGTTGACGCGGATCCGGTCGGGCAGGTGGTCGGTCGCCATGGCCAGGGTCAGCGAGAGCACGGCGCCCTTGCTGGCCGAGTAGAGCGCGCGGTTGGGCAGGCCGGCCCAGGCCGCGATGGAGCAGGTGTTGACGATCGCCGCGGACGGCGAATTCTTCAGGTGCGGCAGCGCGGCCCGGGCGACCCGGACCATGCCGACGACGTTGACGTCGAACACGCGGTGCCACTCGTCGTCGTCGTTGCCGGTGACATCGCCCTGCGCGCCGATTCCGGCATTGTTGACCAGGATGTCGAGGCGCCCGAAGCGCTCCACGACGGCGTCGACGGCCGCCCGGACTTCGGCATCGGAGGAGACGTCGCAGCGGATGCCGTCGTCGCCGGGTTTCAAGTCGAGGGCCGCCACCTGGGCGCCGCGCTCGGCCAGCAGGTCCGCGGCCGCCTTGCCGATGCCCGAGGCGCCGCCGGTGACGGCGGCCACCAGGCCCTCGAATTCACTCACTTGCGGTCTCCGTCCACTCGGGACCGTCCGGGAACCGGAAGCGGCGCAGCGTGGCGTCGTGCATGCGCGCGGAGAACCCGGGGGCGGTCGGGGCCAGGTAGCGGCCGCGCTCGACGACGGCCGGGTCGGTGAAGTGCTCGTGCAGGTGGTCGACCCACTCGATGGTGCGGTCGGTGTCGGTGCCGGACACCGCCACGAAGTCGAACATCGAGAGGTGCCGGACGAGCTCGCAGAGCCCGACGCCGCCGGCGTGCGGGCACACCGGGACGCCGAACTTGGCGGCCAGCAGCAGGATCGCCAGGTTCTCGTTGAACCCGCCGACGCGGGCGGCGTCCAGCTGCAGCACCGAAATGGCGTCCGCCTGCAGCAGCTGCTTGAAGATCACCCGGTTCTGGACGTGCTCGCCGGTGGCGATCTTGATCGGCGCGAGCGCCTTCGCGATCGCCGCGTGGCCGAGGACGTCGTCCGGGGAGGTCGGCTCCTCGATCCAGTACGGGTCGTACGGCGCCAGCGCGGTCATCCAGGTGACCGCGGCCTGCACGTCCCAGCGCTGGTTGGCGTCGACGGCGATCCGGACGTCCGCGCCGACGGTCTCGCGGGCGAGCTTCATGCGCCGGACGTCGTCTTCGAGGTTGCCGCCGACCTTGAGCTTGATCATCTCGAAGCCGTCGGCGACAGCCTGCTCGGCGAGCCGCACGAGCTTGGCGTCGGCGTACCCGAGCCAGCCGGGGGACGTGCTGTAGGCGCGGTAGCCCTTCGCCTCCAGCTCTTTCGTGCGTTCGGCGCGGCCGGGTTCCGCGCGACGCAGGATGTCGAGTGCCTCGGCTTCGGTGAGCGCGTCGCTCAGGTAGCGGAAGTCGACCAGCGACACGAGCTCTTCGGGGGTCATCCGGGCGGCGAACTGCCAGACCGGCAGGCCGGCGCGGCGCGCGGCGAGGTCCCAGGCGGCGTTGACCACCGCGCCGACGGCCATGTGCGCGACACCCTTTTCCGGGCCCAGCCAGCGGAACTGCGAGTCGCCGACGAGCGTGCGGGACAGGTCGCCGAGCGCCGCCGCGTCCTGCGGGACGTCCCGGCCGACGACGTGCGGGGCGAGCGCGCGGATCGCGGCCGCCTGGACGTCGTTGCCGCGGCCGATGGTGAACGCGAGACCGTAGCCGTCCGGGCCTTGGTCGGCGTGCAGCACGACGTACGCGGCCGAGTAGTCCGGGTCGGGATTCATCGCGTCCGAGCCGTCGAGCTCCTTGGACGTCGGGAACCGGACGTCGAGGACCTCCATGCCGATGATCTTCGCCATGGTCAGGCCTGCCTCGCGGTCTGGCGCTGCCGCCCGAGGCCGTCGATCTCGAGCTCGATGACGTCGCCGTCGCGCAGGTACGGCTTCGGGTCGGGCTGCCCGAGCGCGACACCTTCGGGGGTGCCGGTGTTGATCAGGTCACCGGGCCGCAGCACCATCACCTGACTCAGGTGGTGCACGATCTCGGCGACGCTGAAGATCATGTCCTTGGTGGACGAGTCCTGCTTCTTCTCGCCGTTGACCCACAGCCGCAGACCGAGGTCCTGGGGGTCGGGCACCTCGCTCGCCGGGACCAGCGCGGGACCGAGCGGGTTGAAGTTCTCGCACGACTTGCCCTTGTCCCACTGGGCGGTGCGGAACTGCAGCTCGCGCTCGGAGACGTCGTTCGAGACGACGTACCCGGCGACGTACCCGAGGGCTTCGTCGGCGCTTTCGAGGTAGCGGGCGGTCTTGCCGATGACGACGCCGAGCTCGACCTCCCAGTCGGTGCTGAGCGACCCGCGCGGGATGAGGACGTCGTCGCCCGGCCCGACCACGACGTCCGGCGCCTTCATGAAGACGACGGGCTCGGTGGGCGGGGTCGCGCCGGTTTCCTCGGCGTGGCGGCGGTAGTTCATGCCGATGCAGACGACCTTGCCGGGCTGGGCGATCGGCGCGCCGACCCGCAGGCCTTGGACCTCGGCTTTCGGCAGCTCACCGGCGGCGAGCGCGGCGGCGGCCCGCGCGATCCCGTCCGCGGCGAGGAAGCCGCCGTCGATGTCGGCGGTGAGGCCACCCAGTTCGTAGGTCGTGCCGTCGGCGGCCCGCACGAACGGACGCTCACTCCCCGGCTCCCCGAGACGCACAAGCTGCACGGATGTTTCCCTTCACCCACACCAACCAACAACGACCAACACAGACCAGACATCCGATGTATATCGCAGTCGTGACCGCCGATCCAGAGCCATCGCCGAATCGGTCGCAAAATTGATCGGATCAGTGTCGGTTCATGAGCCGGTGACCACGGGGTGTCACCGGTCACAGCCGGAATAAGCACCGGCGCTCTTCCCGCTGGTCACGGAAGGGGCACGAAAGGACGCGCATGACCACCACGGCGGAACGTACCGCGCCGAGCCGGCGGGCGCAGCTGAAGTTCGTCCTCGTCCTGGGCGGCCTCACGGCGTTCGGGCCCCTGTCGATCGACATGTACCTGCCCGCGCTGCCGCGGATGGCGACCGACCTGCACGCGGCGGACAGCACGGTCCAGCTGACGCTCAGCGCGTTCATCGCCGGGCTGGCGCTGGGCCAGCTGGTGCTCGGGCCGCTTTCGGACGCGCTCGGCCGCCGCCGCCCGCTGCTCGTCGGGCTCGCGCTGTACGTCGTGGGCTCGGTGCTGTGCGCGGTGAGCCCCGACGCCTGGTTGCTGGTCGCGGCGCGGCTCGTGCAGTCCCTCGGTGCGGCCGCGGGCATCGTGATCGCGCGCGCCACCGCGCGTGACCTGTTCTCCGGCACCGCGTTGACGAAGTTCTTCTCGACGTTGATGCTGGTCAGCGGACTGGCCCCGATCCTGGCGCCGCTGATCGGCGGGCAGCTGCTGACCTGGACGTCGTGGCGCGGGGTGTTCGTCGTGCTGACGGCGTTCGGCGCGCTGCTGCTGGCCGTGGTGGCGTTCTTCCTGCCGGAGCCGTCGGCTTCCCGGTCTCCGCTGCGGCTCGGCCGGGTGATGCGCACCTACGGGCGGCTGGTGCTCGACCGTTCGTTCGCGGGGTACGCGCTGGCGTCGGGCCTGCTGTTCGCGGCGATGTTCGCCTACATCTCGGGCTCGTCGTTCGCGCTGCAGGGCGTGTACGGGCTCAGCCCCCAGGCGTACAGCGTGGTGTTCGGCGCGAACGGCGTCGGGATCGTGCTGGCGGGCCAGCTCAACGGCCGCCTGGTGGGCCGGGTGCCCGAGCGGGCGTTGTTGCTGTCCGGCCTGCTGCTCGGGGTGATGGGCGGGGCGTCCGTGCTGGCTACCGCGTACTTCCGGGCGCCGCTGGCGTTGCTGCTGGTGTCGCTGTTCCTGCTGGTGTCGAGCATCGGCCTGGTGATGCCGAACGCGAGTTCGCTGGCACTGGCATCGCACGCGCGCTCGGCCGGGGCGGCGTCGGCGTTGCTGGGCGTGCTGCAGTTCGTGGTGGGTGCGGTGGCGACCCCGCTGGTCGGGCTGGGCGGACCGGGGACGGCGGTGCCGATGGCCGCGACCATGGCGGGGTTCGCAGTGCTGGCCTTGGTGGCCTACCTGACGCTGGCGCGCGAGGTCACTGCTTGAGCAGGCGGGAACGGCTCGGGTGAGCCGGCGTTCCCACCACCCCGAAGCCTGATGGTGACCACGGCCGCCGGTCGGGCCTACGCCAGGGACGCCAGGTCCGCCGTCTTCAGCTGGTCCGCCGTCACCTTCGCGCGGCCGTCCACCAGCGCTCCCAGCGCGTCGCCGTCGTCCCACATGTTCACGTTCATCGCCGCCGCCACTTCGCCGTCGCGGAGCCAGAATGCCGTGAACTCGCGGGCGGCCAGGTCGCCGCGGACCACCAGTTCGTCCGAGGCCGGGTCCGCCAATCCCCGGTACTCGCAGCCCAGGTCGTACTGGTCGGTGAAGAAGTACGGCGAAGCCAGGAAGGGCTCGTTCTCGCCCAGCAGGTTCTGCGCCACGTGCGTGCCCTGGTCCTTCGCGTTCGCCCAGTGCTCCACGCGGACGCGGCGGCCGAACCGCGGGTGGAAGTGCGCCGCGATGTCGCCCACCGCGTACACATCCGGCGCCGCCGTGCGGAGGCCCGCGTCCACCGCCACCCCGCCGTCGTCGGCGAGCTCCAGGCCCGCCGCGTGGGCCAGCTCCACCCGGGGAGCCGCGCCGACCGCGACCAGGACCACGTCCGCCGTCAGTTCCTCGCCGCCGCTCAAGCGCACGCCGCGGACGCCGTCCGGGCCGCCGGTGATCTCCGCGACCTGCTCGCCGAGGCGGTACTGCACGCCGTTCGAGACGTGCAGGTCGCGGAACACGCCGCCGACCGTCTCGCCGACCACGTTCGCCAGCGGTACCGGCACCGGGTCGACGACGGTCACCTCCGCGTTGTGCGTGCGGGCCGCCGCGGCCGCCTCGGAGCCGATCCAGCCGGCGCCGACGATCACCACGCGCTCGGCCGCGGCGAACGCCGAACGCAGCTTGAGCGAGTCGTCGAGGGTGCGCAGCGTGTACAGCCCGGGCAGGTCGCCGCCGGGCACGGGCAGCCGGCGCGGCCGGGAGCCGGTCGCCAGCACCAGCCGGTCGTAGTGGTGCTCGCCGCCCGCGTCGTCGAGCACCAGCCGGGCGCCGAGCTCGACGCGGGTCGCGGTGACGCCGGCGCTGAAGCGGATGTCCTTCTCGGCGTAGAACTTCTCTTCGTGCACCCAGTCGGGTTCGTCGGCGTTGCCCAGCAGCACGCCTTTCGACAGCGGTGGCAGCTCGTACGGGCGGTGCGGATCCGAGCCCAGCAACAGGATTTCCCCGCTGTAACCGCGTTCGCGCACCGCGGCCGCCGCGGATGCCCCACCCAGGCCCGCACCGACGATGACGATCTTCCGCGGTTCCGACATCCATACCTCCCGCAAGACGGCTGCTGACCGGACGCTACTCCCGAACCGGTCGCGGCACGACCCGGGGACTACGCCGAAAACCCGCGAAGCGCAAGACAAAACCCGCGAGTAGGCAGATCGGGTGAACCCGCGTCATAGCGCCGCCGGGGTCCGCTCCCACCCTCGCACGAAGCACGACCACGACGAGGAAACGGAGGGCGGCGACCATGAGTCGGGGCGAGTGGTCGATCGGCTGCCGGGATCTGGCCGGCAGGCGCAGGGACGTGACGGTGTTCGTCAGCAACGACAAGGTGGTGCTGGTCGCGCCGCCGGGCGAAGCGGCGGTGCTCGGGCCGCTCGACGTCGGACGGCTGCGGGCCGCCCTGCGGGACGCCGTCGTGGCGACGGCGGACGAGAACGAAAGCTGACAACTACCGTTCCTACTTTTCAGTAGGTTAGAGTCGGTCCCGACGGAAGGGACCGGCCATGACGACCTACTTCGTGACGGGCGCGACGGGCTTCATCGGGAAACGCCTGGTCGCGCGGCTGCTGAAGCGGCCGGAGACGTCCGCGGTGTACGCGCTGGTGCGGGAGACCTCCCGCGAGCGCCTGGCCACGCTGGCGCGGGACTGGCCGGGCGCGGACAAGCTGCACCCGGTGCTCGGCGACCTCGCCGAACCCCGGCTCGGCGCCGACCCCGCCGCACTCCCCCACCTCGACCACGTCGTCCACCTCGGCGCGATCTACGACCTCACCGCCGGCGAGGAGGCCAACCGGCGCGCCAACGTCGAGGGCACCCGCCACCTGCTCGCCTTCGCCGCCGCGGCGCGGGCCGGGCTCGTGCACCACGTGTCGTCGATCGCCGTCGCCGGCGACCACGCCGGGCGGTTCACCGAAACCGACTTCGACCTCGGTCAGCGCTTCGGCTCGCCGTACCACGCGACGAAGTTCCAGGCCGAGAAGCTCGTCCGCGAACAGTCCCTGCCCTTCCGCGTCTACCGGCCCTCGGCCGTCGTCGGCGACTCGCGCACCGGCGAGATGGACAAGGTCGACGGGCCCTACTACTTCCTGCCCGCCATTTCGCGCCTCGCCGCCCTGCCCGGACGTCTCCCGCTGGCCGCGCCCGGTCTGGGCGCGACGAACCTGGTGCCGGTCGACTACGTCGTCGAGGCGATGGAGTACCTGATGCACCAGGCCGCGCCCTCGGGCACGACCTACCACCTCGCCGCCGCCCGCCCGCAGTCGCTCACCTCCGTCTACAACGCCTTCGCGCGCGCCGCCGGCGGTCCGGCGATCCGGGCCGTGCTGCCGGAAAAGCCGTCCGGCGCCGTCCGGCGGGTGGGCGCCCGGCTCGCCCACGCGGCCGCGGCCGGGATCGACCGCGTGCCCGGTGGCCGGGGCGCCCGCGCGGCCGTCCTGGAGGAGCTCGGCATCCCCCTGGCCGTGCTGCCGCACCTGACCATGGACGTCGTCTTCGACACCGCGCGCACCACGACGGCGCTGTTCGGCAGCGGCATCGAACTCCCCGAGCTGCGGGACTACGCCGCGCCGCTCTACCGGTACTGGCGGGACCACCTCGACCCCGACCGCGCGCGCCGCGGCCACGGGTTGGCCGGGCGGACGGTGCTGATCACCGGCGCGTCGTCCGGGATCGGCCGGGCGTCGGCGCTCGCCGTGGCACGCAAGGGCGCGAAGGTGATCCTCGTGGCCCGTCGCGCGTCCGAGCTCGAAGAGGTGCGAGCGGAGATCCTCGCCGCGGGCGGCACCGCCGCCGCGCACCCGTGCGACCTCACCGACGGCGACGCCGTCGACGCGCTGGTCAAGGAGGTGCTCGGCGACCACGGGGCGGTGGACGTGCTGGTGAACAACGCCGGCCGGTCGATCCGGCGCTCGGTCGCGCTGTCCACGCAGCGGTTCCACGACTTCGAGCGCACGATGGCGATCAACTACTTCGGGCCGGTGCGGCTGATCCTCGGCTTCCTGCCGTCGATGGCCGAGCGGCGGTTCGGGCACGTGGTCAACGTGACGACCCAGGGCCTGCAGACCGACACCCCGCGCTTCTCGGCCTACCTGGCGTCGAAGGCGGCGCTGGAGGAGTTCGGGCTGACGGCCGGGCGCGAGACGCTCTCGGACGGCGTCACGTTCACGTCGGTGCGGATGCCGCTGGTGCGGACGCCGATGATCGCGCCGACCGGCTACCGCGGGATCCCGTCCAGCAGCCCGGAACGGGCCGCGGCACTGGTGGTGAAGGCGTGCGAGGAGCGGCCGGAGATCCTCAGCCTTCCCGAAGGGCGCGCCGCCGAACTGGCGACGCTCGCCGCGCCGAAGCTCGCGCGGTTCGCCGCGCACCTGGCCTACCGGGCGATGCCGGAGTCCGCGCCGGAAGCACGCGGCCTGCCCCGCCGCTCCGCGCCGTCGTCGGTCGCGGCGGCGGTGACCCGGCTGATCTGGCGCCGTCGTGCTTGATTCGGAGCGAATTCCGCCGAAACGGTGGCACGCGGGCGACGGTACTTCTACCCTCGCGCGAGTCCCGTACACCCGTACGGGCAGCGACTGGGGAGTTCGTCATGCCGGAAACCAGGACAAGGCAACACAGTTCCGCGAACGACAAAACGGCCGTGATCGGCACCGCGCGGCGCACCCTCGGGTGACGTCCGGCGAACGCCGCCCCGGGCTTCCGGGGTGGCGTTCGCACCGGTCCGCCGGACGCGGCGCCCCGGCCGCTACCATCGCTTTCCGGGTGTGATCGGGAGCGGAAGGCGGGCGGGGCGTGGACGTGGCGAGTCCGGCGCACGTCGCCACGCCGCCGGCGCCCGGCAAGCAGACCCGGCCGCTGCTGCGCTGGAGCCTCCACGCCGGCTGGGTGCTGGTGCTCGCGCTGGCCACCGAACTCCGCGTCGGCCGGTTCGGCTTCCACCCCTCCGACCAGGGCTTCATCCTCGCCCAGGCGTGGCGCGTGCTGCACGGCGAAGTCCCGCACGCGGACATCATCTCCGCCCGCCCGCTGGGGTCCGCGGTGCTGCACGTCGCCGACTTCGCGCTGCCGATGCCGCTGTTCTTCGGCTCCAGCTTCCTGTCGATGGTCGAGATCGTCGTGGCCACGATCGCGTTCGCCACGCTCGTCACGCAGCGCCGGGTCCTGGCGTGGGGCCAGGGGCTGACGGCGCTGGTCGCGGCCGCGTCGCTGATCAACCTCAACGCGTTCCCGCTGATGGCCTGGCACACCGTGGACGGCATCTTCCTCACCGCGTGCGGCGCCTGGGCCCTCGACGCGGGCCTGCGCGGCGAGCACGCCCTCGCCCGGCGCGGCGGCCTGGTGCTGCTCGGCTGCGCGGTGTTCGTCAAGCAGAGCTTCGCGCTGGCCGCGGTGATCGGCGTCGGCTGGCTGCTGCTGCACCCGGCGACGCGGGCGGGCACGCGCCGCGCGGTCCGGCTCGTCCTCGACCTCCTCGCGCTCGGCGCACCCGGGCTGGCGTACGTGACGTGGGTGAGCCTGGGCGGCGGCTTCACGGAGATGGTCGAGCAGCTCACCGGCGGCGTGCCCGCCTACGGTGAGCGGCTGCTCGGGCTGTGGCTCGACGACCCGGAGGTGCTGACCAGGGCCCCCGTGCGGGAGCTGGGCTTCTTCGCGGCGATCGCCGTGGTGCTGCTGGCCGTCCGGCTGACCGGCGACCGGCTGGGCGTGGCCGGGCGGGTGGCGTCCTGGGTGCTGGTCCTCGCCGGTGCCACGGCGGTGGTGTGGACCGTCGTCGACGGCCGGTTCACCGGCTCCTCGCGCTGGGCCGACGTCCTGTGGTGGATCGTCGCGGTCAGCGTGCCGGTGAACGCGGCCGTGCGGCGGAAGGTCCCGTGGGCGGGGCTGCTCGTGCTCGCCACCGGGTTCATGACCAGCCTGTCCTGGGGCAACGACACCCCGACGCTGCTCACCGGCACCCTGGCCCTGACGGCGTTGCTGCTGCTGGGCCAGCTGGTCCCGGCCCGCCCGCGGCGGGGCTGGACCAGGACGGTGACGGCGACGGCCGGGTGCCTGGCGGTGGCGGTCTGCGGCTGGGTCGTCGTGGCGCGCCACGACCAGGCGGCCTACCTCGACCTCGGCCACGACCGGCTCACCGAGGACCTCGGCGCGGTCACCCCGGCGATGTCCGGCATCCGCACGAACCCCTCGACGTTCACCTTCGTCCGGCAGATCCGCGACTGCCTGGACCGCTTCCCGGCCCCGCGGACGGCGATCCTGCCGGACAGCCCGTTCGCCTACCCCGCGTTCGGCCTGCGCAACCCGTTCCCGCTCGAGTGGCCGCTGCCGCTGGAGATCGTCGGCGACGCGCCCGAACGCATGCTGGCGAAGGCGGACGAGCTGAACCGCGAAGGCGGCTACCTGGTCCTGTTCGAGACGGACGCGTTCCGGGCGCTCGCGACGGGCGGCCCGGTGCCGGAGTCGATCCCGCCCGACACACCGGTGTTCGACTACCTGGGGCTGGAGAAGGCGATCCAGGCCCGGCTCACCGGCCGCGTCGTCACCTGCGGCAGCTTCGTGGGGAAGTACGCCCCCTAGACGAGTAATGCGTAACTCGGTTAGTGGCCGGGTGATGCCCCCTCAAATGACGGAGCTGGGTGGTCATCCCGTCGCCTGAGGCCGTCAAATCACTTTGAGCCGGGCCCGCAACCAACGGCGCGACGGGACCAGACGACGCAGGCTTGCGGGCCCGGCTCAAAGTGATAGGCCTCGATCAGGCGACGGGATGACCACCCCGCGGTCCACCTCCAGAAGGTGAGGTGGCAGCGGTAGTTGTGGCCATCCCGGAGTCTGCCTGTCCGGCGAGGACATTCTTTTTCTTCTAAGCCGCGGCAGACCTGCTTCTGCCGCGGCAGGGTGAACCCGCGGCAGAGCGGGGGAGGTCTGGTGACGTCGTGGTCGGCTTGCGCTCCCGGCCTGCGGTTCGCGTGCTGGCCCGGACGGCTTGCGCCGTTGGTCGGCTTGCGTTGCCGGCCGCCGGTCCGCAACGACGAAGCACCCCCGGAGAGGTGCGGGTCTGCCAATCACCCGAGCGGGCACAGCCGAGCAACCGCAGCCATCGCGCTTCGGAGGTGAACAGGATGTTCGCCAACCGAGTTACGCATTACTCGTCTAGGCTTCCCGCACGGCGCCGGTGAAGGCGGTGAACGCGTCCAGCAGCACCTTCGCGGTGTCCTCCTTCTCCACGCCCGCCAGCAGTTCGCCGAACTCGGCGCTCTCGGCCGCGACCTTCGCGCTGCGGGGGAACATGGCGCGCTCGTACTCGGCGAAGGCGGCTTCGGCGTCGCCGGGGTGGGCGGCGAGGGCCCGGCCGAGCTCGGCGCCGTCGAGCATCGCCAGGTTGGCGCCCTCCCCGTTCGCCGGCATGAGGTGCGCCGCGTCGCCGATCAGCGTCACCCCCGGGACGCGGTCCCAGCGGTGCCCGATCGGCAGGGTGTAGTGCGGCCGCAGGACGGGCGGGGTGTCGCCGTCGGTGATCAGCGCGGTGAGTTCCGGCGCCCAGCCGTCGAACTCCGCCGCGACGCGCGCGGCGGCCGCGGCCGCGTCGGTGAAGTCGATCGCGTCGAACCACGCCATCGGCCGGGTCAGCGACACGTAGGTGTGCAGCGTGGCCCCGCTCTCGCGGTGGGCGTGGATCCCCTGGTCGGGGGCAGGCGCCATCATCGAGCCGCCCCCGACGGTCTTCGCGGCGACCGGGTGGCGGGTGTCGGCGTCGAGCAGGTAGGTCTCGACGAAGGCTTCCCCGATGTACTCGGGCTTCGCCGCCGAGAGCAGCGGCCGGATCCGCGACCACGCGCCGTCCGCACCGACCAGCAGGCTCGTGACGACGGTGCGGCCGTCGGCGAAGGTGACCTCGTGCCCGCCGTCGCCGAAGGCGCGGGCGCCGGTGACCTTGTGTCCCCAGTGGACAGTGCCGTCGGGGAGGGAGTCCAGCAGCAGCTGCCGCAGTTCGCCGCGCTGCACCTCGGGGCGGCCGCCCCGGCCGTCGTCGGGCCGCTCGGCCAGCACGGTGCCGTCCGGGTACAGCACCCGCATCGCCTGCCTGCCCTCCAGGATCAGGCCGCGGAACTCCTCCGTCAGCCCGGCCGCCTCGACGGCGAGCTGTCCGTTGTAGTCGTGGATGTCGAGCATCCCGCCCTGCATCCGCGCCATCGGCGACGGCTCGGCTTCGAAGACTTCGGCCGGGATGCCGTGGACGTGCAGGACGCGGGCGAGGGTGAGGCCGCCGAGGCCGGCGCCGACGATCGTGACGTGCATGCGGTGCTCCTTCGGGTTTCGGTGCGACCCCCGAAGGCTGGCGAAGATCACTGGCGCGGTCCGCACACGGACCTGGCACGCCGCTGGCAGGCGCTGTCAGTCCGCCAGCAGGTCGTCCGGGCTGCCGCTCGCCAGCCCCGCCAGGACGTCCAGTGCCGGCGCCAGCGTCTCGACCGGCGGGGCCGACACCGCGATCCGCACCGCGTTCGGCGCGTGGCCCGGCAGCACCGCGAACGCCGCCGCCGGGGACAGCGCGATCCCCCGGCGGGCCGCCGCCGCGACGAACGTCTCCGCCCGCCACTGCTCCGGCAGCTCCCACCAGCGGTGGTACGACGCCGGGTCGCCGCGCAGGCCCGGCAGCTTCTCCGCCACCACGGTCGCGCGCGCGGCCGCGTCCCGGCGTTTCGCCGCCTCGATCTCCGCCAGGGTGCCCGTCACGATCCACTGCGTCGCCGCCTCGACGGCGAACCGGGAAGCGGCCCAGGCGCCCGACCGCACCGACGACGCCAGCCGTGCCGCCCAGGCCGGCGGCGGCACCAGGAACCCGGCCGTGAGCCCCGGCGCGACCCGCTTGGAGAGGCTGTCGACGAACACGGTGCGCTCCGGCGCGTACGCGGCGAACGGACGGACGTCGTCGCGCAGGAAGGTGTAGATGCCGTCCTCGATCACCGGCAGGTCCAGGCGGGCCACGACGTCGGCGAGCTCGGCCCGGCGCCGCGGCGGCATCGTCGTGCCGAGCGGGTTGTGCAGCGTCGGCTGCACGTAGAGCGCGCGCACCGGACCGGCCGCGGCGAGCGCTTCGGGGACCAGTCCGGACTCGTCGGTCTCGATCGGCACGAGTTCCACGCCCAGCCGGGCGGCGAGCGCCTTCACCACCGGGTACGTCAGCGACTCCACCGCGAGCCGCTCCCCCACCGGCACGAACGCGGCGATCGAGGCCGCCAGCGCCTGCCGGCCGTTGCCGGTGAACAGCACCGCCGCCGGGTCCGGGCGCCAGTCGCCCCGGGCGAGCAGCCCGGCCGCCGCCTCGCGGGCCGCCCGCGTGCCCGCGGCACCGATCGGGTGCAGGGCCGCGGTCAGGACGTCGGCGCGCAGCAACGGTTCCAGCGCGCGGGCCAGCCGCGCCGACTCCTCCGGCAGCACGGCGAAGTTGAGCTCGAGGTCGACGCGGGCACCACCGGGTTCGGCGAGCGCGGGTTCGGGGGGTGGTTTCGCCGCGCGGACGAACGTGCCGCGGCCGACCTCGCCGACGGCCAGGCCGCGCCGGACGAGCTCGCCGTAGACGCGCGCGGCCGTGGAGCCGGCGATGCCGCGCTGCCGCGCGAACCGGCGCTGGGGCGGGAGCCGGTCGCCGGGGCGGAGGCGGCCGGCCTCGATGTCGGCGGCGATGGCGTCCGCGACGACGCGGTAGTCGTCCATGCCTGCCTTTCCGCCGGAACCGTTTTCGACGGGCATGATCCCACCCGGGCTAGATTGGCGGTGGAGGTGCCATGACCGACCAGACCTGGACCGAAATCGACGACTACCTCGCCGGCGCGCTGCTCGCCCCCGACCCGGTGCTCGACACGGCATTGGCCGACGCCGACGCCGCCGGGCTGCCGCAGATCGCCGTCGCGCCCAACCAGGGCAAGCTGCTGCACCTGCTGGCCCGGATGGCCGGGGCGCGCACGATCCTGGAGATCGGCACCCTCGGCGGGTACAGCACCATCTGGCTCGCCCGCGCACTGCCGGCCGGCGGCAAGCTCGTCACCTGCGAGTACGAGCCGAAGCACGCCGAGGTCGCGAAGGCCAACCTGGCGCGGGCGGGCTTCGGCGAGGACGTCGTGGACATCCGCGTCGGCGCCGCGCTCGACACGCTGCCGACGCTGACCGGGCCGTTCGACTTCGTGTTCATCGACGCCGACAAGGCCAACCTCGCCCACTACGTCCGCGCCTCGCTGGAACTGGCCCGGCCGGGCACGGCGATCGTCGTCGACAACGTCGTCCGGCAGGGCCGGGTGGTCGACGCGGGCAGCACCGACCCGAACGTCCGCGGCGTCCGCGAGATGTTCGAGCTGCTGGCCGCCGAAGGCCGGATCGACGCGACCGCGGTCCAGACCGTCGGCGGCAAGGGCCACGACGGGTTCGTGCTGGCACTGGTGCGGTGAGTCAGCGCGGTGGCCGCACGGCCGCCGCGAACGCGCGCCCGACGTCGGCCGGGACGACGTCGCCGGTCAGCTTCCGGCCGGCCGCGTCCTTGAGCCGCCGCTCGTCGTCGGAGCCGATCCACACCGCCGTCGCCAGCTGCGGGGTGTAGCCGACGGCCCAGGCGTCCTGGTAGTCCGGGCTGTTGCCGTGCTCGGCTTCGCCGGTGTACGAGGCCGCCGGACCACCGCCGGCGCGCAGGGTCGCGGTGACCTCCGCGGCGACGCGGCGGCTGGTGTCGTCGTCACCGAACGCCGGGCTCGACGTGTCCTGGTGTTCCCAGACGACCGCACCGCTTTCGTCGCGGACCTTGGCCACCAGGTGCGGGGTGCTGCGCCGGCCCTCGGCGGCGAAGGTGGCGTAGGCGCCGGCAACGTCCAACGGCCGCAGCGGGTACCGGCCGATGGCGATGCCCGCCCCGATCAGGAAGCCGTCCTTCTCGCGCAGGGTCGGGACGCCGTCGACGGCGTCCGGGATGCCGGCGCGGCGCGCGGCGTCGCTCAGCGCCTCCGGGCCGAGTTTCTTCGCCAGCATGACGAGGGTGCCGCCGGCGTGCGTTTCCACCGCCCGGCGCGGGGTGCACTTCTTGCCGCAGACCTCCGGGTACTGGAAGGTCTCGCCGAGGAATTCGACCTTCGAAAACGCCGGGATCGGCTGGTCCGGGCCGAAGCCGCGGAGCATCGCCGCGGTGAACGTGAACGGGTGGAACGCCGTGCCGAGCGCGTGCTGGGTGCTCGCGTAGTCGCGGACACCCTGGTCACCGCCCTGGTAGGCGCGGACGGCCCCGTTCTTCGGATCGACGGCGACCAGCGCGCCGCGGAACTCCTTCGCCTCACCGTCCAGCCTTTCCCGCAGCGCCTTCCTCGCGGCGTCCTGCAGGCTGCGGTCCAGCGTCGTCTCGACCGTCAGGTTCCCTTGCTGCAGCCGGCCGAGCGGGAAGCCGTCCTGCTCCAGCTCGGCCAGGACCTGCTGCTTGACGTGGAACTCCTCGTAGGTGAGGCGGCCCGCGCGGGTCTCCGACGGCGGCTGGATTTCGGCGCCGGGGTAGGCCATCGGTTCGTCGCCCTTGACGTACCCGCGGCTGACGAGCTTGTCGCGCACGTACTGCCAGCGCCGGGAGGCGTGGACGTCGCCGGAGGCGGCGGGGTCGTGCACCGACGGCGACTGGATCATCCCGGCGAGGAAGGCCGCTTCGCTCCAGGTCATGGAGTCGTCGAGCTTCTTGCCGAAGTAGGCGTTCATCGCCGCCGCGGGCCCGAACGTGCCGCGGCCGAAGGAGATGATGTTGACGTAGCTTTCGAAGATCTGCTCCTTGCCCTGCTCCTGGGTGATCTTCGTGGCCAGCACGAGCTCGGCGAACTTGCGCCAGAGCGTCGCTTCTTCGTCGCCGGTGGACTTCTTGATGTACTGCTGGGTGATCCCGGACCCGCCGCCGACGCCGGTGAGGAACGCGCGGCCGATGCCGGTCGGGTCGAAGCCCTGGTTGTCCCAGAAGGTCGGGTCCTCGGTGGCGATGATGGCGTCCCGCAGCTTCGCGGGCACCTGGGAGTAGGGGACGAACGTGCGGTCGCCGTCGGCGGGGACCACCTTGAGCAGCTCGGACCCGTCCGCGTACTTCAGGACGACGGTCTTGTCGAGCCCGGCGAGCACCTCTTGGGGGCTGCGGACGTCGAGCACGAGGTAGGCGATCCAGAAGGCGATCAGCGGGCCACCGACCAGGACGCCGAGCGTCCAGCCGGCGATCCGCCGGACGCGGCGCCACCGCGAGGTGCCGGGCTTGTCTTCTTCATCGGTCGACAAGGTCACGAACGGATGACGACCGGACGGGTGAGAAGGTTCTGCGGAAGCCTGTTCGAATCCTGTGAAGATTGAAATCGTCGAAAAATCAGGACAGGAACGCGCGCAGCAGCGAGGCCGTGCCTTCGATGTGCTCGGCCATCGCCCGGCGCGCGGCGGGCGCGTCGCCGGCCAGGATCGCGTCGACGATCGCCTCGTGCTGGGCGTTCGAGTGCTCCAGGTTGGGCGGGAGCAGGGGGATCCGGTCGAGCAGCTGGTTGACGCGGGTGCGGGCGTCGGCCATCGCCGTGGTCAGCGAGCCGGACGCGGTCACCTCGGCGATGGCCAGGTGCAGCCGCGAATCCTTGCGGCGGTAGTCGTCGAGGTCCGCGCCGGCGGCCTCGGCGAGCGTGCCGGTGAGGTGCTGCCGGTCGGCCGGGCTCAGCGACCGCGCGGCGGCCATTTCGGCGGCGCCGGTCTCCAGGACGTAGCGGAGGCTCAGCGCGTCTTCGAGCGCGACGGTGTCGACCTTGCCACCGGGCTCGGGCGGGGCAGGCAGCGTGTCGTGCACGAACGTGCCGCCGTACCGCCCCCGCCGTGACTCGACGTAACCGGCGTCGGAGAGCGCCCGGATGGCCTCGCGCAGGGTGACGCGGCTGACGCCGAGCCGCTCGGCGAGCTCGCGTTCGGACGGGAGCCGCTCCCCCGCGCCGACGACGCCCAGCCGGATCGCCTGCAGCAGCCGCTCGACGGTCTCCTCGAAGGCGTTGCCGGTGCGGACCGGCCGGAACAGCGCTTCGCCGGCATTCACCACCGAGGTCGACTCCATCCCGCGAGTCTAGGCGCTGGCCGGCCGGCCCCGGGCGGCCGCGGACCGGGACGGCCATCACCGTGTGTTCGCGGGACGGAAAACCGGTGGCCTCGGGCGGGCACTCTCGGCGACGATGGAGCCACCGACACCGAACATCGACGCAGGGGGCGATCCGGTGCACTTCCTGATGGCAGAGGACCTGGTCCACGAGCGCGAGGGCGAGCTGCGCCGCGGAATGCGCAAGCGGCCGCCGGGCCACGCGCGGCCGAGCCGCCGGCCGGGAACGCGCAAGCAGCAACTGGGCTGGCGCCTGGTCGAAGTCGGCTTGAAGCTGGCCGTCGAGCCGGAGGACCGGCCGGAGTGACGCCGCCGCGTCAGCACTCGATGACGTTCACCGCCAGGCCGCCGCGGGCCGTCTCCTTGTACTTCACGCTCATGTCCGCGCCCGTCTCGCGCATCGTCTTGATCGCCTTGTCCAGCGTCACCACGTGACTGCCGTCACCCCGCATCGCCATGCGGGCCGCGTGGATCGCCTTGGACGCGCCCACCGCGTTGCGCTCGATGCAGGGGATCTGGACCAGGCCGCCCACCGGGTCGCACGTCAGGCCCAGGTGGTGCTCCACGCCGATCTCGGCGGCGTTCTCCACCTGCGCCGGGGTTCCGCCCAGCACCTCCGTCAGGCCCGCCGCCGCCATCGCCGAGGCTGAGCCGACCTCGCCCTGGCAGCCGACCTCCGCGCCCGAGATCGAGCCCGTCTGCTTCAGGATCGAGCCGATCGCGCCCGCCGTGAGCAGGAACGTCACGATGCCGTCGTCCGACGAGTGCCGGATGAAGCGCTGGTAGTAGTGCAGCACCGCCGGGATGATGCCCGCGGCGCCGTTGGTCGGGGCCGTCACCACCCGGCCGCCCGCCGCGTTCTCCTCGTTGACGGCGAGGGCGTACAGGCTCACCCAGTCCATCGCGTACAGCGGGTCGTCCGCGCCGTCCTCGGCCAGCAGCTTTTCGTGCAGCGCGCGGGCCCGCCGCGGCACCTTCAGGCCGCCCGGCAGGACGCCTTCGTGGGTGCAGCCGTTGCGGACGCACTCCGCCATGACCGCCCAGATGTCCAGCAGCCCGGAACGCACCTCCGCCGCAGTGCGCCAGGACAGCTCGTTCGCCAGCATGATCTCGCTGATCGGGAGGCCGGTCGCCGCGCAGTGCGCGAGCAGGTCGGCACCCGTGCGGAACGGGTACGGCACCGGCGTCGAGTCTTCGACGAACACCGTGTCCGTTTCGTACGACTCGTCGCGGACGAAGCCGCCGCCGACCGAGTAGTAGGTGCGCTCGCGCAGCTGCAGGCCGGTGGCGTCGAACGCGCGGAAGACCATGCCGTTCGGGTGCGCGGGCAGCGACTTGCGCCGGTGCATGACGAGGTCGGTGTCCTCGTCGAACGCGATCTGGTGCGTGCCGCCGAGGAGCAGCCGGCCGGACTCGCGGATCGCCGTGATCTTGCCCGGCACGGTGTCGGTGTCGATCTCTTCGGGCCGCTCGCCCGACAGCCCGAGCAGGACGGCCTTGTCGCTGCCGTGGCCGAACCCGGTCGCGCCGAGCGAGCCGAACAGCTCGGCCTGGACACGGGACACCGACGGCAGCTCCGCGCCGAGTCCGTCCACAAAGGTCAGTGCCGCCCGCATCGGCCCGACGGTGTGGGAGCTCGACGGGCCGATGCCGATGGAAAACAGGTCGAAGACGCTGATCGCCATTGATCCGCCCCTTCCTATCGCGCCAGCAGGGAGCTGGCTTCTTGCGAAGCCGGGCCCTGGTCGGCGAGGTGGGCCAGGTTCTCCGGCAGCTCTTCTCCACGGTAACGCTTGGTCTGGGCGTACAGCCGTCCGGCGCGGTAGGACGAGCGCACCAGCGGCCCCGCCATCACACCCGCGAAGCCCATCGCCTCCGCGGCCTTCGAGTGCTCGACGAACTCCTCCGGCTTGACCCACCGGTCCACCGGGTGATGCCGCGGCGACGGACGCAGATACTGCGTAATCGTCAAGATCTCACACCCGGCATCCACCAGGTCCCGCATCGCCGGAGCCACCTCGTCCGGCGTCTCACCCATCCCCAGGATCAGGTTCGACTTCGTCACCAACCCGGCCTCACGCGCCGCCGTGATGACCTCCAACGACCGCGCATACCGGAACCCCGGACGGATCCG
>NZ_JBSGAI010000084.1:0-23254 GCF_053600695.1 Amycolatopsis sp. NPDC005003 | reverse complement strand
TGTCGCTGGCGGGCGAGATCGCCGGGGCGGCGATCGACCCGTTCGGGTACCTGATGTCGTCGGTGGCGTCGTTCCTGATGGAACACGTGCAGCCGTTGAAGGACATGCTCGATTCGGTGGCCGGGAATCCACCGGTGATCCAATCCTACGCCGACACGTGGGGGAATGTGTCGAAGGCGCTGGGCGAGCGCAAGGCGGATTTCGACAATGCGGTGAAGAACGGCACGTCCGGGTGGTCCGGTGAGGGCGCCGAGGCGTATCGCAAGTTCGCGGCCGAGCACAGCGAGGCCCTGTCCGGCGCCGCGACGGTGGCCGGCGCGATCAGCACGGTCACGATGATCATGGGCCAGATCGTCTCGTTCGTCCGCGAGACGGTCCGGCAGCTGATCGCGGACCTGGTCGGGAAGCTGATCTCGTGGGTGATGGAGGAGGTGTTTTCCCTCGGCTTCGGCACGCCGGTGGTGGTCGCGCAGGCGTCGGCGGCGATCGCGAAGTGGGGGAAGAAGATCGGTGAGCTGCTGAAGAAGCTGACCGACACGATCCGCAAGGTGTCGCCGCTGCTGGGCAAGCTCGTGGACATCTTCGGGAAGATCGCGAAGGTGTTCGGCAAGGCGCTGGGCAAGGTCAGCGGGCTGGACGGCCTGAAGGTCAAGGAGGGCGGCTTCGTCCGCAAAATCCCGAAGGAGGGCGGCGGGCCGCACACCCGCGCCCACGGCGACGGCGGCTCGTCCGGGGACGGGGATGGCGGCTCACCAGGTGATTCCGGGAGCAGCCGCGGAGATTCGGACGGGCCGGATTCCTCGCCGGAATCGGCTCCGGGGCGGGACGGATCCGGCTCGTCCACGGGAGACGGCTCGCCTTCGCAAGCCCCGGACACGAGTTCCTCGCCCGGCCACGCCGGGACTTCGCGCGCCGGGGACAGCCCGTCGCCGGCTCGTGCGGGTGACAACGGCCCTTCGGCCGCCCGGGCCGGGGACGACACGCCCACCCACACCGGGGACAACAGCCCCGCACCCACCCGAGCAGGCGACGACACGCCCTCGCACGGCGGAGATCCCACCCCCTCACCCACCCGCGCAGGCGACAACGCACCTCCGCACGCAGGAGATTCGAGCCCCTCGCCCACCCGTGCGGGCGACAGCACCCCAGCACCGACCCGCGCTGGCGAAAACACACCCCCACACACGGGAGACTCCAACCCCGCACCCACCCACGCAGGCAACAACACACCCCCTCACACCGGAGACTCCAACCCCGCACCCATCCGGGCCGACGACAGCAACCCGGCCCCCGGGTCCTCGCCCGGCTCGCACTCCGGGACCGATACCCCCGCCGGCGCCGCGCCTCCTCGGGCGGAGAGCACCGCCTCCGCCAGCGGCACCGCCCCCACCGCCCCGCGCACCGGCGAGCCCGGGACCTCGTTCCCGTCCCCGCGCGGTGGGGATGGTGCTTCCTCCGGCATCCCGCCCCAGAGCGCCTCGCCCATGAGCAGCGGAACGTCGCCCGGCGGCACCCCCGGTTCTCCGCGCACCGGCGGCGGCGCGGGCTGGACCGGCACCCCCGGCACGCGCACCCCTCACGTCGACGCGCCCGGCCGGCCCCGTACCGGCGGTGAACTGCCCCGTCCACGGACTCCGGATGCGCCCGCGCCCGCCGCCCGGGGGTTGCACGCCCCCGGCGCCCGGCCGCACGAAAACGGCCCCGGCCCGCACCACAACGGCCCACACGACAACCGCGTCGCCCCGCACGACGGCACCCCCGGCCACCACGACCCGGACGGCGCCACCCCGCACCACGACCCCCTCACCCCCGACGAAGTCAACGCCCGCCACGCCGAAAGCACCCCCTCCGGCAGCTCCTACCACGCCGGCGACCCCGCCATGGGCGACCTCCCCCACCGCGTCCACCCCGACCCCGACGGCCGCTACACCGTCGACGTGCACGTCACCCCCGACGGCCACGCCCGCATCGGCAACCGCCTCTACACCCCCGAAGAATTCGCCGACATCCTCCGCCGCAACGGCGACTACGACGGCCGTCCCGTCCGGCTCATCGGGTGCGATGCCGGCTCCAACGACTTCGCCCACCGGCTCTCCCGCGAGCTCGACACCGAAGTGCTCGCCCCCACCCGGCCCGCCTGGACCGATTCCCACGGCCGCGTCTTCTCTTCCGGCTACGAAATCGGTCCCGACGGCCGCATGCGCCCCCGCATCCCGCCCGACGGCGAGTGGAACACCCACCGCCCCGACGGCACCACCCACCGCGCCGGCGACGACGGCTTCGTGCCAGGTACCCACGACGCCGGCAAGCACGATCTCGACGCCGATGACGCGCGGGCCCGCGGGGACGACGACGCCGCCGAGGCGCACAAGAAGAAGATCCACGACGAGCTCGTCAAGAAGCTCAACCGGCACGACGAAGACGCCAAGAAACTGCTCGCCAAGTACTGGGAACAGGCCGAAGGGAACGACCGGATCATTCGCCGCAAACGGACGAACGCCGAGCACGAGGGCGTCGAGCTGCCCGTGCTCCGCCGCAACGCCGACGGCGACTACGAGATCCACCAGCCCGCCGACCCGAGGGACAACGTCCCTAGCGAGCCGAAGAAGGGCGCCCGGTGGGTCGGCGGCCGCGACAGCGCGCCCCCGGAACTGCTGGAGGACGCCGACATCCTGGCGGCCGGCCGCCCGCACATCTGGTCCTATCTGGACGAAGCCAACCACGCGGTCAAGGGCGACTTCAAGCCGGGCAGCGACTTCAAGCCGGAGCTGGACGAGTTCGACCAGGCTGGGTTCAACGACGTGCAGAGCAACCACTGGAACAACAAGCTGGGCGAGCTGGCCGCCGACCACGCCGTGCTCGACGGGCTCCACCAGCCCGAGTTCGTCGCCCGTCCCCTGGAGCGGGTGGACGTGCCCGACCGGGGCGCCCACCATTTCGACCGGGTTTACAAGGACGCCGACGGCAACTATGTGATCGTCGAAGCGAAAGGCCCCTCGGCCGATCTCAAGGGCAACGGCGGGTACCAGCAGGGACACCCGGAATACGTCCGGAACATCTGCGCCAAGATGATCGCGCGGGGCGAGCCCGAGGCGGCCCACGCGCACAAGATCCTGGAGCAGCTCGACAGCAAGAAGCTGCGCTACTTCTCCGTGCACGCCCAGGTCGACAAGCCCGATTTGAGCCGGTACACCGACGAGCAGCTGCGCGCGATGCCGGCCGCCGAGCGCCCCGCCGACCGCTATGCCGGTTACGTCGCCAAGGAGTACGACCTCACCATCACGACGAAGAAGCCGACTTCACCGCCGTCCGCCGACGGGGCGTGACCATCACGGCCGGACCGCGGTCAAGCGCCTGGACGCGGCTCGGCTCCGCGACAGGCCGAGGCCAGCGCCGACGGACTGACGCAAGTTCGTCTACAGTGGACAGCTGCCGTGATGGATGGGTCCGGTTCAGGCAGCCGGCCGTGGGAGCGACTCGCCGTGGTCGGAAGGAGCACTGGATGGCCGTGGCGCCACCATGCGGTGTGGAGTTGCCGCACAGCGTCCATCCAGGGTAGTGCGGTCGGCCCGGTGAAACCGTAAACTTGGCTCTGTGGGGGCAAACTCCGCTTTGGGCGCCGGTGCCGGGCAGCGCGTGCTCGCGGACATCATGGGAGCTCAGGTCGCGTGGTGGAACCTCGGTTTCACGGTCCGGCGGGCCGTGGTGCGGGAGGCCCGCCGGGGAAGGCGATTTCCTGATCCGGACGTGTGGGAGGTGTCCGCCGGCTGGGCACGGCAGTGGCTGACGGCGCCGCGGTGGTGGCGGCTGGTTCGAAGCGTCGGCGCAACAGTCCTCGTCACCCTCGGCCTGACCGGATTCGCCGCGGTGCTGGGCGAGGTGGACGGGATCACCGCACTGAGCGGCGCGGTGACCGGGTGCCTGCCGTTGGCCGCCGGGTGGTCCTGGCGGCAGGCACGCATCGCCCGGATGCTCGCCGCACAGGACCCCGGTCTGCGGCTCGGTCCGCTGCCCGCGCGGAGGTTGGTCGTTCGCACGGTCCTGGTGCTGCTCGCGGTCGGTGCGGCGGTGAGCGCGACCATCACCGCCATCGCGGACGAGCGGTCCGCCAGGTACGACTGCCCCGCGTTTGCCGTCGATGCGCCCGTACACGACTGGTGGTTGCGCCGAGGCGGCCGCGTTGCGGTCGGCTGCCCGGCCGCCGACACCCGCACGGCCGGCGTGAGCGTGCGCTACACGCCGTGGACTCCGATGGTCGGCAACCAGTTCGGGTGGAGCGAGGTGGTGTACGCCGCCCCGTCGGAAGAGCCGATCACGATGTTCGCCCCGATCTTCACCGCGTGGATCGCCGCCGGCGGCCCAACCGGGGTGCTCGGCCGGCCAACCGGCGGCAACGTGGAAGACACTACCGTCGCGTACGTGAACTTCCACGGCGGCGCCATCGTCCTGACCGCCGACGGCGGCCCGGAGGTCCACATCGGACAGCAGTACTCCCGCCGGGCCCGCGACCTCGGCAGCCCCTGTGCGGTGCGCGATCGCCCGTGCATCACCACGGCTTACGCCGATGCCGACGGGATCCACGTCGGCTGGCGGTATGGTGCCGCGGACGCTTTCAACATCACCTGGCAGCCGGCCGACGGCCCGCCGTGGTCGGGCCGGCACCGTGAGGTGGCCGGCTTCGAAGTCACCTTGCCCGGCATACAGCCGGCGACGACCTACCTGATCTCGGTCCAGGCCTGTGACAAGCGTTTCCTGAGCCGGTCCACCTGCACGTGGCCGCCCGACCAAGTTGTCGTCCGGGCCGGCTAGATGCCGACGGAACCCAGGCATCCGGCACCCATGCTGCTGGTACTCGGCCTGCGCTGGCTGGCGTTCGGCTGGATGCTGGTGGTGGCGTTCGCCGGCGGTCAGATCCAGCGGCCGGTCGAGGCCGTCGTCGCACTGATCGGCACCGGGTGCTGGACAGCCTGGCTGACGACGGCCGCAGTGCGGCGAATGCGGCTCGTGCTCGCCGCCGATCTGGCCATGGCCGTGGCCTTGATCATGGTGTATGGCCGGGTGTATCCGGCGCACGCGGTGCTGACCGACCATTCGTCGTTCATGGGTGCGTATCCGGCCGCGGCGGTCGCGGCGTGGGGGGTCGTCCGCGGGATACGGGGTGGGCTGGCCGCCGGGGCGGTGCTCGGTCTGAGCTTGCCGTTCGCTTACGCCGCCAATGAGGTCGCGGTTGCCGGCCTGTCGTTCCTGCAGCTGTTGACCATGGTCGGCTGGGGGCTGTCGTACGTGCTGCTGGGTGGCGCGGTGGGCGTCGCCGCCGGTCAGCTCGACCAGTTGCGCGAGCAGGCCATCCGGCAGGGCGAGCGGACTGCGCGGATGGTCGAACGGGAGCGGCTTGCCGCGCGGATCCACGACGACGTGCTGCAGAACCTGGGCCGGCTTCGGGCCCGGATCGGGGAACTGTCCGCCGCGCCCGCGCTGACCGCGGTGGCCGAGGGGATCGCCCGGCAGGAGGCGGCGCTGCGCGGTCTGGCGCGCTCCGATCCCGACCCGGTTCCGGCCGGCGTTGTGTCACTGCGCGACCGGCTGGCCGAGCTCGCCGAACGGTACGACGAGCTCCCGGTCCGCCTGGTGACGAGCGGCCCGGTCCGGTTGCCGGCTGCCGTGGCGGGCGACATCGTTGCCACGGTTGCGGAACTGCTGACCAACGTCGTCAAACACGCACGGGCGCAACGGGTTTGGCTCACCGTGTTGCACGATCGCGGTGACGTCACGGTGAGCGTCCGAGACGACGGCGTGGGGTTCGAGCCCGGCCGCGACACGAACGGTCTCGGCCTGCGACTTTCGGTCCGGGCTCGGGTGGAACGCCTCGGCGGACAGGTCCGCATCCGCAGCCGCTCCGGCCAGGGCACCGAAGTGGAGCTACGCATCCCCGGAGGGAGAGGTGATCATGCCGGGAAACCCTGTCCGGTTGCTGATCGTTGAGGACCACCCGATCACGCGCGACGGTGTCCGAACCGGACTCGAGCGCGATGGCCGGGTGACGGTCGTGGGTGAGGCCGCTGACGTGCCGGCCGCGTGCCGGCTGGCCGACCGGCTCCGACCCGATGTCGCGCTCGTCGACCTGCGGCTGGGCCCCGGGGCGGGAAGCGGCGTCGAGGTCATCGGTTACCTGCGCACCCACTGGCCTGATCTGCGGATTCTCGTGTTTTCCCAGGGAGAACCCGCGGAGTTCCTGGCCGCCGTCCGCGCCGGGGCACATGGCTGCGTCAGCAAGGCGACCACCGCCGCGGAGTTGACCGCGGCGGTGGAGGCCGTGCTCACCGGCCCGGTCCTGCCCGCCGATCTCGCCGCCCACCTGATCGGCGAACTGCACGAACCGTCCCGCCCGCTCACCACCCGGGAACGGGATGTGCTGCGCTGCCTGGCAAAGGGCTACGACAACCGCGAGATCGCCGACGAACTGCACATCGCCGTCCGCACGGTCAACCGCCACCTGGAAAACATCCGCGCCAAGCTCGGCCACCACCGCCGCTCCGCGCTCATCCGCGTCGCCCGCGACCATCACCCCTGATTTTCGCAGGGGTTTCCGAACCATCCGCCGCCGGACGGCCGGCGTGGTGAGGCCGGCCCACCCCGTCAGTTGCCGATCACCCGTGCGTCGGCCAGTTCCGCGTAGGCCTCGTCGAGCTTCGCGACAGCCTGCTGGCGGTACGCGGCTCCGCCACCGGTCCAGTCGTTGAGCGCGAGCTGGATGTACCCGACGCCGGCGGAGATGTCCTGAGCGGCGGCCTGCAGCCACGGCACCGGCTGTGGCTTGACGGTACCGAGCTCGTCCATGAAACCGACCTGCGCCGGGAACGGCCGGGTGCCCGGAGTCGCCTGGGCGGCCTGGGTGAACTGGTCGAACGCCCTGGCCCGCAACTGAGCCCGCTGCGCCGGGTCGAGGGTGCGTCCCGCGCTGCTGAGATCACCCAGCCCCAGCGCTATCTGCCGGCCCACGATTTCTTGCGGGTCCGGCAGCCAGTTGACCGCCAGGCCGCACCGCGGGCACCCCAGATCCCAGTTCCAGTTGATGGCCAACGGAACGCAGATCTCCTGCCCTCTCCACTTGAAGCACCACGGCGCCGTGGGGTCGGCGGAGGCCGGTGTCGCCGCGCCGACCATGGCCACCGCGGCCAGCGCGGCCGCACCCAGCGCGATCAGTCCTCTGCGGACCCAACCCATCTCGTCACGTCTCATGAGTTCTCATGGTTCTGCCCGGCGGCATCGGGCGCAAGCGACCGGATTTTCCCATGTGCGCATGGGTATTCTTACCCACAGACGGACTCCGCACGAAGCTTGCGCTTGCCGGAAACACCTACCGGTCGTCTCCGACTGAGCGGGGTCGGAGCTGGGACGCGCCGACATCTACTGGGGTCCCCGAGCCGCAGCATGGTGCTGTTCGCGGTCATCCGCGCCCGCGTGCGGGGCCGCGGCCGCCACCGCGCCACTCGGCCGGCCTGCATCCGGTCTGACCGTTCCCGGCCGCTGTCGTCGCCGTCAGGCAGGCGGTCGCGGCGCCGTGAACCAGCGGTCGAGTTCGTCGAGGACGTTTTCGATCATCGGGTAGAGGCCGTCGGAGATCGCCTCTTGGCTCTGGCCCTCGACGGTGCGGCGGCCGGCTTCACCGATGATGACCCGGAACACTCCGGCCAGTGCGATCCCCTGCAGGTTGGCGATCTCCGACGGGATCTCGGTCGTGTCGCCGATGGCCTCGGCGATGGCCTCGGCCTGACGGTCGGGCAGCTCCAGCGCCAGCCGGTGGACGGCCGGGCTGATGGCCGCCAGGTGCCCGAGTTCGCCGCGCCAGAGCTCCGGCGGGATGCGGCGGATCCCGGTGACGGAGTCGAGGACGAAGGCGCGGACGGCGGCCGCCGGGCTCGTGCCGGCCGGCCGGTCGCGGACGAGGTCGCACAGCCGTTGCCGGATCTGCTCTTCGCGGTCGGTGACCAGCTGTTCCTTGGTCCGGAAGTAGTTGTAGATCGTCTGTTCGGCGACTTCGGCTTCGCGCGCGACGTCGCTGACGGACACGTGTTCGTAGCCGTGCTCGGCGAACAGGCGGGCTGCCGTGTCCGCGATGAGCCGGCGGGTGCGCGCCTTCTTGCGCTCGCGAAGTCCGAGACTCGACACCTCCGCAGACTATCAGCGACGGTCCAAGTTTGGAGTGTGTACCATTTTTGTAGTCAACTACATGTTTACGGCCGGGACACAGCTGATGATCTTGATCACGACTGCCGGCAAGGTGGGCGCGGAGGCGGCCCGGCTGCTCGCCGAGCGCGGGGAAAGAGTTCGGGTCTTGGTACGCAACCTCGAAAAGGCGGCTGCTCTGGCGCGGTCGGAGGTGGAGGTGGTCGCCGGTGATCTGGGGGTCCCGGCGACCGTCGACGCGGCGATGCGCGGGGTTTCCTCCGTGGTGCTGGTCAGCCCGGCGATACCCGCCCAGGAGCTGAACGTCGTCGACAGCGCGGTCCGGGCCGACGTCGGGCACGTCGTGAAGGTGACCAGCAAGGCGTCGGCGGACTCGCCGATCGCCCGGCGGCGCGGCCAGGCCGAGATCGAGAACGGGTTGATCGCGTCCGGGCTGGGCTACACGTTGTTGCGCAACAACGCCTACATGCAGAACTTCTTCATGTCGGCCCCGGCGATCGCCAAGGGGAGCAGCTTCGGCTCGGCCGCCGGCGACGGCCGCCTCGGCATGATCGACGCGCGGGACGTCGCCGCCGTCGCCGCGGAAATCGCCCTCGCCCCGGCTTCGCACGAGGGGAAGACCTACTGGCCGACCGGCCCGCGACTTCGAACAGTTCGTCACCGACCACATCGCGATCTTCTCGTGAAGGCCTGTATCGCAGCGGGCATCACCCACTGACTTTCCACCACAACCAAGAGGTTCCGCGATGTCGTCGCACCATCACGCCCCCTACCCCGCCACCACCTTCCCGCCTCGGGAGGCCTTCGTCGCCAACAAGGACGACGCGCCCGCGTACTGGTTCTACGACACCCTGTGGGTAATCTTGGCCGACATCCACCAGACCGGCGGCTCGTTCTCGGTCATCGAACAGTGGATGCGTGCCGGAGACGGTTACGCCCCTGGCGGCGTCTCCCTCAGCACCAACACCTGGGCACCGCACCCCAGCGCTGAGGCGGACCCGGCCCGATTTCACACTCGATCAGTGTCCGGTGGAGTAGATGTTGATGAGGTTGCCGTCGGGGTCGCGCAGGAGCATCGACCGGTTTCCCCATGGCTGGTCGGTGGGTTCCTGGACCCAGGCGGTGACCTGGTCGCCCAGGCGGGCGCGTTCGGCGTCGACGTCGTCGACCTCGAATTCGAGGATGGCGGATCGGTTGGCGGCGGCCACGGCGGCGTTGTTGTTGAAACGCTTGACCGCCGCGCTGTCGGCCAGCGCGATGATGCCGCCGTCGGTGTGCAGTTCGGCGTAGTCGGACCCGAAGGGGGTCACCGGCTCGGTGTTGGTGAGCGTGGAGTAGAAAGCGGTCAGGGCGGGCAGGTCATCGGTGACGAGGCGTACTGAGGCGAGCTTCAAGGCGTTCTCCTGGCTGCTCCCGGCGAGCCGGACCGTCCGGCTCCACGAAACAGTACGGTACAGTACCGTACTGTTTCGGTGCGGAGAAGGAACGGAGATCACCACGTGGCCCGATCCGGGGACTTCGTCGACGTTCGAGTCCAGCGGTCCAAGGCGGCGGTGCTCGCCCAGACGTACGAGTTGCTCTCGGCGGGTGGCATCGGCGGTGTCAGCATCGACGAGGTGTCACGGCGCTCGGGCGTGTCCAAGACCACGATCTACCGGCACTGGCCGTCGCGGGCCGCGCTGCTGGTCGAGGCGTGCTCGACCATCGGGTCGGCGCCCGCGGTTCCCGACACGGGCAGCTTCGGCGGGGATCTCGTCGCCTTGACCGAGGCGTTGGCCGAGCAGCTGCGGAGCGCCCGGTGGGCGGCGGTCTTGCCCTCCATCGTGGACGCCGCCGAGCGCGACCCCGAGCTGGCCGGGCTCCACGCGGATCTGCACGCCCGGTTGATGGCTCCGTTCGGCGTGGTGACCGAACGCGCGCGAGCCCGCGGCGAGCTCGCCGCGGATCGCGGGCCGGCCGACGTCACCGCCGCCGTCGCCGGCCCGCTGTTCTACCGTCGCTGGTTCTCCCGCGAGCCGCTCGACGCCGCGTTCGTCGCGCGCGTGGTCGAGGACGCCCTCGGCCATCTGAGCGTCCGAACCCGTTCGACCTGAGAGGCGGGCGCCGTCGCGGGGCTCGGCCGCGTGGCGATCTCGGCCACCGTCAGCCTGAGCCAGGCGTAGGTCTGCGCCCCGGTCCTCGCGATATCTTCACGACGCGCTTGCGAAACAAGGACGAAACAACGCGCGGCTTTTCGCGTAAACCGCCTTACTGCAGACGACGGCCGCCACCTTCCCAAAAGGCCGAACCCCTTCATTTCACCTTGCCTGCCGGCGGCAAGAAGAGAAATCTTGCCGTCATTCGAGGACAACCGGCACCTCCTGGAGATCACATGCCGCTCACCGAACGCAGGCTGTCCCTCGACAATCCCGTCCATGAATGCGATCCCGCGTCGGAGACGTTCGTCGAGGCCGCGGAACTGCGGCGATACGGCCAGGTCGTGCCCGTGACGCTGTTCGGCGGGGTCCGGACGTGGATCACCACCTCGGCCGAGGCGAGCAGGACGATCATGGAGGCGAACCCGGACATCGGCAAGGACCCGGCCCACTGGGCGGCACTGCAGCGTGGCGAGATCCCCGCTTCCTGGCCGTTCCTCACGTTGATCACCGAGAAGAGCATGTTCAACGCCGACGGCGCCGACCACCTGCGACTGCGCAGGCTGCTCGGCCACGCCTTCACCCAGAAACGGATCGCCACCGTCGTCCCGCGGTTGACCGCGATCGCCGACGAACTGCTCGACGGCCTCGCCGGCGACGGCCCGGTCGACCTGAAGACCACTTACGCCTATCCCCTGCCGATGCGCACGATCTGCGAATTCTTCGGGATCACCGACCCGGAGGAGCAGGACGAGCTGCGTGACGAGTACGCCACGATGTTCGACGCGGTCGCCACCCCCGACGAACGGACCCGCGCGGCAACCGCCCTCGAAGCCACCCTCGTCCGGCACATCGAGGACAAACGCCAACACCCCGACGATCGCCTCACCAGCACCCTCATCGACATCCACGAACTGGACGGCGACCGGCTCACCGAAGCGGAACTGCTCGGCACCCTGCACCTCATCCTCGCCGCGGGGCACGAAACCACCGTCAACGCCATCACCAACACCGTCGTCGCACTCCTCACCCACCCCGACCAGCTCGCACTCCTGCGCGAAGGCCGGCGACCGTGGTCGTCCACAGTGGACGCCGGGCTGCGCTGGGACGTGCCGCTCAAATGCGTCTACATGCGCTATACCCTGCGCGACACCGACATCTGTGGCACCACCATCCCCGCGGGCGAACCGATCGCCACCATGATCGCGGGCGCCCAACGCAACAGCGACGCCGCCGACGCACGCTTCGACATCACGAGCGACGACCGCGGCCACATCGGCTTCGGCGCGGGCCCCCACTTCTGCCTCGGCGCACCACTGGCCCGACAGGAGATCACCATCGGCCTGGAACGGCTCTTCACCCGGTACCCGAACCTGCGCCTCGCTGTCGAACCGGACCAACTGACCCACATCATCTCGCCCGCGATCAACGGACTGACCACCCTGCCACTGCACCTCACCTGAGCACGCCGACCAGTGGCAGTGTCCGGGTCAGTGGCGCCGGCGTGGGCAGCGACCGCAAGGCGTGGTTCACCGCCAACCATGCGCAACGGCACATCAACCTTGCCCATCCATTGCCGCAGACCGGACTCGTCGCAGCAGCCAGCCGGCCCGGCACGCCACCCCGCACGCACTGTCTTGCCGATGAGGACGTGCCGCCGGGATCCGCCCCACCTCCGCTACCGCGTTCGCACCGGCCGTACGGGACCGGTTCGCTGCCCGTGGCGCTGCCCCAACGGGCAGCCGGCCCTCGGCCGTCCGGTGGACACTGGAGTGATGCTCGACGAAGGCGACCGCTGGTGCAGCACGAGCAGCACTCCTCCGCGCTGAGGGGTGCCTCCGAGCCGGGCCCGCGTGAACGCCGGGCCCGGTCGCCGCACACCGTCCTGCCGCCCCGGCCGCTCGCGCTCGGTTCGGCCGCCGTCGTCGGGCTGCAGCGGTCGGTGGGGAACGCGGTCGTGTCGCGGATGATCGGCGGGTCGCCGGCCGGCCTGCAGCGGGCGTGTGGGCCGGGGTGCACCGACTGCTCGGCGTGCGCGGAGAAGAACGAAGACGAGCTGCCGGCGCAGCGCGTACCGGAGGTCCAGCGCGACGGCGAAACGTCGGAGGGCGATCCTTCGCTGGTCGCGAAGCTCGAGCGCGAGATCGAGGCCGTGACGGGGGACGCCGAGCAGGACGGCGATCTCGGCTTGCGGGCCAACGCCAACCGCGCGTCGCTGCTGCTGCGCTTCCGGGCGCATCCCAGGTTCGAGACGCCGGCGCAGGTCGACGAGTTCATCGACCGGGCGCGTCAACTGGCCAGAACCGAAATGGACACGCTCACCGCGTTGGGGCCCGCCGGCGCCGAGCTGGCGATGGCGACGACACCGAAAGGTTTTCCGCTCACCTGGTCCGGCCGGGTCCACGCCGCGCTCACCCTCGGCATCGATCCGGCCGCCGTCCTCGCCGAGCTGCAGCCGAAGCTCGTGGCTCTCACCACCCAGGCGAACGAGCTGCCGCCACGGCTGGTGGACAAGGGACTCCCGGTTCCCCTCGCGGAGCTGGCCGGGCTGAGCCGGTTCGGGCTGCGCCTCGCCCACACCCAGCTGCCCGGGGGCGACGCCGTCGGTGACTTCGCCCGTGCCACGGCCCGCTGGGCCCAGCTGCGGTTCTACGGGAACTTCGCCTTCACGTGGGAAGGCATCGTGAACCAGGTGGCCGAAGCGGTCGCCGACGGCACGTACGTCCCGAAATTCCACGATTACCAGGACTTCGTCCAGAACAAGCAGCGGATCCTGCGTGACCTGCCGGCGCGCTCCGCCGAGCGGCTCGCCATGTCGGAGGCCGAGCTGCAGGCCATCCAGACCGAGTCGCTGGGGCTGGCCGACGCCGCACTGCTGGCTGGTATGGGCGGCGGGTTGTCGGCGCTGCTGGGCATTCTCAGTGGCTGGTCGCAGGGTTCGGACCTGTTCGACACGGCGTTGGCCGCCACGGACGCGCGGATCGGCGGGGCGGGCGACGGCGAGCGGGTCGCGATGGCGTTCCGCTGGCTGGTGGCCGCCGGATACGCGGGCGGGGCGATGGGCGAGGTCCTGGACGGGCTGATCGCGAACGGCCCGGAGATCCTCAAGGAACTCGCTCTCATCGTCGTGCTGCAGATGATCCCGTTCGTCGACGTCGCGGTCGACGTCTACCTGATGGTCAAGCTCGGCGCGGACGTGCTGAGCCAGCTCGTCGAGCTGGGCGACGCGTTCCGCGACGTGCTGGCCGCGCGCACGGCCGTCGCGATGCAGCACGCGGCGGGCCGGATGGCCAGGGTGCTCGCCGCGGGCGGGTCTCAGATCCTCCTCCAGCTGGCCACGATGGGCGTGGCGAGAGGCGTCCGCGCGCTGCGCGCCCGCTCGGAGCGGATCCGGGCCGCCAACCCCGCGCTGAGCGAGGAACAGGCCATGCGGCAAGCGATGCGCGAAGCCCCCAAGGCCGAGCGGGCGCCGCTGGAGGCGACGCTGAGCCCCTGGGAGCAGTCCCTCAACGAAGAGACGCAGGCGCTGCTCCGGGAGCGCCCCGATCTGCGCCGCCAGTTCCGGGAGATGGATCCGCGCGTGCGCAACGTCCTGACCCGGTGCGCGAGTCCGTGCATCCCGACGACGGCCACGGCGGCGCAGGTGCAGACCATCCAGACCCTGCTCGGACGGCTGCGCAACCTCAACGCCACCGACGAGCTGCTCCTGAAGGAGCACTTCCACGCCGGGCGGGCCGATCTCGATACCGCGATCTCGCGGGTGTCCGGGGCGAGCAACGCGGCCCATCTGCGCAAGCTGCTCCGCGAATCCGCGGTTGCCCGCTCGTCGGTGCCCAAGGTACTCGCTCCGCTGACCGACGTTCCGGGGCACGGTTTCCCGGGCCGGTGGGGCGATCCGGCGTCGCCCTCCTACGGGCATTCCTACAAGGAGCACGGTGCCCACCTCGACAGCAACGACTTCCGGAACCGGGCGATGAGCGTGCGCAAGAGCGGCCGCCGGGTGCCGGACGGCCAGTTCTACGACAACGCCCTGATCGTCGAGGCGGAGCGACGCGCGCCGGCCACCCCGGGCGCCCACGACGTCGACATGTTCCGCCCGGTGGGCCGGGTTTTCCAGCCGGACGGCAGCGTGGTCAGCGACGTGCAACGCGTCCGCGTGGTGCGCTTGGCCAACGGGTCGATCGACTCCAGCTTCCCGATACTGTGACCTCGATGGTGCCCTTCTCGATCACCGCCGGCTGGGAGCCGCGCGGGACGCCACGCGCGTACCGCGACGAGGACGTCGCGCTGTGGAGCGAGGAAATGCGCGCGCTGTTCCGGTTCGTGGCCGAGTACGAAGGGCCGCTGACCCTCCACTTCGGCGACCTCGCGATCCGGCTCGACCTGGACGACCTTCCCTACCCCTACCCGCACCTGGACGAGCTCTTCACCGCGCTGGACGTCGACGGCCGGGAAGCGGACCTGTACTTCGCCGCCCAGGGCACGGAACTCCGCCTCGCGCTGCGCCGAACCGGCGACATCGTGACGGTCCGGTTCCACCCCGGCCGCTCCGCACCGGCCGAGTTCGCCCCTCTGGCCGGCCAGAGCGTGGCCGTCGACCTAGGCAGCTTCATCGGTGCCTGGATCGATCTTCGCGCGCGAGTACGCGCCGCGATGACCCGGCAACGAAGCACCGAGTGACCCGGCTCCGGTGCCCGAGGTCCGGACCAGCCGCATCGGTGGGTGCCAAAAGTCGGTCACCGCCGTGTGCACGGAGCGTTCCCATCCGGCATCGGAGGTCATGGAGCCCTCGGAACCGGACGAACCGGCGGCTGTGCGAGAGTGCTCGGCCATGAACCATCTCGAACAGCTTCGGAGTACGGCGATCGAGCGCGGCGTCCCGGCCGAAGCGGCCGACCGGATCGGCCGTTTTCTCCGGGTGGCGATCTGGGCGTGCAATGCCAACCGGTACGGCATCGGATCGGCCGAGCGGCACGGTGGCGTGGTCGGACAGAACGGCGGGCTGCCCCGCCTGCCGGCCGGCACGGAATGGCCGTACGCCGACATCAGCGGCCTGGGCCGGTTGCCGCTTCCGTTCATCGCCTCGCTCGACTGCGCGAAGCTGCCTCGGGTCGACGGCCTCGAACTCCCGGCGGACGGGTCGCTGCTGTTCTTCTTGGCGCACGAGCACGCGCTGCACGCGGACGACGAGCACGAGTTCGCCCGGGTCGTCCACCTTCCGGCCGGCGCCGCCACCGTGCAGGTTCACCAGCCACCGCCCCACGACGACGACTGGTTCGAAGCGGGTTTCCTCCGGCCGCAGTCCGACCTCGTCGCTCTGGTCCAGCCGGAGATGCCGGGCTGGTTCGACGAACCCGAGAACCTCGAGTTCGAGTCGGACGTCGTCCGGCTGCAGGTCGGCGACACCGCTCACCTCGAAGATCTCCGCACCGTGTTCAAGGAGCTCTGGCCGCAGGTGACGACGGGCGCCGATCTCTACCTCGGCGGCTATTCGATGGAGCTGGGCATCGGCGAAACCGCCGAGTACGGCATGGCGGAGGACTCGATCGCGCACGACGTGCCGGACCGCGACCGGCTCGTGGAGGAGGAGACAACCCGGCTGATGAGCGAGTGGATACCCCTGGCCCAGTTCCAGGTGGCGGACCAGGTCCACGTCGGCCGCTTCCTGATCCGCCACGAAGACCTGGCCGCCCGACGTTTCGACCGGGTTCGGTCGATGACCATGTTCACGGAGTAGACGAGGGCCGAATCGACCCGGAGTGGTCGAATCCGGCCCGCGTCGTTCGACGCCAGGTCGAGAGGTCGCTCACCAGGGCGCCGTCACGACCGCAGGAGATGACGACCGATGCCGCATTCACCGGCCGAGGTCCACCGCATGTTCGAGCTCCTCGAGCCGATCGCGACCATCACCTTCTCCCGGGGGCCGACCGAGGCGTTCCTGGCCCTCGGCATGCGCAACTACCGGGACGGATACTTCGCGGGCCGGGCCGCACCACTGGGGCCGGCATCGGCCGAGGTCGTGCACGCGGTCTTCTACAACTTCGCCAACGGCGAAGTGGCGCGCCACATCCCGTGGGTCTGGGGGAAGACCAGCCCGCAGGAGGCGATCGCCGTGCGCGAGCAAGCCAGTGCCGCCGCGCTGCGGCCGGCGCTCGGAGAACTCGCCGGCTCCCCCGGCCTGGTCCGGGCCGCCGATCTCGCCACCCGAGCAGCCCTCAGCGCACCGACCGAAGGCCGAGCGCTCTACGCCGGGCTCCGGACGCTCGCCGTGCCCGAGGAGCCGGTGGCCAGGCTCTGGCACGCGGCGACGCTCCTGCGCGAGCACCGCGGAGACGGCCACAACGCCGCCCTCCTCGCCCACGGCATCGGCGGCACCGAGGCCCACGTCCTGCTCGCCCTCTCCCTCGGCATGAAGGCGGAGGAGTTCGGCCGGACCCACCACCTCCCCCAGGCGCAGCTGGCCGCCGTCGTCGACGGGCTGCGCGGCCGCGGACTCGTGGACCCCGCCGGCGGTTTCACCGAATCCGGCCGGGACACCGGCAAGCGGATCGAGGCCCTCACCGACGAGCTGGCGACACCGGCGTACGACGTACTCACCACGGATCAACTCGACGAGCTGATCGCGGCGCTCGAGCCGATCGCCGCCGCGGCCCGGGCCATCGACGGCTGAACAGGCCCGGCAGGCACCGACCCCGCCGTCAGCTCGGCCATCGAGGTGCGGGGGCGACGGTGTCGAGGTTTCGGGTGAAGCAGGGAATGACCTGCGCAAACGGTTCTCAGCTTGGGTTTTCCGCCGCCTTCTTCAGGTGGTTGAGCCAGGCGGTGAGGGATTGGTCGAGGGCGGCCCGCATGAACGGGATGTCAGCGCGAACCGGGTCGCCGTCCCAGGATTCCTCCGTGCGTACGCGCACGGCGGAACCGGTCGCGTCGAAAGTCCACAGGTGGATTCCGGTGATTCCGTGGGCGGGGCCGCCCCAGACGATCCGGCGTGGCTCCTCCACTTCGTACACGGTGGACTCGATGTCCAGGCCCCCGGTGCTCCAGCGGAACGTGGTGTCCGTCGTCAGTGGACAGTCGGCCTGTGTGGCGGTGATGTCCGGCTGCCACCGTGGCCAGGATGGCACGTCGGTGTGCAGTTGCCAGACACGGTGCAGCGGTGCGTTGATGACGGTTTCGCGACGGACGACGACCGGTGCGCTCAGGTCGATTTCGGTGCTCATGTGCTCGCCTTCCCTGTCCCGGCGGCCGGTCCTCCGATCGGCTTCGCGGTGACACAAGGGTGCCTGGCGGGCCCGCTGTTCGCGTCGGTGAGAATCGCCTACCCGCGTTCGCGGCCAAGCGGGTACTAGGCGAGGTCCGGGAGGTCTTTGAGCTGCCTGCGGGAGGTGACGCCGAGTTTGCGGAAGACGTTGCGCAGGTGGGCGTCGATGGTGCGGGGGCTGAGGTACAGGTTCGCGGCGACTTCCTTCGTGGTCGCGCCCGCGGCGACCTGTCGCGCGATGTGCGTCTCCTGCATGGTCAGCTGGTCGTACGTGTGCTCGGTGCGGCGGCGGGCCACCTCGCCGGTCGCGCGCAGCTCGTTCGCCGCGCGTTCGGCGAACGCCTCCATGCCGATCTCCGACAGCTGTTCGTGTGCGGTGTGCAGGTGTTCACGTGCGTCGCGGCGGCGGCCCGCGCGGCGCAGCCATTCCCCGTAGCGCAGGTGCGCCCGGGCGCGGTGTGGCGCCAGTGGGCTGCCGGCCAGTCGCTCGATGGCCTCCCGGTGGTCGTCCTCGGCGTCGGTGACGAGCGCTGTCGCGCCGGCGGCGATGCCGCGTGCCGTGCTGGTGCCGGCGGGTTCGGTGCGTTCGACGAGCGAGGCCAGCGCGGAGGTTGCGACGGCCTTCTCCCCGCAGCGGACCGCCGCCTCCACCAGTTCGGGCAGCGCGAAGCCGGAGACGAAGAGATCGCCGGCCTCCGTGGCGTTGGTGGCTGCCTGCAGCGCGTCGTGGTAGTCACCGGTTCCGTTGCCCAGCACGGCGGTGGCCCACTGGACGTTGGTGAGCAGTTGACCGGTGCCACGGCTCTTCGCGTCGGCGAACTCCTCGCGTGCCTCCCGGCGCCTGCCGCGCATCGCCGCCAGGTACACCCTCGGGTACATCTGAGGTACGTCGCCGGCGGCGTCGGCGATCGCTTCCTCTTCGGCGATCGCGGCCATGGCCTTCCCGAAGTCACCGGTGAGCACCGCGGCCAACGCCACTTGCGAAAGGCCGAGACGGATGGTGATCGGCGAGCCGGTGTTCCGCCCGGTCCGCACCAGCCAGTCGACGACCGCGGCGTGCAGGTCGAAGTCCCACAGCTCGCCCGCGAGCACGGTGGTCAGCCCCGGCGCGTGCGTCCAGTCGGCACCCTTGCCGGTGAGGACCCGCTTGAGCACGGGCACGCCTTCGCGGTGTCCCTTGGTGCGCAGCAGGATCAGCCCGTCGAGGAGGTCCGGTTGCTCCGCCGCCGGCGGGGCCGTGCGCGCCGCGTCGAGCACCCGGTCCATGACACCGGTGATCCGGCTGACGGCCATCGCCATCTCCGCCGCGGCCACGAAATATCCGCGCGAACGCGCCGGGTCGTGTTCGGCGAGCCGCCGGGCGGCGCGCAAGATCAGGTCCGGGCCGCTGTCGGCCCCGTCCGCACCGCCGACCAACGCGATCTTCCCGCGCAACAGGTCGACGGACACGTGCCGGAGATCGTCGAGCGACCCGGTGTCGATGCTGGAGAGCAGGTCCGCCGCCGCGTCCGCCGCACCGGTGTCGAGCGTGGCCCGCGCGGCCGCGAGCGTGCGGTCGGTCCGCTTGTCCGGGTCGAGCGAGAGCGCCGCGGCACGTTCGAGGAACGCGGCGGCGGCGCCGGCCCCACCACGCGCCTGCGCACGCGAGGCCGATGCCTCCAACTCGGCGGCGACGTCTTCGTCCGGGCTGGTGGTGGCCTGGGCGCGGTGCCATGCCCGCCGGTCCGGTGCGGTGACCGGATCAGTGACCTCGGCCAAGGCCCGATGTGCCGCGTGCCGCTGGGCGGGTTCGGCCGCCCGGTACACCGCCGAGCGCGCCAGCGGGTGGCAGAACCGTACCCGCGCGTCGAACTCCACCAGCCCGGATGCCGCCGAATCCCGGCTCGCGGCGGGCACGTCGACGTCCAGCAGCTTCGCCGCTGTCCACAGTAGACTCGCGTCTCCGGTCGGTTCCACGCTCGCGAGGATCAGCAGCAGCCGCGCGTCCGCGGGCAGGTCCGCCAGCCTGGCCTGGAAACTCCACTCGATCCGGCTCACGACCGGCGACGGCGTAGGCAGCGCGAAGCCGCCGGCCTTCGGCAACTCGATCAGCGCCAGTGGGTTACCGCGTGCCTCGGCTAGAAGGCGTTCGCGCACCCGCTCGTCGAGCGTCCGGGTCTTCTCCTCGGCCAGCAACGCGCGGGCGTGCGCGTCGTCCAGGCCCTCGACCGTCAGCCCGGGAAGCTCGTCAAAGCCGGGGACGGCTTCCTGGTCGCGAGCGGCGAACACCATCGCGATCGGCTCGGCCACGATGCGCCTCGCCAGGAAAGTCAATGCCTTCGCCGACGCGGTGTCCACCCAGTGCGCGTCGTCGACGAGGCAGAGCAGCGGACGTTCCCTGGCCGCCGTGGCCAGCAGTTCGAGGGCGGCGAGGCCGACGCGGAACACGTCCGGCGCGCCATCGGCCAACCCGAACGCGATCCGGAGCGCGTCGCGGTAGGAGGCGGACAGTTCATCCACGTGTGCCAGCACGGGAAGGCACAGCTGGTGCAGTGCCGCGAACGGGAGCTCGCCCTCGAATTCCGACCCGGACGCACGGATGATCCGGACCTTCCCCGCGGCCGCGTGTTCGACGTGGTCCAGCAGGGCGCTCTTGCCGATGCCAGGTTCCCCACGGACGACGAGCGCACCGCCCTGCCCGCGTTCCGCGGCGGCGATCAACGCCCCGAGGCGACCGGTCTCGTCGTGCCTGCCGACCAGCGAACGAGCGGACTGCGTAGGCATGGTGCCAACGATAGGCGTGGTGCCACCACTACGGCATCAGCTCTCCGGCGATAGGTGAAGGGATCTAGGCAACCGTCACCGACGCGAGCGCGGGCGTACTCACGCGACCATTGCCTCAGCACCTCCTCTGCCAGCCGAAACGATGAATTCACGGGGAAGGACGAAATGATGAGCAGCCTTGTCATGGACCCCGGGGCGGTCACTCGCCCACGGATGTCGCGTGGGGTCGCGATGGCCGGCCTGGCGACCGCCATGTTCCTGGTCGTCCTCGACAGCGCGATGGTGAACCTCGCCGGGCCCACGATCCGTGCGGGCCTCGCGCTCACGGACATCCAGCTGACACTCGTGATCGACAGCTATCTGGTGCCGCTCGCCGGCCTGTTGCTGCTGGGTGGCCGCCTCGCGGACCTGCTCGGCGGCCGGAAGGTGTTCCTGACCGGAATGGGCGCGTACCTGCTGAGCTCGGTCGTGTGCGCGGTCGCGACGAGCGGCGGGATGTTGATCGCCGCCCGGATCGGGCAGGGCATCAGTGCCGCGTTGGTCATGCCTGCCGCGCTCTCGCTCGTGCTCGCTCTGTACCCATCCCGTGGCGAACGTACTCGCGCGATGGGCATCTGGGGCGCCGTCGCCGGTGCCGGCAGTCTGGTCGGTGTCTTCCTCGGTGGCTCGCTGACCGGGACGCTGGGCTGGGAGTCGGTCTTCTGGACCCCGGTGCCGTTAGGCGTCCTCGGAGCCGTCATCGTGTGGCGCTCGGTGCCGTCCGTTCCGGTCCGGTCCGGACACTTCGACACGTTCGGCGCGGTCACGATCACGGCCGGGGTCTCCGCTCTCGCGCTCGGCATGATCTCGGTCCCGGAAGCCGGCTGGGGCTCGCCGCTCGTCCTCGGCGGTATCGCGGCCGGCGTCGCGTTCCTGGTCGCGTTCGTGGGCGTCGAGCGACGCTCCGCGCACCCGCTCGTGCCGCTCGGCGTCTTCGGCCGGAAGCCGGTGGTCCTGGCGAACCTCGTGATGCTGCTGGTCGGCGGCACTCTGACGAGCTTGTTCTTCCTCCTGCCGCCGTACCAGCAAGAGGTGCTCGGGATGAGCCCGCTGGAGACCGGGATGAGCCAGCTCCCCCTCGCCGCCATGATCATCGTGGGCAGCGTGCTCGCGCCGCTGGTCGCGAAGCTGATCGGTCCGGCCCGCGCGCTGCCGGTCTCCCTCGCCGTGCTGCTGGCCGGCCTGCTGTGGCTGGCGTTCGATCTGACGAGCAGCGGGTTCTCCGCGTCGTTGCTGGGCGCGTTCGTGCTGATCGGCGGCGGCTTGGGGCTCAGCGCGGTCAACGCCACCGCGATGTCGGTGCGCGACGCGACCGAAGGTGAGGCCGGCCTGCTCAGCGGACTGATCAGCGCCGCACAGCAGCTGGGCGGCGCCGTCGGGCTCGCCGGTCTCGTCGGGCTCGCCGCCATCAGCACCACCGCCACCGACCGGAGCATCGACTTCACGACCGCGTTCCTGGGTGCGGCCTCGGGCATCATCGTCGCCCTCGTGCTGTCGCTCTTCCCCTCCGGACGAACCCACCGATAACCGCCCCGGCGAAACAGAGAACGGACAACACGATGAACTCGCTGAACACCCCCACCGTGCTCGTGACCGGTGCGACCGGAACGGTCGGCTCCGCCCTGGTACCCGCCCTGCAGGCCCGCGGCGCCACCGTCCGCGCGATGACCCGCAACCCCGGCCGGCCGGCTGCCCACGGGGAGAACACCGAAAACGTCACGGCCGACCTGAACGACCCGGAATCCGTCGCCGCCGCGTTGCAGGGCGTGGACGCGGTCTTCCTCAACAGTCCGTCGGCGGAGGACGCGGCAACGCTGCAAATCCGGTTCGCCGACCTCGCCCGGCAGGCCGGGGTGAGCCGGCTCGTGCTGCTGTCGCAGTACGCGGCACGCGCGGACTCCCCGGTGCGGTTCCTGCGCTGGCACGCCGCGGTCGAAGCCCACGTGCACGAACTGGGCCTGGACCACACGGTGCTGCGCCCCAATCTCTTCATGCAGGGGCTGTTCGGCTTCGCCGGAATGATCGCCGCACAAGGTTTCTTCGCCGCACCGATCGGCGATGCCGCCGTGAGCCTCGTCGACGCGAGGGACATCGCCGAATCCGCCGCTGCCGTGCTGACCGGCACGGGGCACGCCGGCCGCACCTACACGTTGACCGGACCCCGCGCGGTGACGCACGACCAGATCGCCCGCGAACTCTCGATCGCCGTCGGGCGGGACATCACGTTCGTCGACGTCTCCGCGGAGCAGTTCGCCGCCGCGCTGGCGGGAATCGTCCCGCCGTGGCAGCTCGACGGCCTCGTCGAGGACTACGCCCACTACGCCCGAGGTGAAGCCGCCGAGGTGCACACCGCCGTCACGGACCTCACCGGACGGCCCGCACGTGATCTCGCCGATTTCGCACGCGACCACGCGGCGGCCTTCGCATCCGCATGACCCTCAGTGACACCAACGGAAAGGACAGCTTCGATGATTTACCACGGCATTCGTTTCACCCTCAAGCCCGACGTCACGGAGGACGAGGTGGCGGCAGGTCTGGAGGGCATGCGCAGGGCGAGCCGAGCCATCCCGTCCATCAAGTCGTTCGTCGTCGGCCGCGTCTTCGGCGGCGAGCACGATTACGGCGCGATTTCCGTACTCGAGGACGTCGAAGGCTACGACGCCATGATGAACCACCCGGCACACCTCGAAATCGACCGGATCGGACTGCCGCTGGTCGACAGGTTCGAGTCGTTCGACATCTCCGACGACCCGGACCCGAAGCTGGGCGAGAAGCTAGTGCCGTATCAAGCAACGTTGGGTAGGTAATCCGGTCGGCGGATCTTGGAGTTGACGGCGAAGTGGCGCTTGGGGTGGCAGTGGCGGTTGCG
>NZ_JBSGAI010000083.1:0-23313 GCF_053600695.1 Amycolatopsis sp. NPDC005003 | reverse complement strand
GGGTTCGTCAAGGCGGGAAAGCGTGCCTTGACAAACCCGACCGCCGACTGAAGGGACAGCTGGGATGAGGGGCGGGGGAGGTCTGGTGACGTCGTTTGTTGCCTTGCGCTCCCGGCCGGCGGTCTGCCTGTGCCCCGGACAAAAGAAAAGGCCCTCCGGCGGAAACCCCGCCGGAGGGCCTTTCGTTCTATGTGACTCACACGCGCTTGAACAGCAGCGCCCGCTTCACTTCCTGGATCGCCTTCGTCACCTGGATGCCGCGCGGGCATGCGTCCGTGCAGTTGAACGTCGTGCGGCAGCGCCACACACCCTCGCCGTCGTTCAGGATGTCCAGGCGCTCCTCCGCCCCTTCGTCACGGGAGTCGAAGATGAAGCGGTGGGCGTTCACGATCGCCGCCGGGCCGAAGTACGAGCCGTCGTTCCAGTACACCGGGCAGGACGATGTGCAGCACGCGCACAGGATGCACTTCGTCGTGTCGTCGAAGCGGTCGCGGTCCGCCTGCGACTGGATGCGCTCGCGCGTCGGCTCGTTGCCGTAGGTGATCAGGTACGGCTTGATCGCCCGGTACGCCTCGAAGAACGGGTCCATGTCGACGTAGAGGTCCTTCAACGTCGTCAGGCCCTTGATCGGGGCGATCGTGATCGTGGTCTTCTTGCCGTCCTTCTCCAGCAGGTCCTTCATCAGGACCTTGCACGCCAGGCGGTTGATGCCGTTGATCTGCATCGCGTCGGACCCGCACACGCCGTGCGCGCAGGAGCGGCGGAACGAGAACGTGCCGTCGATGTAGTCCTTGACGTAGAACAGCAGGTTCAGCAGCCGGTCGGTGCGCTGGGCCGGGACGTCGTAGGACTCCCAGTGCGGCTCCGAATCCACCTCCGGGTTGAACCGGAGGATCTTCAGCGTGACCGTGATCGGCGTGTGCTCGTCCGAAACAGAAGCCGCAGGAGATTCAGTGGCCGTAGTCATCAGTACTTCCGCTCCATCGGCTCGTAGCGGGTGAAGGTGACCGGCTTGTAGTCCAGCCGGATGTCGGACGACAGACCAGAGCCCTGCTTGTAGGCCATGGTGTGGCGCATGAAGTTCGTGTCGTCGCGGTTCGGGTAGTCCTCGCGGGCGTGGCCGCCGCGGGACTCCTTGCGGGCCAGCGCGCCCACGACCAGGACCTCGGCCAGCTCCAGCAGGAAGCCCAGCTCGACGGCTTCCAGCAGGTCGGTGTTGTACCGCTTGCCCTTGTCCGCCACCGTGATCCGCTGGTAGCGCTCCTTCAGCGCCTGGACGTCGGTCAGCGCCTGCTTCAGCGTGTCCTCGGTCCGGTACACCGACGCGTGCGAGTCCATCGTCTGCTGCATTTCCTTGCGGATGTCGGCGACGCGCTCGTCGCCGTGCTCCGACAGCAGGCCCGACAGCTGCTCTTCCACCAGTTGGGTCGGGTTCTCCGGCAGCTCGACGTGCTCGTGCGCGAGCGCGTACTCCGCGGCCGCGATGCCCGCACGGCGGCCGAACACGTTGATGTCCAGCAGCGAGTTCGTGCCCAGGCGGTTCGAGCCGTGCACGGACACGCAGGCGACCTCGCCCGCCGCGTACAGGCCGGGGATGACGTTCTCGTTGTCCCGCAACGCTTCGCCGTGCACGTTGGTCGGGATCCCGCCCATCACGTAGTGGCAGGTCGGGAACACCGGCACCGGCTCCTTGACCGGGTCGACACCCAGGTACGTCCGGGAGAACTCGGTGATGTCCGGCAGCTTGGTCTCGAGGACCTCGACCGGCAGGTGCGTGACGTCGAGGACCACGTAGTCCTTGTTCGGGCCGCAACCCCGGCCCTGCAGCACTTCCTGCACCATCGAGCGCGCCACGATGTCGCGGGGCGCGAGGTCCTTGATGGTGGGGGCGTAGCGCTCCATGAACCGCTCGCCGGAGGCGTTGCGCAGGATCCCGCCCTCGCCGCGGACGGCTTCGGAAATGAGAATCCCCAGCCCGGCCAGACCGGTCGGGTGGAACTGGAAGAACTCCATGTCCTCCAGCGGCAGGCCCTTGCGGAAGATGATGCCGAGGCCGTCACCGGTGAGGGTGTGCGCGTTCGACGTCGTCTTGAAGATCTTGCCCGCGCCGCCGGTGGCGAACACGATCGACTTCGCCTGGAAGACGTGCAGCTCGCCGGTGGCCAGCTCGTAGGCGACGACACCGGAGGCCACCGGATTGCCGTCCGCGTCCTCGGACAGGATCAGGTCGAGCACGTAGAACTCGTTGAAGAACTCCGTGCCGTACTTGACGCAGTTCTGGTACAGCGTCTGCAGGATCATGTGGCCGGTGCGGTCCGCGGCGTAGCAGGCGCGGCGGACCGCGGCCTTGCCGTGGTCACGCGTGTGCCCGCCGAAGCGGCGCTGGTCGATCTTGCCCTCGGGCGTGCGGTTGAAGGGCAGGCCCATCTTCTCCAGGTCGAGCACCGCGTCGATGGCCTCCTTGGCCATGATCTCCGCGGCGTCCTGGTCGACGAGGTAGTCGCCGCCCTTGACCGTGTCGAAGGTGTGCCACTCCCAGTTGTCCTCTTCGACGTTCGCCAGCGCGGCGCACATGCCGCCCTGGGCCGCGCCGGTGTGGGACCGGGTCGGGTAGAGCTTGGTGAGGACCGCGGTGCGGGCGCGCTGGCCGGACTCGATGGCCGCGCGCATGCCGGCGCCGCCGGCGCCGACGATCACCACGTCGTACTTGTGGAACTGCATGGTGGGAGAACTCCGAAGTAGATACGGCGTTAGTTCGCGGGCATGTTCGGGTCGAACGTGAAGATCACCATGGTGCCGACGGCCAGGATCAGCACCATCGAGACGTACAGCAGGATCTTCAGCCAGAACCGCGTGCTGTCCTTGCGGGCGTAGTCGTCGATGATCGTGCGCAGCCCGTTGCCGCCGTGGATCTCGGCGAGCCAGAGCATGGCCAGGTCCCAGAACTGCCAGAACGGCGAGGCCCAGCGGCCGGCCACGAAGCCCCAGTTGATCCGGTGCACGCCGCCGTCGAGGATGTTCATGATCAGCAGGTGGCCGAGCACCAGGATGACCAGCGCCAGGCCGGAGATCCGCATGAACAGCCAGCTGTAGAGCTCGAAGTTGCTCCGGCGCGCGGCCGGGCGCTTCGGGGTGCGGGGGTTGGCGAGCGCGAGGTCGGCCATGTCAGTTACCCCCGAAGAGCGTCTCGGCGGTGCGCTTCAGCATGAAGAACGCACCGGGGACCATCACCACGACCCAGACCACGCCGATCACCCACGTCATGGCCTTCTGCAGCTGCGGGCCCTTCGACCAGAAGTCGACCAGCATGACGCGGATGCCGTTCAGCGCGTGGAACAGCACCGCGCCGACCAGACCGACCTCCAGGAGGTTGACGATCGGCGTCTTGTAGGTCTCGATGACCTGGTCGTAGGTGTTCGGCGACACGCGCACCAGCGCGGTGTCGAGCACGTGCACGAACAGGAAGAAGAATGTGAGCACGCCGGTGATGCGGTGCAGGACCCAGGACCACATGCCGGGGTCGCCCCGGTAGAAGGTCCCCTGCCGGCGTGAGGCACCCGCCCGATCGCTCGCCCCTGCCGCAGTGTTCGTTCCCGCCCCCGAAGGGGGCGAACCCGCCCCGCTGGCAGTGCTCGCCGTGGTGGACATCGGTGAACGGCCTCCAACGTCTGACTGTGCGCCCGGTGGCCGGTGAGGTCCGCTGTCGCCGCGGGAACGGCGGCTGTGCCGAGATCAACGTCATCGAGCCTGGATGAATCGGATGCTAGACCCGCACCCGGAAGGCGGCTCACCTCCGGGTTCCCCTCTGTGATGGACCAGACACCGGCGCTCCCGCACCGCCACCCGGCGGTGTGGTGCAGCGCACTCGGCGGCGGGGTACTCGATGCTGTCCCGGTGAGCGGAGATCCGACCACTGAGAGATCTGATATCTGATGCTTTACGCCGAACGGCTGGTAGTACTCGTGTGTCATTGACCAACATCGGCGACGTCCCTAGCGTCGCTCGAGCAAACATCGGATCTCTCACGATGGGGTGATGTTCTGGTGCGACGACTCGGCCTGGTGATCGCCGTCGCGGCCCTGCTGCCCGTGGTTTCGGTCACGCCGGCGCAGGCACTGCCCGACGGACTGGCGCTGACCCCGCCGATGGGCTTCAACAACTGGAACACCACCGGCTGCGCCGTCGACGAGCAGCTGATCCGCGACACCGCCGACATCTTCGTCGACAAAGGACTCAAGGCCGCCGGCTACGAGTACGTCAACGTCGACGACTGCTGGGCCGAGCCGGCGCGGGACGCCGACGGGCGCATGCAGGCGAACAAGGCCCGGTTCCCGAGCGGCATCAAGGCGCTGGCCGACTACGTCCACGCCAAGGGCCTCAAGTTCGGCATCTACACCAGCGCGGGCACGCTGACCTGCGCCAAGACCATGCCGGGCGCGCTCGACCACGAGGACGTCGACGCGCAGACGTTCGCGGACTGGGGCGTCGACTACCTCAAGTACGACAACTGCAACAACCAGGGCCGCCCCGCGCTCGAGCGCTACACGAAGATGCGCGACGCGCTGAAGAAGACCGGCCGCCCGATCGTGTACTCGCTCTGCGAGTGGGGCGAGAACAAGCCGTGGACGTGGGGCGCCGACGTCGGGCACCTGTGGCGGACCACCGGCGACATCAAGGACAACTGGGCCAAGATGCTGCAGATCCTCAAGGCGAACGCGCCGCTGGCGCCCTACGCCGGGCCGGGGCGCTGGAACGATCCCGACATGCTCGAGGTCGGCAACGGCGGGATGACGACCGAGGAGTACCGGTCGCACTTCTCGCTGTGGGCGATGATGGCCGCGCCGCTGCTCATCGGGGCCGACCTGCGCAAGGTGTCGCCGGCGAACTTCGACGTCCTGCGCAACGGCGAGGTCATCGCCCTCGACCAGGACCGCCTCGGCGTCCAGGCGCGCGTGGTGTCCAACCAGGACGGACACTGGGTGTTCGCCAAGCCCCTCGCGGGCGGCGACGTGGCGATCGCGCTGTTCAACGAGACGACCTCGAGCGCCACGATCGGCACCACCGCGGCCGCCGCCGGGCTGCCGAACGCGGCCGGGTACACCGCCCGCGACCTCTGGGCGCACCGCGACCTCCAGACGGCCGGCCGGCTCTCCGCGGTCGTCCCGCCGCACGCCACGGTCGTCTACCGGGTCCACGCGGGCGGCTCGTGGTGGCGGAACGCGCCGCTGGTGAGCACCGGCGTCGAGGTCGTCGCGTCGGTACCGGGCGTCCCGGGGGAGATCACCCCCGCCGGGCAGCCCTTCGAGGTCAAGGTGTCCGCGACCGACGAAGCCCGGGTGCCGGTGTTCGACCCGCGCGTGACGCTCACCGCACCGGCGGGCTGGCGGGTCGAGCAGGTGGCGCGGCCGCGGGCCGTCGTGCTCGGGACCGACGAGCGGGCCGAAGGGCGCTGGCGGGTGACTCCACCCGCCGGCACCGAGGGCACGACGGCGGTGCTGCGCGGCGGCGTCACCTACCGTGCGCTCGGGTTCGGGCAGGTCACCTGGTCCGGTGAACAGCAGCTGACCGTGCCGGTGGCGCCGCCCACGACGGAGGCGTGGGCCAGCGACCTGCGGTGGGCGGCGGAGAAGAACGGCTACGGCCCGGTGGAGCGGGACATGTCCAACGGCAGCATCCCGGCCGGCGACGGCAAGCCGCTGACGATCAACGGCGTGGTCTACCCGAAGGGCCTCGGGGCGCACGCGCCCAGCGAAGTCGTCTTCTACCTGGGCGGGCGCTGCACGGCGTTCACCACGGACGTCGGTGTCGACGACGAGCGCGAGGCGACGAACAAGCAGGGTTCGGCGACGTTCGAGGTGTACGCGGACGGAGTGAAGGCCGCTTCGACCGGCGTGCGTACGTGGCAGGACCCGGCGGTGCCCCTTGCCGCGGACCTCCACGGGGCCAAGTACCTGCGGCTCGTCGTCACCGACGGCGGGGACGGCAACTCCTACGACCGCAGCGACTGGGCCGCCGCGCGGCTCACCTGTGGCTGATTCCCTGTCATCTCACAGAGTGACCGGGCTGGCCCATTCTTCGGTCAGCCCGGCACACTCAGTGACACACAACGGCCTTTCGGGTGCCCGCGACCGGCACTGAAACAGCGAAAGCTCCGCTGGGGTGCCGTGATGATCACGTTCGGTGTCCAGTTCGTCGCGCGCGCGACTCGTGAGTAAACGTTTGTGTTACGTAGCGTGCCTTTCCTATGGCGCCTTCCGGTCCGGCGGGTACGGTCTGGCGGTCGACCCGGCAGTAGGGCCGGGTCGTGCCCTTGACCATCCGCTGGATCAGCGGGGAGGGAGACACACGTTGCGTCGCATGCGTGGAACCGCGCTGGCCGCCGCGGCCATGGCCGGGGTGCTCACCCTGGCCGGGTGCGCCAAGGATTCCGGCGGTGGTAACAGCTCGAACAACACCGCGGCCTCGACGGGCGGTTCCGACTGCGTCACCGCGCAGAAGCCGCCCGCGGCACCCGCCGCCGCCAGCAGCTCGGCCGCGGCCGGGGGGAAGGTCGACGGCAGCCAGCTGAAGATCGGCCTGGCCTTCGACGTCGGCGGCCGGGGCGACGCGTCGTTCAACGACGCCGCCGCCGCGGGCACCGACAAGGCGAAGAGCGACCTCGGCGTGACCACGGTCAACGAGAGCACCGCCAGCGCCAGCGAGGCCGAGTCGGCCAAGCAGCAGCGCCTCGACCAGATGGCCTCCTCGGGCCTGAACCCGATCGTCGCGGTCGGGTTCGCCTACGCGGACTCGGTCAAGGCCGTCGCGGCCAAGTACCCGAACACCAAGTTCGCCATCGTCGACGACGACTCGATCCAGCTGCCGAACGTGACGCCGCTGGTCTTCGCCGAGGAGCAGGGCTCGTTCCTGGCCGGCGTCGCCGCCGCGTACAAGAGCAAGAACTGCCACATCGGCTTCGTCGGCGGTGTCAACACCCCGCTGATCCAGAAGTTCGAGGCCGGCTTCCTGCAGGGCGCGAAGACGGTTTCGTCCAAGATCAAGATCGAGGACGAGTACCTCACCCCGGCCGGCGACTTCTCCGGGTTCCAGGACCCGCCGAAGGGCAACGCGAAGGCCGCGGCCGAGATCGCCAAGGGCGCGGACGTCATCTACCACGCCGCGGGCGCCTCGGGTAAGGGCGTGTTCGACGCGGCGAAGGCGGGCAACGCGCTGGCCATCGGGGTCGACTCCGACCAGTACAACCAGAAGACCGTCGCGGCCGACAAGGACGTCATCATCACGTCCATGCTCAAGCGCGTCGACGTCGCGGTGTTCGACTACATCCAGGCCGTTGCCAAGGGCGACCTGAGCGTCCTGCCGAAGCGGTTCGACCTCAAGGTCGACGGCGTCGGCTACGCCACCTCCGGCGGCAAGGTCGACGACATCAAGGACGTCCTCGACGGGTACAAGGCCCAGATCATCTCGGGTGCCATCACCGTTTCGGACAAGCCGCAGAAGTAGCGCACAACGTGTCCGGGGCTCGGAGGATTTCTCCTCCGGGCCCCTCACGCGTTTACACGAGATATGGAATTCTCCCGCCCATGAGCACAGCCGAGGCCCCGGCCGAGGCCGTCCCCGACCGGGGCGCCCCCGCCGTCCAGCTGACCGGGATCACCAAGCGCTTTCCCGGCGTGGTGGCCAACTCCGACGTCAACCTCACCGTCGCCGCCGGCGAGGTGCACGCCATCTGTGGCGAGAACGGCGCCGGCAAGTCCACCCTGATGAAGATCCTCTACGGCATGCAGCCGCCGGACGAGGGCACCATCGCGATCAACGGCGAAGAGGTGAAGCTGCGCAACCCGCAGGACGCCATCCGCGCCGGCATCGGCATGGTGCACCAGCACTTCATGCTCGCCGACAACCTGACCGTCGGCGAGAACGTCTTCCTCGGCGCCGAGGGCCTGCACGGCATCGGCCGCGCCGCCCGCGCGCGGCTGGCCGAGCTCGCCGAGCGCACCGGCCTGCACGCCAAGCCGGAGACGCTGCTGGAGGAGCTCGGCGTCGCCGACCGCCAGCGCGTCGAGATCGTCAAGGTGCTCTACCGGGGGGCGAAGATCATCATCCTCGACGAGCCGACCGCGGTGCTGGTCCCGCAGGAGGTCGACGCGCTCTTCGACACCGTGCGGGAGATGAAGGACGGCGGCTACACGTTCCTCTTCATCTCGCACAAGCTCGACGAGGTCCGCGCGATCGCCGACACCGTCACGGTGATCCGGCGCGGCACCACCGTCGGCACCGCCGACCCGAAGACCATCACCTCCCGCCAGCTCGCGGAGATGATGGTCGGCTCCGAGCTGCCCAGCCCGGAGACCCGCGAGTCCACCGTCACCGACCGGGACGTGCTGCGGCTGACCGGGCTCACCCTGGGCGCCGAGGGCTCGGACCGCAACGCGCTCGACGACATTTCCTTCACCGTGCACGCCGGTGAGGTGCTCGGCGTCGCCGGCGTCGAGGGCAACGGCCAGACCGAGCTGGTCGAGACCATCATGGGCATGCGCAAGCCGACCGGCGGCACGATCGAACTGGTCGACGCGGACGGCAAGGCCCGCGACATCACCAAGGCGGGCACGCTCGCCCGGCGTGAGGCGGGCATCGGCTACATCGCCGAGGACCGCACGCGGCACAGCCTGCTGCTCACGCAACCGTTGTGGGTCAACCGGATCCTCGGCTACCAGACCCGCGAACCGGTCTCGAAGGGCCAGCTGCTCGACATCGCCGGCGCCCGCGCCGACACCGAGCGGATCGTCCGCGACTACGACGTCCGCACACCGGGCATCGACGTCCCGGCCGCGGCGCTCTCGGGCGGCAACCAGCAGAAGCTGATCGTCGGGCGCGAGCTCTCGGGCAACCCGGTGCTGCTCATCGCGTCGCACCCCACGCGCGGGGTCGACGTCGGCGCGCAGGCGCTGATCTGGGAGAACATCCGTCAGGCCCGGGCCGCCGGCCTCGCCGTGCTGCTCATCTCCGCCGACCTCGACGAGCTGATCGGCCTGTCCGACACGATCCGCGTCATGCTGCGCGGGCGCCTCGTCACCGAGGCCGACCCCGCCACCGTGACGCCGCAGGAACTGGGCTCGGCGATGACCGGCGCCGAAAACGACACAGTGGGTGACGGCGAATGACTTCCTGGCGCACGAAACTGCTGCCGCCGCTGCTGGCGATCGTCTTCGCCGTGCTGCTGTCGGCGATCGCGCTGATCGTCTCCGGCGCCGACCCGCTGCAGGCGTACGGCACGATGATCGGCCAGATGTTCAAGGGCTCGACCGCGGTCGACACCGTGAACCTCGCGACCGTGTACTACCTGTCCGGGCTCGCCGTCGCCATCGGCTTCCAGATGAACCTCTTCAACATCGGGGTCGAGGGCCAGTACCGCTTCGCCGCCGTCGTCGCCGCCATCGCGGGCGGCGCGATGAAGCTGCCGCCGGTCATCCACGTGGTCGCGATCCTGCTGGTCGCGGTCGTCGCGGGCATGGCCTACGCGGCGATCCCGGCGATCCTCAAGGTGACCCGTGGGGTCAGCGAGGTCATCTCGACGATCATGCTCAACGCGATCGTCGCCGGCATCATCGCCTTCCTCATCAACGCCGACCAGTTCGGCGTGCAGCGGGGCAACAACATCGGCACCCGCGTGATCGAGCCGTCGGGCCGGATCCCCGGCATCCCGCTCGGCTCGGGCACGCTCTTCGGGTTCGTCTTCATCGCCGCGATCGTCGGCGGGGCCTACTGGTTCATGCTCAACCGCACGCGGTTCGGCTTCGAGCTCAAGGCGTCCGGCGAGTCGACCACCGCGGCCGCCGCGGGTGGCGTCAACGCCAAGAAGATGACGCTGATCGCGATGCTGCTCTCCGGTGGCGTGGCCGGCCTGGTCGCCATGCCGGAGCTGCTCGGCCGCGACTACAGCTACGGCATCACCGCGACCCAGATGTACGGCTTCACCGGCATCGCGGTCGCGTTGCTCGGCCGCAACCACCCCGGCGGCATCGCGCTCGGCGCGCTGCTGTGGGCGTTCCTCGACACCTCCGCGGTGTCGCTGGAGCAGATCAACGTGTCCAAGGAGATCGCGACGATCATGCAGGGCATCATCGTGCTGTCGGTCGTCGTGGCGTACGAGATCGTGCGCCGGGCCGACCTCGCGGCCGAACAACGCCGGGTCGGGCGCGCGCTCGCCGGCCGCAAGGGTTCCTCGGTCGCCGAAGGGGGTGCGGTGTGATCACCGACGTCGCTCCCGAATCCGGCTCGACCATGCCGGTGCAGCGTCAACGCCGGGGCCGGATCCCCGGCTGGCTGCGCGGGGTCATCTGGGCCGTCATCGCCATCGCCGTCATCTCGACGGCGTCGTACTCCACCGGCGTCTCCGCGCTGACGTCGTCCAACACCGCGCAGACGGCCTTGCGCCTGGCGCTGCCGATCCTGCTCTGCGCCTTGGGTGGTCTCTGGGCCGAACGCGCGGGCGTGGTCAACATCGGGCTCGAGGGCATGATGATCCTCGGGACCTGGGGCGCCGCCTGGGGTTCGTACAACGGCGGTGTGTGGGCCGGGCTGATCTCCGCGATCGTGTTCGGCGCGCTGGGCGGCCTGCTGCACGCGGTGGCGACGGTGACGTTCAACGTCAACCACATCGTCTCCGGTGTCGCGATCAACCTGCTCGGCCTCGGCGTCACGAAGTACCTGGCGAACCTGATCTTCGCGCCGATCTCCGGCAACCCGCGGCAGTCGCCGGTGGTGCCGAAGTTCGACACGTACTCGGCGACGTTCCTCTCGGACTGGCTGGGCGACCTGGAGAAGGAGCAGCGCGTCGGCATCTCCGACGTCGCCGGCATCCTGCGCGGGCTGGTCACCGAGGTGGCGCCGCTGACGATGCTCGCGATCATCCTGGTGCCGGTGAGCTTCTGGGTGCTCTGGCGGACGCGGTTCGGCCTGCGGCTGCGCTCGTGCGGCGAGAACCCGGTGGCGGCCGAATCCCTCGGCGTGAACGTCTACCTGCACAAGTACGTCGCCGTCGTCATTTCGGGCGCGTTCGCCGGGATGGGTGGCGCTTCGCTGGTGCTGCTGCGCGGCGGCGCGGACTACCTGGAGAACCAGACGAACGGCCGCGGGTACATCGGCCTCGCGGCGATGATCTTCGGCAACTGGCGGCCGGGCGGCCTGCTCGGCGGCGCGGCGCTGTTCGGCTACGCGGACGGCCTGCAGCTCGCCGGCGGCGGCGAAGCGGTGCTCGCGCTGCTGTACGGCGCGGTGATCCTGGTCGGCGTGATCGTCGTCGTGCAGCTGTTCCGCCGCCAGTGGATCGCGGCCGGCCTCGGTGTGATCGGCGCGGGTGTGCTGTACGCGATCTACTGGTCGAACGACACACTGCCGTCGGACCTGATCCCGTACACCGCGCACTTCGTGACGCTGATCGTGCTGGCGGTGGCTTCGCAGCGGCTGCGGCCGCCGAAGGCCGACGGGCAGCCGTACCGGCGAGGGGAGGACTGATGTCTACTGTGTCCTCCGTGGACTGGGACGCGCTGCGCTCTCAGGCGATCGAGGCCGCTTCCCATGCGTACGCGCCTTATTCGGGCCTGCACGTCGGAGTGGCCGGGATCGTCGACGACGGCCGGGTGGTGACCGGGTGCAACGTCGAAAACGCTTCCTACGGGCTCGGGCTGTGTGCCGAGTGCACGATGGCCGGGCAGCTGCGGCTGTCCGGCGGTGGCCGCTTGGTGGCCGTCGCCTGCCGTTCCGGCGCAGGTGACCTGCTGATGCCGTGCGGGCGCTGCCGGCAGATCCTGTTCGAGCTGGGCGGATCGTCGTGCCTGGTGGACACCCCTCGTGGCGTGTTGCCGATGTCCGACGTCCTGCCGGACGCCTTCGGCCCGGACGACCTGCCGTGAGCGGGTTCGCGGCGGTCGACGTCATCCGGACGAAGCGGGACGGCGGGACGCTGTCCGACGAGCAGATCGACTGGGTCATCGACGCTTACACCCGCGGTGACGTGGCCGAAGAGCAGATGTCGGCGCTGGCCATGGCGATCTTCCTGCGGGGGATGACCTCGGCCGAGATTTCGCGCTGGACGCACGCGATGATCGCGTCGGGGGAGCGGCTGTCGCTTTCGGTGTCGCGCCCGACGGTCGACAAGCACTCGACGGGCGGGGTCGGCGACAAGATCACGCTGCCGCTGGCGCCGCTGGTGGCGGCGTGCGGGGCGGCGGTGCCGCAGCTGTCCGGGCGCGGGCTTGGCCACACCGGCGGCACGCTCGACAAGCTGGAGTCGATCCCGGGCTGGCGCGCGGCACTGTCCACTTCGGAGATTGCCCGGCAGCTCGAGGACGTCGGCGCGGTGGTCTGCGCGGCGACGTCCGGGCTGGCCCCGGCGGACAAGAAGCTGTACGCGCTGCGGGACGTGACGTCCACAGTGGAGTCGATCCCGCTGATCGCCAGCTCGATCATGAGCAAGAAGATCGCGGAAGGCGCGTCGGGGCTGGTCCTGGACGTGAAGTTCGGGTCGGGCGCGTTCATGAAGACGCTTGACCAGGCACGGGACCTGGCTGCTGCCTTGACGTCGATCGGCGCCGACCACGGTGTCCCGACGACGGCGTTGCTGACCGACATGAACGTCCCGCTGGGGCGGGCGGTCGGGAACGCGGTGGAGGTCGCGGAGTCGGTGGACGTGCTGCAGGGCGGTGGCCCTTCGGACGTGGTGTCGCTGACGCTCGCTCTGGCGCGGGAGATGCTGGCCCTGGCCGGTTTGGATGTCGACCCGGCGGCGGTGCTGGCGTCCGGTGAGGCGTACGAGGTCTGGTGCCGGATGATCTCGGCCCAGGGGGGCGACCCTGCGGCTGCTTTGCCGACGCCTTCCCACGTGCACGTCGTCGAGGCGCCTTCGTCGGGAGTGCTGGCTTCGCTGGACGCGTACGCGGTAGGCGTCGCCGCGTGGCGGCTGGGCGCGGGCCGGGCTCGCAAGGAGGACCCGGTCCAGGCCGCCGCGGGCATCCTCTGCCTGGCCAAGCCGGGGGACACTGTCTCGGCCGGTGACCCTCTGCTGGAGCTCCACACGGACACGCCCGACGCGGTCCCCGCGGCCTTGGCGGCCCTCGAGGGTGGCTTCACGATCGCCGACTCGGCGCCTTCGCCGGGCCCGATCGTCGTGGAGACCATCCGCAGCTAGCCGTTCCGCTGTGACCGGCATCTCGAAGATGATCACCCGTCCGAGTGACGTATGGCCGCTTCCCGCAGTGCTCGGAGCCGCCCGAAATTGTCGGTGGTGCTCGGTAAGCTGGAGACCGGGGGGCGGAGGCCCGCGCCTCGTCTCACCCGGACATGAAGAGGCCCCCGCCGGATCCCGGCGGGGGCCTCTTCATGGGGCTGGTTACTCCGTGGCTTCCTCCGCGCCTTCGCCCGTCTTGGCCTTGGCGTCGGCCGGCTTGGGGGCGCGGCCGTTGCGGGAGCTGCGGCGCGGCTGGCGCGGGGCCGGCGGGGGCGGGGCGATCTGCTGGACCGCCGGGCCGCCGCCGAGCATCAGCTCCGCGAACGTCGCCATCGCCTCGTCGAGCTGGCCGCCGATGCGGCGGACGCTCTCGTCGTTGCTCTTGCGGACCAGCGAGTCCACCGAGTCGGTGTCCGGCTGCTTGGACAGCGTGCCCTCGACCTTCGACAGCCCGGCCTTGAGCGCGCCGTCGAGGTCGCCGATGCCGGACAGGAAGCCGTCCTCCACCTTGTCGAGGCGGGAGGCCAGGTCGTCGAGGCGGGTGGTGACCGTTTCGAGCCGGTTGCCCAGGTTCTCGAGCCGGTCGGACGCGTCGATCATCTCGCCGGTCTCGGTCAGCGCGACCTTGAGCGCCTCGGTGTTGGCGTCGATCCGCTCGTGCGTCGTGCGGCCCAGCTCGCCGACCCGCTCCTGCGTGACGCGGCTCAGCTCGTCGACCTTGCCGCGCAGCTCGTGGTCGGTGGAGTCGATGCGCTCGCGCAGCGTCGCCTCGGTCTGCTCGATCCGCTCGCGGACCGGGCCGTGCACCGACTGCGGCAGCGACTCGAGCTTCGCGTCCTGCTTGTCGAGGTGGCCGCCCAGCTCGTCGAGCCGGCGGTGGATGTTCTGGAGCTTGTCCTCGAGCCCGTCCATCCGGCCGGCGACGCCTTCGAAGCGCGCGGCGACGCCGTCGAGGCGGCCGTCGAGCTGCGCGAAGGGCTTGGCGAGCTTGTCGACGATGCTCTCGACCGCGCGGGTCAGCGCGGCGATGGCCGCGTCCTGCGCTTCGAGGCGGGACATCGTCTCGTCGAGGCGCTCGGCGAGGACGCTGACCTCGGTGCGGTCGGGCATTTCGGACAGCCGCTTGCGGACCGCGCCCAGCGAGTCCACCGGCGCGAGGCGGGCGTAGATGTCGTCGAGCGCGTCGAAGATCTGCTGCTGCTCGCTCTCACGCACTTCGGCCGCGCGCACCAGCATGTTGCGCATCCGGTCGAAGGACGGGGCGGCAATGTGGTTGTCAGTGGTCACTGCTGTGTGTCCTTCGTCGGCGGGGAAATGGAGGGACGTGCCACGAAGCTTATCGATTGCAAAAATTGCTGTCTGTATGGCCCCCGTGAAGAGGCTATTGCGGAGGCTGCCCCCGGATGGCCGATTCGGGACATGATCCTCGACGCTGAGGGTTAGCCCGAGCCTGAGAGTTACGGCCATGTAGGGGAATGACAACGAGGTTACCGTTGGGGGATGCCTGACGAAAGCCCTGTTCTGCCCATCGAGACACTCCGCCGCGCACCCAAGGTGCTGCTGCACGACCACCTCGACGGCGGCCTGCGCCCGGCCACCGTCGCCGAGCTCGCCGAGGCGACCGGTTATGCCGGTCTGCCCACCACGGACCCGGCCGAGCTGGGTAGCTGGTTCCGCCGTGCGGCCGACTCCGGCTCACTCGTTTCCTACCTCGAGACGTTCGCGCACACCTGCGGAGTGATGCAAACGGAGGAAGCGCTGGTCAGGGTCGCCGCGGAGGCGGTGGAGGACCTGGCCGCCGACGGCGTCGTCTACGCCGAGGTGCGCTACGCACCGGAGTTGTTCGTCGAACGCGGTCTGTCACTCGATGCGGTGGTCGAGGCCGTCCAGGCGGGGTTCACGGAGGGCACCCGCCGGGTGGCCGCGAACGGCGGCACCATCCGCGTCGGGACGTTGCTCTGCGCGATGCGCCAGCACGCCCGGGCGCTCGAGATCGCCAACCTCGCGGTCCGCTACCGCGACGCCGGCGTGGCCGGGTTCGACATCGCCGGGCCGGAGGACGGATTCCCGCCGACCCGCAATCTCGACGCGTTCGAATACCTGCGTCAGAACAATGCGCATTTCACCATTCACGCGGGGGAAGCCTTCGGTTTGCCGTCCATTTGGGAAGCGATTCAGCACTGCGGCGCCGAGCGCCTCGGGCACGGCGTGCGCATCGCCGAGGACATCAAGACCGACGCGGACGGCACGGTCCACCTTGGACGGTTGGCCGCGTACGTCCGGGACCGCCGCATCCCCCTGGAGATCTGCCCGACGTCGAACGTCCAAACAGGCACGGTCCGCTCGATCGTCGAGCATCCCATCGGCCTGCTCGCCAAGCTGCGCTTCCGGGTGACCGTGAACACGGACAACCGGCTGATGAGCGGATGCACGATGACCAGCGAATTCGCCGCGCTGCACGAGACGTTCGGCTATGGTATCGACGACTTCCGCTGGTTCACGATCAACGCGATGAAATCCGCGTTCATCGATTTCGACGCCCGGCTCGCGCTGATCGACGACGGCATCAAGCCCGGGTACGCCGCGCTCTCCTGACCCGCCCCGCTTCGGACCGCAACTCGCTTGCGGTCCTTAGCCGTGCCAACTATCGTTCACCATGTAGGAACAACTTCTCATTATTTGAGACGGTGACGATGATGGCGCAGGTCGCGGAGTTCTCGACGGGTCGGCGGCGATGGCTCATCCTCGCGCTCGGCCTCGCCGCGCAGACCGCGAGCTGTTCCTTCCTCTACGGCCTCCCGTTCCTCGTGCCGGTCATGCGCGAGGCGGAGGGGCTGACCCTCGCCGAGGCCGGCACGGTCGTCGCGGCACCGAGCATCGGGCTGTTGTTCACCCTGATCGTGTGGGGCGCGGCTGCGGACCGTTACGGAGAGCGCCTCATCATGGCCCTTGGCCTGGGCGCCTCGGGGTTACTCCTGGTGTACGCCGGGATAGGAAATCACCCGGTCGGGCTCCTCTTTGGGGTGTTTTTGGCGGCCGGCGCCTGTACAGCTTCGGTGAACGCGGCGAGCGGTCGCGTCGTGATGGGCTGGTTCGCGAAGTCCGAGCGGGGTGTGGCGATGGGGATCCGCCAGACGGCCCAGCCGCTGGGCGTGGGCGTGGCCGCGCTGGGGCTGCCGCCACTGGCCGCGCACTTCGGCTTCCGGGCGGCGATCCTGCTGCCGGCCGGGCTGGCGATCCTCGTGGCGCTGCTGGTGGCGTGGCTGGTGACGGACCCGCCGCGGCCGCCTCGCGCGCCTCACTCGGCGGGCGCTTCTCCGTACCGGCACGCGGCGTTGTGGCGGGTGCACGGGGCGAGCGCGCTGCTGGTGGTGCCGCAGTTCGCGGTGTCGGCGTTCGCGCCGGTGTACCTGGTGGCGGTGCAGCACTGGAGCGCGCTCTCGGCGGGCTGGTACCTGGCGGTGGTCCAGGTGCTCGGCGCTTTCGGCCGGCTCGGCTCGGGTTGGTGGTCGGACCGGGTGGGGAGCCGCCTGCGCCCGATGCGGGTTTTGGCGGTCTTGAGCTGCCTGGTCATGCTGCTGGTGGCGGTCGGCGACGCTTCTTGGCCGTGGCTGGTGCTGCTGGCGCTGGCCCTGGCGGGGGTGATCACGGTGGCGGACAACGGCCTGGGCTTCACGGCCTCGGCCGAGCTGGCGGGCTTGGCGTGGTCGGGCCGCGCGATGGGGACGCAGAACACGGGCCAGAACATCGCGGCCTCGCTCACACCGCCGCTGCTGGGCCTGGTGATCGGCGACAGCCGGTACGCGCTGGCCTTCTGCGTGGCGGCGATCTTCCCGGCCCTGGCGGTGCTGGTGGTCCCGGTCCGCGCGGAGCACGCTTCGCAGTGATGCCCGCCGGATCACGTGAGATGCCCGGCTGAGCACGGGCCGACCGCCGGGGTACGCGGGCCGACCGGCTGGGTGCGCGAGCCGACGGGCTGGGCACACGGGTCGACCGGCTGAGCACGGGGCCGACCGCCGGGGTACACCGTCCGGCGATCTGGTTGCGCGGGCCGACAGGACTGGGCACGGGGCCGACCGCCTGCGCCCGCCAGCGAATCGAACCCCCAGCCCGCGGGGGCGCCCCCCGTCTCCAGCGTATCGGCCGCTCACGACGAAAAATCGCCGACGAGGGGTGTGCTCGGCCGCGTTGTCCACATCTCGCCTTGGCTGTGGACCGGTCGGTCGGCGTGCTTGGCGGGTCGGCCTGCGTGCCTGGAGGGTCGGTTCGCGTACCAAGGAGGACGACTCGCGTGCCTGGACGGACGACTCGCGTACCCAGGAGGACGACACGGCGAAGGCCGCCTCCCCAAAACGCGGGAGGCGGCCTTCGGCCAACCAGAGATCAAGCCACCGTCAGGCGGTTCTCGAAAGTTTCGACGAGCTTCCGCCACGCGCTCTGCTCGGCGTCGAACGGCGCCGACGGCTCGAGGCGCGACGGGTCCGGGCGCAGCACGAACGACACCAGCCAGCCCAGGCTTTCGTTGCCCGCCAGTGCCGTCTCGGCCGAGTCGTCGCCCGCCCACTCCGCCGCGTCCGTGATCAGCTCGACCGCCAGCTCCAGCTGGGTCGGGTCGATCGCCTCCGGGCCCTCCGCGATGTCCGCGTCCAGGCCCGTCAGGACGTACGTGTTCTCCGGGTCGACCTCGATCTCGAGCTCGCCCGCCGTCGCCTTGGCCAGCACCTCGTCCCACGTGGACACGTCCGCGAGGTCCGTGTCGGCCAGGTCCTTGCCGTCCGCCAGGGCGCGGGCGAGGGCACCCGTCGACGTGAACACGTCGATCTCGCCCTCGCTGCCCAGGAACACCGGGGCGTCGTCGAGGTAGCAGCGCAGCGTGTAGTACTCCGCGCCGGACGTGATGATCTTGATCGGGTCGATGCCGACCTCGGCCCAGAAGCCGACCGGGCCCTCGTCCTCGACCGAGTCCTCGTCGTCTTCGTCCGAGGAGATCGCCTCGAGGTCCTCTTCGCCTTCGGCGCCGGCCTCGGCCTCCGCGGACTCCTCGTGGAACGCGGCCAGCTCCTCGGCCGTCTGCTCCAGTACCTTCTCGTCGACCTCCGGCTGGGTCACCAGGCCGTCGATCGCGTCGAGCACGGTGTCCCACTTCTGCGACACCGTCTCGGACAGGTCGTTCCACACCTGGACGCCGACGCTCCCGGTGAACGGCAGCGTGCCCTGGTCGAGCAGCGAGAAGCCCTCGGTCGAGTCGAGGATCTCGTGGACCTCTTCGAGGTCGCAGACGTCGGCGAGCGACCGCACGATGCCGACGATCTCCGCCAGCTCGGCGATGTGCCAGACGTCCGGCTCCTCGGCGACGAGCTCCGGCACGCCGACGAGGTCGTACGTGTGGTCCTCGTCCGGGATCAGCTCCGGCACGTTCAGCGACGGCACCGCGTCCCACGCCGGGTGGTCGAGCAGGTCGTGCCGCTCGGACGTGCGGACGAAGGCGGCCAGGTGAGCTGCGTCGGCGAAGGCGTACAGGTCGTCCTCGTCGCCGAGGAACGCTTCCCACTCCTCGCCGTCTTCCCGCCAGCGCGGCGCCCACAGGGTGACGACGTCGCCCTGCGGCAGGCCGAGTTCGATCGGGATGATGTCCTGTGCCATTCCTTAGCCCTCCGGAGTACCGCCCGTGTGCGCGCGGGACGGGAAGTATCACCCAGTCGACGCGCGGTACCGCGAAGCCTACGGGTTTCCCACTCGCGATGCGATCGCCCCTGCCGACTTTGCGACGAGCGGATGGCACGATGGACGCCTGATGACTCTCACAGACCTCCTGCCTGCGGATCCCGACCCCGACGCCCTCTTCGAAGCCTTCACGACCTGGACGGCTGAACGGGGCATCGAGCTGTACCCGGCGCAGGAGGAGGCGGTGATGGAGGTCGTCTCCGGATCGAACGTCATCCTCTCGACGCCGACCGGCTCCGGGAAGAGCCTCGTCGCCGTCGGCGCGCACTTCACCGCGCTCGCCCAGGGCCGCCGCAGCTACTACACCGCGCCCATCAAGGCCCTCGTGTCGGAGAAGTTCTTCCAGCTCATCGACATCTTCGGCGCCGACAACGTCGGGATGATGACCGGCGACTCCAGCGTCAACCCGGACGCCCCGATCATCTGCTGCACGGCCGAAATCCTGGCGAACATCGCGTTGCGGTTCGGTGCCGACGCCCCCGTCGGGCAGGTCGTGGCCGACGAGTTCCACTTCTACTCCGAGCCCGACCGCGGCTGGGCCTGGCAGGTGCCGCTGCTGGAGCTCCCGAACGCCCAGTTCGTCCTCATGTCCGCGACCCTGGGCGACGTCTCGTTCTTCGAAAAGGATCTCACCCGCCGCACCGGCCGCCCGACGGCGGTGGTCACGTCGGCGCAGCGCCCGGTCCCGCTGACCTTCCGGTACGCGCTGACGCCGCTGCACGAGACCATGTCCGAGCTGCTCAACGGCGGTCAGGCGCCGGTCTACGTCGTGCACTTCTCGCAGGCCGCGGCCATCGAGCGGGCGCAGACGCTGATGAGCATCAACGTGACGTCGAAGGCCGAAAAGGAGGCCATCGCCGAGCTGATCGGCGACTTCCGGTTCGCCGCCGGCTTCGGCAAGACGCTCTCGCGGCTGGTCCGCCACGGCATCGGCGTCCACCACGCCGGGATGCTGCCCAAGTACCGCCGGCTGGTCGAGACCCTGGCCCAGTCCGGGCTGCTCAAGGTGATCTGCGGGACCGACACGCTCGGCGTCGGCATCAACGTGCCGATCCGGACCGTGGTCTTCTCCGCGCTGACCAAGTACGACGGCGTCCGCCAGCGCCACCTCAAGGCGCGCGAGTTCCACCAGATCGCCGGCCGGGCCGGGCGCGCGGGCTACGACACCGACGGCTACGTCGTCGTCCAGGCGCCCGACCACGTCGTCGAGAACGCCAAGGCCCTCGAGAAGGCGGGCGACGACCCGAAGAAGAAAAAGAAGATCGTCCGGAAGAAGGCCCCGGAGGGGTTCGTCAACTGGACCGAGAGCACGTTCGACCGGCTCATCGCGGCCGACCCCGAGCCGCTGACGTCCAGCTTCAAGGTCACGCACTCGATGCTGCTGAACGTGATTTCGCGGCCGGGCAACGCCTTCGACTCGATGCGGCACCTGCTGGAGGACAACCACGAGGACCGGGCGTCGCAGCGCAAGCTCATCCTGCGCGCCATCGCGATCTACCGCGCGCTGCTCGCCGCCGGCGTCGTCGAACGACTGTCCGAACCGGACGAACAGGGCCGGATCATCCGGCTCACCGTCGACCTCCAGTTCGACTTCGCGCTCAACCAGCCGCTTTCCCCGTTCGCGCTGGCCGCGATCGAACTGTTCGACCTCGAGTCGCCGAGCTACGCGCTCGACGTCGTGTCCGTTGTGGAATCCACAGTGGACAACCCGCGGCCGGTGCTCTCGCAGCAGCAGTTCAAGGCGCGCGGCGAGGCCGTGAACGCCATGAAGGCCGAGGGCATCGAGTACGACGAGCGGATGGAGCTGCTCGAGAACGTCACGTACCCGAAGCCGCTGGAGGAGCTGCTGCAGGGCGCGTTCCACAGCTACCGGCAGGGCCACCCGTGGGTCGCCGACTACGAGCTGTCGCCGAAGTCGGTCGTGCGGGACATGTACGAGCGCGCGATGAACTTCGTCGAGTACATCGGCTTCTACCAGCTCGCCCGCTCCGAGGGGCTGGTGCTGCGCTACCTCGCCGACGTCTACGACGCGCTGCGCCACACGGTCCCGGACGAGGCGAAGACCGAGGCGCTGCAGGACCTCATCGAGTGGCTCGGCGAGCTCGTCCGCCAGGTCGACTCGAGCCTCCTGGACGAGTGGGAAGCGCTGCGCCACCCGACGGAAGAAGGCCCGGTGTCACACCGGCCGCCGGAGCCGCCGCCCGCCGTCACCCGCAACGAGCGCGCGTTCCGCGTCCTGGTGCGCAACGAGCTGTTCCGCCGGGTCGAGCTGTTCGCGCGACGGGCGTGGTTCCCGCTCGGCGAGCTGGACGCGGCTTCGGGCTGGGACGCGGACGCGTGGCAGGAAGCGATCGAGGACTACTTCGAGGAGTACGACACGCTCGGCACCGGCCCGGACGCCCGCGGCCCGCAGCTGCTGATGATCGAGCAGCAGCCGGACGTCTGGAAGGTGCGCCAGATCTTCGACGACCCGGCGGGCGACCACGACTGGGGCATCAGCGCCGAGGTCGACCTCGCCGCGTCGGACGAGGCCGGGATGGCGGTGGTCCGGGTGACCGAGGTGGGCGCGCACTGACCGAGTTGCGCTCAACGGCGCAGTCCGGCGGCGTGGTTTCGCGTTAGCGTGGACGCTTCGCGACCCAGGAGGGGACCATGGTGGAATACATCATCCTGCTGTAGGAACGAGCGGGGTCAGGATCGCCTGGGCGTCTTCGCCGGCGAACCAGAGCCCGATGGCGAACGCCGCCGTCGCCTCCAGCAGGGCGGCGCGGTCCAGGCCGCCCGCGCGCACCGGCTTCGCGCCGATGTCGCGGACCAGCGTGCTCACGGCGTCGAGCGCCGCCGGGTCGTCGCCGCACAGTGGGACCGACAGCGGACGCCCGCCGAACACCGGCGGGGTCATCCGCCAGACGTCGACGTGGGCCAGGTTGAACGCCTTCACGACGTGGGCGTCCGTGGTGATCCGCGACGCCACCGGGGTGCCCGTCAGGCCGGGGTCGTTGGTGCAGTCCACCAGTACCTTCCCGGCCAGCGGACCCGCCTCGGCGAGCACCGCGCCGATCGCGGCCGCGGGGACGGCCAGCAGCAAGACGTCGGCGAAAGCGGCCGTCTCACGCCAGGTGCCGGTGGTCGCGCCGAGCCGCGCGGACAAAGGGGCGGCGTCGGACCGGCCGCTCACCATCAGCTCGTGGCCCGCCCGCGCCCACTGCGTGCCGAGCGCGTCCGCCATCCCGCCTGTGCCGAAGATCCCGATCCGCATGCGTCCTCCTTGTGCTTGGCTGGTACCAGCACGACGGTAGGCACCCGGGAAGGAACCGAACGGTAACCATGGACTTCCTCGCGGATTGCCGGACGCGGCTCGCGTTCGACCTGGTCGCCAACACGTGGAACCCGGTGGTGCTGTGGGCGTTGCGCAACGGCCCGCGGCGGCACGTCGACCTGCGGCGCACCATCGGCGGCATCAGCGCGAAGGTGCTCACGGAAACCGTGCGGCGCCTGGAGTCCGACGGCCTCGTCGAGCGGCTCGACGGCTCGTACGCGCTCACGCCGTTGGGCGAGACGCTGCTGGAGCCGATCGAGGGGTTCGGGCGCTGGGCTGCTGAGCACGGCGACGACGTCGTCGCCGCTCAAAGCCGAGCAGCACGATCAGCATGACCAGCTCCAGCGCGGGGAGCGGATAGCCGAGGGTGATCCCGGCGGCGACGTCCACCGCGGGCGCGGCCATGCCCGCCACGAACACCCAGGTCGGAGCGGCCGGCGGCTTCGCGGACGCCGACCACGGCGTCTTCTTCCACGGCTTCGCCACCGACAGCCAAGCCTGGAAGGCGAGGGCGCTCGCCATCAGGGAGGCGCCGGCGATCTGCTGCCAGGCGACCACCGAGGTGTCCGCCGAGTCCCGCAGGGCGCGGGAGAGCAGGAAGATCCCGGCGTAGAGCTGCGCCAGCGTCAGGGCGAACTTCGTGAGCACCCACCAGTGCCGGAAGTAGCCCCACGCCGTCGCGCCGGCGAGCAGCAGGCCGGTGAAGGCGGAAACGTTCGCCATCGGCGCGAGCAGGACGGAGTCGAGTCGTTCGGCCATCGCGGGCGCACCCGACGACGTCAGCACGACGAGGGCGAGGGCCTGGCTCATCCACGCCACCGAGGAAACGACGTGGAGCCAGACGACGGCCTGGCGCCAGCGGGGAGAAGTTTTCATGGGTTCCAGGTTCGCCAAGACGATCCACGCGCACATCGGGCGCGACCCGGGCTTCGCCCCGGACCCGCCGAGGCTGCGCCTACACCCGGTGGAGTACGCGGCCGCAACTGCCGTACGCCCCGGGTTGTCGTGAGTGGTAATTAGGGTTCTAACCCGAATTACCACTCAC
>NZ_JBSGAI010000082.1:0-23382 GCF_053600695.1 Amycolatopsis sp. NPDC005003 | reverse complement strand
CTGCCCGGCCAGCTCGGGACGGGCTCCGGCCGCGGCGCCGACGGTGGTGCCCAGCATGGCGACGGTGTTGGTGACGTTGGCGGTCACCGGCGGCACCTGGGCCTGGCCGGCGGCGCGAGGGCGGCCAAGGCGACCGAGGCTCTCGCGGTGGCGTTGGGCAGCAGGTCGTAGAGGCCCTTGCGGGCGCCGTTGTCGTTGACGTTGCGGGCCACCGCGACTTCGGAGATGAAGTCCTCGAAGACGAACTCCTCGTCCGCCGGGACCACCGCGGGCGCCTGGTTCTGCTCCAGGTAGCCGTCGAGGGTCTCGGCGATCTCGCGGAAGGACAGCGCCTGCAACGTCTCCGGTGCGTACGTCGTCACCGGGACGCCGTGCGCCGCCGCCTCGTTCATCACCACACCCAGCGGCAGGTGCGACAGCATCGGGATGCCGAAGTCGTACATCTCCTGCAGCGCCGCGGCAGCGTAGTGCGAGATAGGCCGCCGGTAGAGGCTCGGGACCAGCCCGAACCAGGACAGCGGCTGCCGCCCGACGGTCTGCTCGACGTAGCGGACCTGGTCGGCCAGCAGCCGCAGCGCGCGGATGCTCGTCTTGTCCGGCTGGACCGGCACCAGGATCCCGTGCGAGGCCGCCAGCGCGTTGTTCGTCAGCACGTCCAGCGCGGGCGGGCAGTCGATGACGCAGTGGTCGTAGTTGGCGAACTGGATGACCCGGGCCAGCTGCCAGCCGGGGACGCGGAACGAGTCGAGCCGCCGGATCAGGTCGAACATCCCCGGCGACGTCGGCACGACGTCGAGCGCGCCGCCGCGGCCGAGGTTGCTGCGCGGGTGCGGGGTGACGAGCTCCTCGATCGGGCCCTTCCACGTCTTGGCCAGCGCCTTCGCCAGGCTCGGCCGGTCCGCGGGCACCTCGGACAGCCCGAGCATCTCGGTCGTCGCGTGGCCCTGCGGGTCGAGGTCGACCAGGAGCACCCGGCGGCCCCGCTCGGCCAGTGCGGCCGCCGTGCCGACGCTCAGTGAGGTCTTGCCGACCCCGCCTTTCTGGTTGACCACCGAGGTGATCTGCATGCCGGAGCGCTCCTCAAGTCGGTCGTTCCGCGAAGGTTATTGGATGCGGGCCCGTTGTGGGTGGCTATCCGCCCCCGGCCTGTCGCGGCCGGACCATCAGGGCCTGGGCGCCGGTGGCCACCGGGCCGCCGTCGTCGTGCAGGATGCTCGTCGCCGTGCCGATGCCGTGCTTGCCGACCAGCGTCACCGCGTCGAGACCGATCCACTCGCCCTCCGGCGCCCGCCGCAGGTGCACGGTGAGTTCGGAGTTGATGAACCACCACTTCCGCGGGTCGAGGTAGTTCGACACGCCGTTGCCGGAGTCGGCGACGGCGAACAGCCGCTGCAGGCCGCTCGGCTCCTCGCCGTCGACCAGCGGGACGCGCTGGCGCGCCCACACCGCCGCCGGGCCCGGCACGTCCATGCCGCCGCGCACCGCCCGCCACTCCACCGCGTCGAGGTAGCCGGCCTGCCAGCCCTCCGGCCACGGCGACTCTTCGACGCTGCCCGGACCGGGCAGCAGCGGGCCGGCGTCGGTGGCGACCTCCGCCGTGTCCGACGTCGCGATGCGCCACGCCGAGGCCCGCGCGACGACGCGCTCGGCGCTCGCCAGTTCGGCGTGCAGCAGCTCGACCGACCGGCCGGGCCGGTCGACCCGGGCCCGCACGGTGAGCTCGGCGACCGGCGCCGGGCCGAGGATTTCGACCGTCACGCGCGCGAGCTCGGCCGGGTGGGCGGTTTCGACGGTTTCGAGGGCGCGGACGAGCAACGCCGACGGCGGGCCGAAGTGCTGGGCGTCCGGGGTCCACGGCCCGGCGGTGTGCGCGGTCGCGGAGAACCGGCCCTCGCCGAGGGGGACGTAGAAGGCGTCGGCCATCAGTCGGCCCGGTCCAGCGGCGTCTCGTCGCCCGCGTCAGGCTCCGGCCAGCCGGGGTATTCGGGCGGGGTGCCGCCGTACTCGGGGCAGTGGGCCTGGTGGTCGCACCAGTTGCACAGCTTGCTCTTGTTCGCCCGGAAGTCGCCGGTCTTGCCCGCCTTGAGGATGGCCTGCCAGATGGCTTCCAGCGTGCGCTCGAAGCGGAGCAGCTCGGCTTCGTCGGGCGTGTAGGCCAGCGACTGGCCGTCGGTCAGGTACATGAGTTTGAGCTGCCGGGGCACGATCCCGCGCAGCCGCCACAGGACCACGGCGTAGAACTTCATCTGGAACATCGCCTTGGCCTCGCCGATTTCGCGCGGCGCGGCGCCGGTCTTGTAGTCGACGACCCGGATCTCGCCGGTCGGGGCGACGTCGAGGCGGTCGATGTAGCCGCGCAGCAGGACCCCGGAGCCGAGCTCGATCTCGACGTGCAGCTCGCAGGCCTCGGGTTCCAGGCGCCGCGGGTCTTCGAGTTCGAAGTAGGCGTCGAGGAGCTTTTCGGCCGACCGGAGCCATTCCGCGTGGTCTTCGGGCTGCTCGCCATCGAACAGCTCGCTCCACTCCGGACGGTCCGCGGACAGGTCCGTCCACGCCGGGCCGAGCAGCTCCCGCGCCTGCGCCGGGACGCGCTCGGCCGCCGGGAGGGCGAAGAGCCGTTCGAGGACGGAGTGGACGAGCGTGCCGCGCAGCTGGGCCTTGGTCGGGACCTCCGGCAGCCGGTCGACTGCGCGGAACCGGTAAAGCAGCGGGCACTGCTTGAAGTCGCTGGCCCTCGACGGCGACAGCGCGGGCCGCCGCCGCACCTCGGTGGCGACGGCGGAGGCTGGGGAGTCGGTGGTGACGGTGTCGGCGTCGGGCATGGGCAGAGCGTAACGCCGGGGTCCGACAGTTCCGGCGACCGCAACGCCCGCCACCCCCGTGAACACACCCGTACCGGAGCGGACGACGTACGCGGGGCACACCGGTGGGGGCCGGATCACCCGGTACCCACACCCGGGGCTCTAGGCTCTGCGCATGGCCGCGACCAGTGAGCAGGGCACCGGGGGTACCCGGCAGGCCGTCCGCTCGGACGGTGGCCTCGTGCTGTTCCGGGTCGCCGGGGTGCCGGTGCTGCTCGCGCCGTCCTGGTGGGTCGGCTCGCTGGTCGTCGTCGTGCTGTACGCGCCGCTGGTCGGGCGGCTGCTCCCGGAGGCCTCGGCCACGACGTCGTGGCTGCTGGCCGGCGCGTTCGCGCTGCTGCTGGGCCTGTCCGTGCTCCTGCACGAACTGGGGCACTGCCTGGTCGCGCTGCGGCTGGGGATCCCGGTGCGGCGGCTGCGGCTGTTCCTCCTCGGCGGCCTGTCCGAAGTGGCCCGCACGCCGAAGCGGCCGGGTGACGAAGGCCTGGTCGCCGCGGCCGGGCCCGCCGTGTCGCTGCTGCTCGGCGGCTTCTGCGGCCTGCTGATGTTCGCCGTGCCCCCGGACGGCGCGGTCTGGCTCCTGGTGGCCGAGTGCGCGGTGGCGAACCTCGCCGTCGGCGTGTTCAACCTGCTGCCCGGGCTGCCGCTGGACGGCGGCCGGCTGGTCCGCGCCGGCGTCTGGGCGGTCACCGGCATCCGGGCCAAGGGCACGCGCGCGGCGGTCGCCGGTGGTGCGGTCGTGGCCGCGGGGCTGCTGGTCTGGGCGTTGTGGGGCCTGGCGACCGGGAGCCCGGACCGCTGGCTGCGGCTGGGCGTCTGCGTCGTGACGGCGTGGTTCGTGGTCCTCGGCGCGCGGTCGGAGCTGGCCGCCGAGGCGCGCCGCACGTGGCCGGAGGGCCTGGCCCTCGCCGAACTGGTCCGGCCGGTGCTGCAGCTGCCCGCCGAGAGCCCGGTGTCGGATGCGCTGGCCGCGTCGGCCGGCCGGGGCGTGGTCCTCGTCCGCGCCGACGGCGTGGCGGCCGGCCTCCTGGACGAAGGCGCGGCGGAGCGGCTCGCGAGCTCCTCCCCGCACGCCCCCGCCGAGTTCGCGGCCGAGCCGATCCGGGCCGAGACCGTGCTGCTGGCGTCGGAGCCGGGGGAGGACGTCGTCGAGCGGGTCCGCGAAACCGCGGCGTGGCAGTTCCTCGTGGTCGACGACGACGGCCGCCCGGCGGGTGTGCTGCGCCGGGACGACCTGCGGGCCGCGCTGAACCGCCGTACCCGCTGAGTCACCGGCCCGCGCGGCCTGCGAAGATCTGGCGTCGGCCAAACGGGTTACAGGAGGAAGTGTTGTCGGTCAGCGGACCGTTTCGCGCGGGTGATCGGGTGCAGTTGACCGACTCGAAGGGGCGGCACTACACCTTGACGCTGGCCTCCGGTGGTGAGTACCACACCCACCGCGGTGCACTGGCCCACGACGACCTGATCGGCCGCCCGGAGGGCTCGGTGGTCACGTCCGCGGGCGGGTCGACCTACCTCGCGCTGCGCCCGCTGCTGCCGGACTACGTGCTCTCGATGCCCCGCGGCGCGCAGGTGATCTACCCGAAGGACGCGGCGCAGATCGTGATGTGGGGCGACATCTTCCCCGGCGCGCGCGTGCTGGAGGCGGGAGCCGGCTCCGGCGCGCTGACCTGCTCGCTGCTGCGCGCGGTCGGCCCGGCCGGGCGGGTGCACTCGTACGAGATCCGCGACGACCACGCCGAACACGCCGAGCGCAACGTGGTGAAGTTCTTCGGCGAGAAGCCGGCGAACTGGTCGCTCACGGTGGCCGACCTCGCGACGCACGAGGGCGAGGTGGACCGGGTCGTGCTGGACATGCTGGCGCCGTGGGACCAGCTGCCGAACGTGGCCGCCCACCTGGTGCCGGGCGGGGTCCTGACGGTCTACGTCGCGACGGTGACGCAGCTTTCGCGCGTCACGGAGTCGCTGCGCGAGCAGCAGTGCTGGACCGAGCCCGAATCGTGGGAGACGCTGATGCGCCCGTGGCACGTGGTGGGCCTGGCGGTCCGCCCCGACCACCGGATGGTCGCGCACACGGCGTTCCTGCTGACCGCGCGCCGGCTGGCGGACGGCACCGTGTCCCCGCGCGTCTCGCGCCGTCCGAGCAAGGGCAAGGGCTGAGGGCGGTGCCGCCACGCCGGAAGGCCGGCTTCGCGGTGGCCGCGGTCGTCGTCGCCGTCCTGCTCGTGCTGTGCGTGGGCTTCGCGCCGTCGTGGCTGGTCGGCCACGCCCCCGGGCTCGGCGCGGCGGACCGGCTGAAGGCCGTGAACGACGTCCGCGCCACGCTGCTGCAGGCGCTCGGTGGCCTCCTGGCGCTGGCCGGGGTCGGGCTGGGCGCCGTCCTCACGTCCCGGCAGCTGCTGCTCAACCGCGAGAGCCGGTCGATCGACCTGTTCACCAAGGCGATCGACCAGCTCGGAGCCGAGCGGGAGCCGACCCGGCAGGGCGCGGTCTACGCGCTGGAGCAGCTGGCGGAACTCGATCCCCGGTACCGCGGGCACGTCCACGCGCTGCTCACGTCGTTCGTCTGCGCCCGGGCGCCGTGGCGGGGCGAAGCGACGCCGCTTCGCGAAGGCGGCGCAGCCGACGACGTCGCCGCCGCGCTCGCGGCGCTGGGCCGTGGCGGCATGATCGAACCGGGTGCGGCGTCCGAGCTGGAACGGGTGGACCTCCGGGGCGCCGACCTGACCGGCTTCGCGATCCCGCGGGTCTGTTTCGCGGGGGCCAACCTCGAAGGCGCGGTGTTGCGGAACGCGAACCTGACCGGCGCGACGTTGTCGGGCGCGCTCCTGCGGGGCGCGGATCTGCGCGGGGCGGACCTGACCGCGGCGGTGCTGGAGGGCACGGACCTGACCGGCGTCCTCACCGACGCGGCCACCCGCTGGCCCGCGGGGTTCACGCCCCCGGCCTAGCCGGGCACGCACCAGCGGCCGTTCTCCTTGCGCAGGGGGAAGGGCGTGTCCTTCGTGCCGCCCGCCGCTTCGACGTGCACCTTCGCCGTCGCGGACTCGCCGCGCAGCTCCGGCGGCGCGGCGAGCCTCGCCGTGACCGGGCCGGCCGCGTCCCACGTCCGCTGCAGGCCGGCGAGCGCCTCGGCCGTCTGCGGGCGGCAGGTGAGCCGCCCGAACGCCGCCGAGTCGTGGCGGGCGATCGCGTCGACGATCGCGCGGGCCAGTACCGCCACCGCGGCCGTGTCGGCTTCGTCGGGAGCCGCCGGTGGTGCCGACGGGCGGCTCGGCGGCGACGGCGTGGCCGAGGCCGCGGGTGGGGAGCCGGCCGGGGCCACGAGCAGCAGCCCCAGCACGACGCCCGCGCCGGCCACGCCGAGCAGGACCAGCCCGGCGGCGAGCGCGCGGTTCACCGCCGCCGGGTGCTCACGAGCCGTCCGCGTGGACGTTCGACAGGCACCAGAGCCCGGATTCCTTCTGCGCCGACATCGTGCCGACCTTGGTCTTGCTGCCGTCGGTGGCGGAGTAGCGGACGGTGGCCTTGTCGCCGGTCTCCTGCGGCGTGTCGGTCAGCTTCACCGTGACCTTCGGGATCTCGCCCGTGGTGCCCTCGTAGACGCTGCGGCAGATGGTGTCGCCGAGCGCCTTCTCGTCGCCCGCGTTGTAGGCCGTGATCGTCGAGTCGAACAGCTCCTGGGAGCTGGGCTTGCCGCCGGGGGCCGGGCCGCCCGCGGGCTTGCTGCTCTTCGACGTCGGGCTGGTCGGCGCGGTGCTCTTGGGCTTCGGGGTGGACGCCTTCGGCGCCGTCGTCGGGGCCGCCGAGCTGCTGCTCGCCGGCGGTGCGGCGGCCTGCTTGTCGTCGCCGTTGAGGAGGACGAACGCGGTCACGCCGCCGCCGACGAGCACCACCGCGGCCGCCGCGATGCCGACGATCAGGCCGGTTTTCTTCTTGGGCGGGGGCGCTTCGCCGAAGCTGCCGCCGCCGTACGGGTCGTACCCGCCGAAGGACTGCTGCGGCTGACCCCACTGGTCCTGCTGGCCGTACTGCGGGTAGCCCTGCTGGGGCTGAGGGCCCGTCTGCGGCTGGTAACCGCCCTGGCCGGACTGGTCGTACCCGCCGGGCTGGCCGTACTGCTGCGTGCCGTCGTAGCCACCGGGCTGCCCGTACTGCTGCGTGCCGTCGTACGGGCCGGGCTGGCCGTACTGCTGGGTGCCGCCGTAGCCGGGCTGCGGCTGGGGGCCGCTCTGGGGGTAGCCGCCCTGCTGGGGCTGGCCGTACGGCCCGGGCTGCTGCCCGTAGCCGCCGGGCTGCTGGCCGTAGCCGCCCGGTTGCTGCGGCGGGTAGGTCATGGCTGGTGCCCCCTAGCGTTGCTTCGATGGCGTCCGGCCATCAGTGCCGGTACGGCGTCGCCCGATGCTAGCCACCGGGCCGTCCTGCCGCGCGGTTAGGGCGGAAGTGGCCGGAATTGCCCGGTCTCCCGCGCGGGGGTTGGGGCTCTCGCGGGCGGGGTACTCCCGTCGTGCTTGCTTCACCCCGGCCCGGCCGGACCCGCGACACACCGGCGCCACGGCACCGAAATGGCCGCTTGCGCTGCGGGAATGTCCGTGCTGGAGGGGGCAGGCAAACCGCGACGCGCCGATCTTGTGATGCGGAAAGGCCTTTTCTTGTCGGTGATCGCCGGTACCGTGGAATGAAAAGCACTCCGAGGAGGTGCCCGATGCATCATGACCTTCCCGGAGGTCGGCGCGAGGAGGCCGACCCTTCAGCAACATCCGGAGCTGGGACGACGGCGGACGAGCAGGCTCGGCAGATCCGTTTTCTCGAGGAAGAAGTGGCGCTGCTGCGCCGCAAACTGACGGACTCGCCACGGCAGAACCGGGTTCTCGAACAGCGGCTCGCCGAGGCCTCGGAAAGGGTGAGCCAGCTCACCGAACGCAACACCAAACTGGTCGAAACCCTGCGCGAAGCGCGAGGACAGCTCCTCGCCCTCCGCGAGGAGGTCGACCGGCTGGCCCAGCCACCGTCCGGGTACGGCGTCTTCGTCGAGGCGTACGAGGACAACACGGTGGACGTCTTCACGGCCGGCCGGAAGATGCGGGTGTCGGTGTCGCCCGCGGTCGAGCTCTCGTCGTTGCGCCGCGGCCAGGCGCTGCGGCTCAACGAGGCCCTCACCGTGGTCGAGGCGGGCGGCTTCGAACGCACCGGTGAGGTGTGCGCCCTGCGTGAGGTGCTCGCCGCCGACGTCGAGGGCGGCAGTCTTCGCGCGCTGGTGGTCGGGCACGCGGACGAGGAGCGGGTGGTCCTGCTCTCCGACCTGCTGGCCGAGCAGCCGCTCAAGCCGGGCGACTCGCTGCTGGTCGACTCCAAGGCCGGCTACGCGTACGAGCGCGTGCCGAAGGCGGAGGTCGAGGACCTGGTGCTGGAGGAGGTGCCCGACGTCCGCTACGAGGACATCGGTGGCCTCACCCGGCAGATCGAGCAGATCAGGGACGCGGTCGAGCTGCCGTTCCTGCACGCCGACCTGTACCAGGAGTACCAGCTGCGGCCGCCGAAGGGTGTCCTGCTCTACGGCCCGCCGGGCTGCGGCAAGACGCTCATCGCCAAGGCGGTGGCGAACTCGCTGGCCAAGAAGGTGGCCGAGGCCCGGGGCGACGCGGCGGACGGGAAGTCCTACTTCCTGAACATCAAGGGTCCCGAGCTGCTCAACAAGTTCGTCGGGGAGACCGAGCGGCACATCCGCCTGATCTTCCAGCGGGCGCGGGAGAAGGCCTCCGAGGGCACCCCGGTGATCGTGTTCTTCGACGAGATGGACTCGATCTTCCGGACCCGTGGTTCGGGCGTTTCGTCCGACGTCGAGACCACGATCGTGCCGCAGCTGCTGTCGGAGATCGACGGTGTCGAAGGCCTGGAGAACGTCATCGTCATCGGCGCCTCCAACCGCGAGGACATGATCGACCCGGCGATCCTGCGGCCGGGCCGGCTCGACGTCAAGATCAAGATCGAGCGTCCGGACGCCGAAGGCGCGAAGGACATCTTCTCGAAGTACCTGGCCGAAGGCCTGCCGATCCACGCCGACGACCTCGCCGAGTTCGGCGGCGACGCCAAGGCGACGTTCGACGCGATGATCCAGCACACCGTCGAGCGCATGTACGAGGAGAGCGACGAGAACCGGTTCCTCGAGGTGACCTACGCCAACGGGGACAAGGAAGTCCTGTACTTCCGCGACTTCAACTCGGGCGCGATGATCCAGAACATCGTGGACCGGGCGAAGAAGTCGGCGATCAAGTCGGTGCTGGAGACCAAGCAGCCGGGTCTGCGCGTGCAGCACCTGCTCGACGCGATCGTCGACGAGTTCGCGGAGAACGAGGACCTCCCGAACACCACCAACCCGGACGACTGGGCCCGGATCTCCGGCAAGAAGGGCGAGCGGATCGTCTACATCCGCACGCTCGTCACCGGCAAGAACCAGGACTCGGGGCGGGCGATCGACACCGCCACGAACACCGGTCAGTACCTGTAGGTTCGAGTGTCCGATGGGGCGGTTGCTTCGGCAACCGCCCCATCGGCGTGTCTAGCGGCGGACGAGTTCGGCGTCGGGGGAAGTTGAGCGGCGCGGGCGCAACCTCCCGTGCGCGGCCAGGATCCCCAGCACCACGAGCAGCGCGCCGGCCGGCTGGTTCCAGCTCACCGGTTCGCCCAGCACGAGCACCCCCAGCACCACGCCGACCACCGGCGTCAGCAGGCCCAGGATCACCGTCGCCGACGCCGTCTGGCCGAAGGCGACGACCACCGGATCCGTCCCACGAGGTGAGACGAACCGGCGCAGGTAGACGAAACACGCGCCGTAGCACGTCGTTGCGCCGAGGCAGGCGAGCTGGGCGGTCAGCTGGTGGGACACATCGATGCCGTGCCACACCCCGACGATCGTCAGCACCCCCAGGAACCCGAGCAGCAGGCCGAGCACCCGCGGCGGCGTGAACCGCTCTTCCGGCAGCGCCGCGGCCGCCAGCAGCATCGTGATCAGCGGCGTCGTCGCGTTGAAGATGCTGGCCAGCCCGGACGAGATGTACTGCTCCGCCCACGAGAACAGCAGGAACGGCACCACGCACAGCAGCACCGACACGACCGCGAGGTGCGCCCACAGCGTGGGAGTGCGGGGGAGCGGCCGCCGGCGCGCCAGCAGGATTCCGGCCAGTGCCAGCGCGCCGAGCGCGACCCGGGCCAGCGCGACCTGGCCGGGGGAGAGCCCGCCGAGACCTACCTTGATGAACAGGAAACTCGCACCCCACACCGCGGCCAGCAGCGCGAACCGCACCGTGACCCCGAAACCCGCCCGTCGCATGGCCGCAGTCAAACGGCCGGACCGGCCGCGAAGCCAGTGGTTTTCCGCCGCCGTGTTGTGTATAACGACCTATACCATGGGGCAGGAATGGCAGGCGGCAGTCGAATACGTCGAAGCCCGCGCCGACGGGCCACCGCTGCCGGAGGAGCTGGACGTCACGATCCACTTCCACCCGGACCGGCTGGTGGGGGACGTGCCGCTGCTGCGGCACTGGCTGACCGACGGCGTCTACCGCTCGCAGTTCGAGACGGGCACGGGCAACGGCGGCCTGACCGCGCACGCCGGTGGTGCCCGGTGGCACTGGGAACACCGGATGTTCGGCGGCGTCTACGACGAGCTGCCGCCCTCGGCCCGCCCGAAGTACGGCTCGCTCAACCACCGCCGCCGCCCGGCCGGTGGCTCGGTGCGGTTCGGCTCGGCCCACTTCCGGCTCAACCGGGAAGTGCTGTGGCGCACCACGTTCTGCTACCCGGACAGCTTCCACGAGCCGGCGCACTTCGGCACGCGCACGCACATGCCGCTGATCCCGCTCGTCGAAGCCGACACTCCGGACGAGCTCGACGACTACATCGAAGCGCACGTGCACGGCCCGCTCAGGCTGCCGGACGACGTCGCCGCGTTGGTGCTGGACCCGTCCTTCCGAGGCACCGACGTCGAAGCGGCGGCCGCCGAGTTTGGCGCCCCGACCCACTGGCACCACGGGTTCCGGCTCCCGGTGGCGACGCTCGCCGAGCAGGCGGGCTACCGCGGCGAGGACGCCGTGCGGGCCGGCGAAGACATCGCCGAGGACGGGTGGCTGGACGCCCGCGTCATCGGCGACGCCGTCCGCGCCGGCCGGCACGATCCCCAGGTGCTCAAGCGGGTGTGGCACTGCACCGCGCGGTTCGGGCTACGCGGGTAGCAGCGCTTCGGACAGCCGGCGCCAGTGCGGCATGGCCGAGGTGCCCGGCTCGACGCCGATCACCTGGACGCCGACGTGGTCCGCGCCCGCCTCCAGGTGCGCGTGCAGCTTCGCGGTGATGGTCTCGAGGTCGCCCCAGAACACGAGGTCGTCGACGAGCCGGTCGCTGCCTCCCTCGAGGTCGTCTTCGGTGTAGCCGAGCCGGCGGAACTTGGCGATGTTGTACGGCGTGGTGAGGTACGGGTGCAGGTGCCGGCGGGCGACCGCACGCGCCCTGACCGCGTCCGTCTCGAACAGCACCGCGTGTTCGACGCCCAGGAACGGCTCCGCGCCGAGGATCTCCCGCGCCTGGGCCGTGTGCTCCGGGGTCACGTGGTAGGTGTGCGCGCCCGCCGACCGGTCGCGGGCCAGCTCGAGCATCTTCGGGCCGTACGCGGCGAGGATCCGGCGCACCGGTGCGCGCGGGGCCGGGTTGACCTTCGGGTCGACGTCCAGGGCGTCGAGGTAGTCGTTCATCGCCCGGAGCGGCTTCGCGCCGGGCTTCCCGGCGCCGAAGCCGAGCCCGAGCAGGTGGCGGTCCGGGTAGGCGTCGGCCAGCAGGACGGCCGCGCCGCGGGTCCACTGCGCCTCGCGGGACCAGATCTGCGCGATGCCGTTCACGACGGTGAGCCGTTCGGTGGCCGACAGCAGGAACCCGGCGTGCGTCAGGGCCTCGCGCCCTTCGCTCTCCGGGATCCAGATCGCCGGCCAGCCGAGTTCTTCCAGCTCCTGCACCGAGTCCCGGATCAGGGCGGCCGGCTGGTCCTCGAAGTCGAACGTCCAGATCCCGTAGCGGCCGAGCCGCATGTTCTCGATCTTGCTCATAGATCGAAGTATTGCGGATCTTCGATATGAGTCAACCAAGGGGGTCGTGCGGCGGGGGAGTGGAGAGTCACAGCGAGCGGCCGAGGGTGGCGACGAGCTCGGCGATCCGGGCCTCGTCCCGCTTGTAGTGCGTCCACTTGCCGACGCGCGTCGCTCGGACCAGCCCGGCGCGCTGCAGCTCGGCCAGGTACGCCGAAACCGTCGACTGCGCGAGCCCCGTCTTCTCCTGGATGTGCGTCACGCACACGCCGACCTCGACCGGATCGGCGATCGCCCGCTCGACGGGATTCCGCTCATCGAAAAAGTGCCGCACGGGCTCCCGCAGCCACCGCAGCACCTGCAGCCGCACCGGGTTCGCGAGCGCCTTGAAGACGTCGAGCAGCTGCGCGACGTCGACTTCAGGGCTGGGTTCGGGTTCGATGTTCGTCGTCATGGGCCTCGAAATCAGCATAACCGCCCCCGGCGTGTGCGCCGCGGAACCGCGCGTATAACGACCTATACTCGGCGCCGTGACCGAAGAAACCCGGCTCCGCGCACCCATCACCGAAGCCGACGTCCTCGCCTGGCTGGAGACGACGGCGGCCGCCGTCGAGGCCGGAGAGGTGGGCGCCCAGGAGCTCATCGACCTGCTCGGCGAACTGCGCCGCGCGTCCGCCGCCTGCGCCGACGCCTCGGACTGGCTGCTGCTCGCGGCCCGGGAAGGCGGCGCCAGCCTGCGCCAGATCGCCCCCGTCTTCGGGAAGGGCTACGTCCGCGCCCCGGCCGCGCGCCTGGAGAAGCTGCACCGGCAGGCGCAGACCGCGGGGCAGTGGCTGGCCATCCTGCGGCACAAGCAGACGGCATGAGCGCGGACCGGATCGCGCTCGGCCTGGCGGCGCTGGGCCGTCCCGCGTACATCAACCTGGGCCGCGACGGGGCGCTGCCGCCGGTGCGGGACGTCGCTTCGATGCGCGCGGCGACGTTCGCGGTGCTCGACGACGCCTACGCCGCGGGCGTCCGGCACGTCGACGTCGCCCGCTCCTACGGGCGTTCCGAGGAGTTCCTGGCCGGCTGGCTGGCCGAGCGCGGCCACGCCGACGTGGAGATCTCGAGCAAGTGGGGCTACGCCTACGTGGGGGAGTGGCGGCTCGACGCCGACGTGCACGAGGTGAAGGAGCACTCGGCGGCGCGGTTCGCCGCGCAGTGGGCGGAAACCCTGGCGCTGCTGGGGGATCGGGTCGGGCTCTACCAGGTGCATTCGCTCACTGTGGACAGTCCGCTCTTCACCGACGAGCCGTTGCTCGAAGCACTGGCGGAGCTGGCCGCGAACGGCGTCGCGGTCGGGTTTTCGACGTCCGGGCCGGCCCAGGCGGCCGCGATCGAGCGGGCGTTCGCGCTGGAAGCGGCCGGGCAGCCGGTGTTCTCGGCGGTGCAGTCGACGTGGAACGTCCTCGAACCGTCCGCCGGTCCGGCGCTGGCCGCGGCGCACGCGGCCGGGAACCGGGTGCTGGTCAAGGAAACCCTGGCCAACGGCAGGCTGGCGGTCGAAGCGCCGGCGGCGGTCCGCGAGATCGCGGCGGCGCACGGGACCGGGCCGGACGCGGTCGCGGTGGCCGCGGTGCTGGCGAACGACTGGGCGGACCGGGCGGTCGTCGGCCCGGCGAGCCCGGCGCAGCTGGCGGCGAACCTGCGGGCCACGGCGCTGGAACTGACCGCGGCGGAACGGGATTCGCTGGCCGCGCTCGCGGAGGAGCCCGGCGCGTACTGGCGACACCGGTCCTCCTTGGCGTGGGACTGAGGGGCTGCACTACCCTTCGCAGGCACGCCACGGACGACGGGAGGCCGGAGCAGGTGCGTCATCGGCAGGCGATCGCGTTGGCCGCGGTCGCGTTGGTCGGCCTCACGGGCTGCGACGGGCCCGACCCGAACAACCTCGAGACGTACTACGACGATCCGGTGCCGACGTCGTCGCCCGCCACGGCGGCACCGCCGACGTCGCAGGCCCCGGTGAGCCCGGCCAAGGCCGCTCCGGTCACCCCGGCCGCGCCCGATCCCGGTCTCCTCGCCCAGCGGGCGTTGCTGACCGACGCCGACGTCGCCGACGAAGGTGTGCAGCCGGGCTCGGGTGAGGCTTCGGGTTGTCTGGCTGACCGGCCGTCGACGGCCGTCCGGACCGCGACCTGGCGCTATTCCAGCGGGTCGGTGCTGAGCCACCGCGTCGTGGCGTTCCCCGGCCGGTCGGCCGCTCAAGCCCTCGCGGAGAACGAGTGCGCGGGCAAGACGGTGAGCGTCCCCGTCCAGCCCGGCGTCGAGCGGCAGCAGGCCTGGTGCGACGGCAAGACCTGTACGGTGCTGCTGGCCAAGGGAAGCCTGGTGTCCGAGCTGACGGTCTCGGCGAGCACCGAGACCCGCGCGACGGACGCCGCGAAGCGCCTGCTGCCCGCGATGACGGCGAAGCTGACGGCTCAGCCGTAGCGGCGGAACCACTCCTGGACGCCTTCGCGGCCGTCGGGGATGAAGGGCAGCTCCGGGGCCGGGTCGTCGACCCAGGCGCGAAGTTCGTCGAGCGGGATCCAGCGGCCTTCGACGATCTCCTCGGCCTGGTGGTGGATCGGGCCGTCCCAGCGGACCTCGAAGGCGAAGTTGTGGCAGCGGTTGCGGCCGTCGTCGTAGACCTTGGTGAACAGGGGCACTGGTTCCACTCCCCGGACGCCGAGTTCCTCGGCGAGTTCGCGGCGGGCGCACTCGGCCGGGGTTTCGCCCGCGGCGACCACGCCGCCGGCCCAGCAGTCCCAAGTCGAGGGGAACACGTCCTTGTCCGGCGTGCGGAGGTGCACGTAGACCGCTGATCCGTCACCCGAACGGACCAGGACGACGCCCGCGGCGTGCCACAGGCCGCCGGCGCGGACCCGGGCTCGGGTGGTGCTGCCCACCACTGCTCCGGCCTGGTCATAGAGGGCAACGAGTTCGTCACTGCGTGGCATGGGTGCATCGTTCCACCGGGACGACCCCGTAGGGTGGGGACATGCGGCGGATCATGGGAACCGAAGTCGAGTACGGCATCTCCGTGCCGGGCGACGCGACGGCGAACCCGGTACTCACCTCCACCCAGGTCGTGCTGGCCTACGCGGCGGCGGCCGACATCCCGCGCGCCCGCCGGGCGCGGTGGGACTACGAGGTGGAGAGCCCGCTGCGGGACGCGCGCGGGTTCGACCTGACCGGGCCGGGCGGGCCGGGCCACGACCCGGACGTCGAGGACCTGGGCGCGGCGAACGTCATCCTCACCAACGGGGCGCGGCTGTACGTCGACCACGCGCACCCGGAGTACTCGGCGCCCGAGGTGACGAACGCGCGCGACGCGGTCATCTGGGACAAAGCGGGCGAGCGGGTCATGGAGGAGGCGGCGATGAAGGCCGCTTCCGTGCCGGGCCAGCCGCAGCTGCAGCTGTACAAGAACAACGTCGACGGCAAGGGCGCGAGCTACGGCACCCACGAGAACTACCTGATGGCGCGGTCGACGCCGTTCACCGCGGTGATCGCGGGGCTGACGCCGTTCTTCGTGTCGCGGCAGGTGGTGACCGGCTCGGGCCGGGTCGGGATCGGCCAGCAGAGCGAGGAAGCCGGGTTCCAGCTCTCCCAGCGCGCGGACTACATCGAGGTCGAGGTCGGCCTGGAGACCACGCTCAAGCGCGGGATCATCAACACCCGCGACGAGCCGCACGCGGACGCGGACAAGTACCGGCGGCTGCACGTCATCATCGGCGACGCGAACATGTCGGAGTACTCGACGTACCTGAAGGTCGGGACGACGGCGCTGGTGCTGGACCTGATCGAGTCGGGCATCCGGTTCGACGACCTGAAGCTCGACGAGCCGGTCAAGGCGGTGCACCAGATCAGCCACGACCCGACGCTGAAGGTGCAGGTCGCGCTGGCCAACGGCAAGAAGTACACCGGGCTCGACCTGCAGTTCGCCTACCACGAGATCGCCTCGCAGAACCTCGAGCGCACCGGCGCCGACCAGGCCTCGAAGGAGGTCCTGCGGGTCTGGGGCGAGGTGCTGGACGCGCTGGCGCGCGACCCGCAGGAGTGCGCGGACCGGCTGGACTGGCCGGCCAAGCTGCGGCTGCTGGAGGGCTACCGGCAGCGGGACCAGCTGGCCTGGGGCGCGCCCCGGCTGCGGCTGGTCGACCTGCAGTACTCGGACGTCCGGCTGGCGAAGGGCCTGTACAACCGGCTCGTCACCCGCGGGTCGATGAAGCGCCTGGTCACCGAGGAGGAGGTGCTGGCCGCGGTGACGACGCCCCCGTCGGACACGCGGGCCTACTTCCGCGGCCGGGCGCTGGAGAAGTACGCGACGTCGATCGCGGCGGCTTCGTGGGATTCGGTCATCTTCGACGTGGGCAAGGAGTCGCTGGTGCGGATCCCGACCCTGGAGCCGCTGCGGGGGACGAAGGCGCACGTCGGCAAGTTGCTGGACAACGCGGCGACGGCGGAGGAGCTCGTGGAGGCGCTCACCGGTTCGGACTAGGCGGGACGCACCAGCGATCGCGGCGTGACCCCGAATGTCGGGGGCGCTGGGTAGGCTAGGAAACATCAGCCACACCGGGAGGCGAGATGGCCCAGGAAAAGATCGAAAAGCACGGCGGTGGTGACTCCGACGAGGAGTTCGACGACACCGGCGCGGCGGGTCAGGAGCGGCGCGAGAAGCTCGGCGAGGACGTCGACACGATCCTCGACGAGATCGACGACGTGCTCGAGGAGAACGCCGAGGACTTCGTCCGCGCCTACGTGCAGAAGGGCGGCGAATAGCCGCTCGGGGCACTGCGCCCTTGCCGACCGTTCAGCAGGCGGCCGGGGTTCCGCGCGGCGTCCTCGCCCGCGCGGGGCTCCGGCCCGCACAGATGGGATTTTTGAGCACGTATGGACAACACCAGGGGCATCTCGGGTCCCGCGCTGCCTGCGGCGTACTTCTCCTCGGCGACGTCGTCGTTTTCCGACTTCCTGCGCGTGCAGGCGCCGGAGCTGCTGCCCGAGCGGCGCGTGGCGCCGGGCGCGGCTGAGCTGGGCATCCCGCACGGGACGACGATCGTCGCGTGCACCTTCGCCGGCGGCGTGCTGATCGCGGGCGACCGGCGGGCGACGTCGGGCAACCTGATCGCGAGCCGCGACATCGAGAAGGTGCACGTCACCGACGAGTATTCGGCGGTCGGCATCGCGGGCACGGCGGGGCTGGCCGTGGAGATGGTGCGGCTGTACGCGGTCGAGCTGGCGCACTACGAGAAGATCGAGGGCGTCTCGCTGTCGCTGGACGGCAAGACGAACAAGCTGGCCGGGATGGTCAAGGCGAACCTCGAGATGGCGATGGCCGGGCTGGCGGCGATCCCGCTGTTCGTGGGCTACGACCTGGAGGCCGAGGACGCCAAGCACGCGGGCCGGATCGTGTCGTACGACGCCGCGGGCGGCCGCTACGAGGAGAACGGCGGCTACGCGGGCATCGGCTCCGGTTCGCTGTTCGCGAAATCGGCGTTGAAGAAGCTGCACGACCCGGACGCCGACGTCGAGGGCGCGGTCCGCGTCGCGGTGGAGGCCCTGTACGACGCAGCGGACGACGACACGGCATCGGGCGGCCCGGACCTGGTGCGCCGGATCTTCCCGAGCGTCGTGACGATCACCGCGGAGCAGGGCGCGGTCCAGCTGTCGGAGTCGGAGACGGCGGCGGTGGCCGAAGCGGTGGTGGCGGGGCGCATCGAGCGCCAGCAGCGCCGGCTGTCCTGACGCGGGGCTTGAACCAGTGAACGTTGGAACACCGAAAGACCTGGAGCGCACACCGTGACGATGCCGTTGTATGCCTCTCCCGAGCAGCTGATGCGGGAGCGTTCCGAGCTGGCGCGCAAGGGCATCGCGCGCGGCCGGAGCGTGGTGGTGCTGAAGTACTCGGGTGGCGTGCTGTTCGTGGCGGAGAACCCGTCGGCGACGTTGCACAAGGTCTCCGAGATCTACGACCGGATCGGCTTCGCGGCGGTCGGCCGCTACAGCGAGTTCGAGAACCTGAGGGTGGCGGGCATCCGCCACGCGGACCTCAAGGGCTACCAGTACGACCGGCGCGACGTGAGCGCCCGCGCGCTGGCGAACGCGTACGCGGCAACGCTGGGCAGCATCTTCACGGAGCAGCTGAAGCCGTTCGAGGTGGAGGTCTGCGTCGCGGAGGTCGGCGCGACGGCGGCGGAGGACCAGCTGTACCGCTTGACGTACGACGGCTCGATCTTCGACGAGCCGCAGTACGTGGTGATGGGCGGCCAGAACGAGAAGATCGCGGCCAAGCTGAAGGAGACGTTCGAGGACGGCCTGGACCTCCAGGCGGCTCTGGGCGTGGCGGTGGCGGCCCTGCGCGCCCCGAGCCAGCCGGCCCCGGCAACCTCGTCGTCGGGTTCCTCTTCGTCGGCGAACGCTTCGGCCAACGGCAACGGCGACGCGGACCCGATCAAGCTGGAGGTGGCGGTCCTGGACCGCGACCGCCCCCGCCGAGCATTCCGCCGCCTGACCGGAGCGGCGCTGGACACGCTCCTCCCGGTCCCGGACCCGCAGGGCGAGGAGCCGGAGAGCAAGCCGGAAGGCGAGTAAGCCGGAAGCAAGCAAGCGGGGCGCGCCACCAGGCTGCGCCCCGCTTTCGCTTTCCCTTCGCCCGCTGCCCGCTGCCCGCAGCCACTCGCCGCTCCCGCCGGCCGCCACGGTCCGCCCAAGCAACACCCCAACCAACCCCCTCCACACCGCACCACCCGGCCACACCCCCCTGCCGACCCGATACGCAGCCGCCTCAGCGGCCGACAGGCCGTGTCAAGGCACGCTTTCCCGCCTTGACACGGTCTGGCGGCCGTTGAACAATCCGGCGTTCGGGCCGGCGGAGGATCACCCGGCTGCGTGTGAGGCCAAGATCCACCCAAGCCGCGCGTTCAGGCCGGCGGGAACCACCTGGTGGCGTGTAAGGCCGAGATCCACCCAAGCCGAATGTCCAAGCCGCCGTGCAGACCGGCAAGAGGCAAACTCAAGAAGCAGCAGGAGCAGTCCGGAAGTTCTGATCGGCAAAGGCCAGCAAATACGGCAGCGTCGCCCGAGCGGTGTGCCAGGTGTGGTTGAACCCCCGCTCGGCATGAACCACCGCCTCCTGCCCCCGGGCATGAAGAGCGTCCGCAATCCGCCGAGCGGTGACCACATCCGTCGGCGCCCCCGTCCCGACCGCGAGCATCACCGAGATCGGCGCGGAGAACTTCATCGTCGGCAGGTACCGCCGAGGCGTGTTCGCCGCGATGGCGTCCCGGTTGCCGTCGAGAATCCCGACCGAGTCGTTGAGGTCGTCGTAGGGCAGTGCGATCACCAGCGTGGCGAACTCGTCGACGTGGTGCAGCCCGATGTTCAGCGCCCCGAAGCCGCCACCGGACATGCCGCCCAGTGCCCGGTGGCTGCGATCGGCCAGCGTCCGGTAGCGCTGGTCGATCGCCGGGACCACGGTGCCGGCCAGGTAGGTCTCCAGCTGCGGCCCGCCGGGCACGTTCAGGCACTCCCAGTCGGTGCTGGGGTTGCCGGCGGTCAGGTCGACGCTGACCACGATCATCGGCGCGATCACGTTGGCCTGCTGCAGCGCCTGGAGCGTCCCGGGGGCGTCCCCCGAAGTCAGCCAGTCACGGGGACCGCCGAAGGGATACCCGTGGATGAGGTAGACGACCGGGTACCGGCGGTTCGGATCGGTGTCGTACCCGGGCGGCAGGATGACGTAGTTGCTGCCCGACGGGACCCCGTGGGCCGGGTCGGGGAGGTTGACGACGTCGATCCGCTGCCCCGCGGCCGCGGCGCCCGCACCCGGACGCGGCCCGGACGACGACGAGGACGACGAGGAGTCCGACGGCGGCTCCGGTGCCTCGCTGCCGTCGTCGAGCAGGCGGCCGGCGAAGTTGACGACGCCCGGCCCGCGCTGGAGGAGCCGGGCCAGGTCGTCGGAGGTGCGGACGTACCCGACGTAGCTGTTCAGCGCGGTGACCGACGCCAGCAGCAGGAGCACGCCGACGGCGGTGAACCCCCAGCGCCGGACACGGCGGCGGTACCACAGCGCGACCACGACGGCGAGCACGGCGACGGCGGCCGAGGCGAACCCGAGCCAGATGAGCGGCGACTCCAGCGGGCCCAGGTCGCGGGCACGGGCGGTGACGTCGCCGGGCAGCACCGGGTCGCTCGCCGCCCGGTGGATGACGCTCGCCAGGCCGTGCCCGTCCATCGACTCCCCGCTCGTCCGGCCGCGGGCAGGAGGGCCCGCAACTCGGTCGCGAAGCTAGCGAGGAGTGCCTGTGGGTTCGTTGAGAGAAGGTAAAGCAACCTTCAGGGGCGGTAGAGCGTCAGGGCGCTGGGCCGGGACCGGAAGCGGAACCGGTTGCCGAGCGGGCCGACCTCGCCGTCGGTGGCGACGCGGCGGTTGCCGTCGAGCAGCTCGACGTCCAGCTCGGGGAGATCCAGCTCCTGGTAGACGTGACTGGCGGCGAGGCTGCGGGTGATCATCGCGAGCAGGAACCGGGCGCGGGAATAGGGCAGGTCGGCGCGCAGGTACCGGATGTCGAGGAGGCCGGTGTCGAGCGCGGGCCGCCGGCTCGGGGCGAACCCCTTCGGGGCATACGTGCCGTTGCCGACGAACAGCAGCCAGACCTGCGTCCGCTTGCCGTTGAGCCGGACGGTCAGCGGCTTGGCGTGCCGCAGCGTCCGGGCCAGCGCGATCGCCGCCGAGGGCCATTTCGGGTGCTTTTCCTGCAGCTTCTCGCGGAGCCGGACCATCTCGGGGTAGCCGCCGAGGCTGGCGGTGTTGACGAACCAGCGGTGGGCCGGCTCGCCGGCACCGTCGATCTCGACCTCGCCCAGGTCGACGCGGACGGCGTTGCCGACCTCGGTCGCCGCGTCGGCGTCGGGCATCGAGCTGACGCCGACGTCGCGGGCGAAGTGGTTGAGCGTGCCGGCCGGGACCAGGGCGAGCGGCAGGTCGCGTTCGGCGGCGACCGAGGCCACCGCGGCGACGGTGCCGTCGCCGCCCGCGACGCCGAGCGCGCGGATCGTGCCGCGGGCGTCGATCTCGGCCTCGAGCTGGCTGCGCAGGCCCTGCTTCGGGTCCGGGTAGAGCAGCGTGGCCTTCGGCCAGGCGAACTTGACGTCTTCGGTCGGGTCCTGGCCCGCGACCCCGGAGTTCGGGTTGACGACCGCGAGCATGTCCTCGCCGTCGACCATCTCGGGGGCGTCCGCGTCGTGGGCCGTGCGGCCCGGGACGTCGTCGTGCAGCGGCCACCAGTGCCGGGTGGCCAGGCCGACACCGACGCCGATGCCCAGGCCGACGCCGACGTCGGAGGGCCAGTGCACGCCGGTGTGGACCCGCGAGTAGGCCACCGCCAGCGCCAGCGGGGCCACGGCCAGCCCGGCCCGCGGCGACTCCATCGCCACCGCGGTGGCGAAGGCCGCCGCGGACGCCGAGTGCCCGGAGGGGAACGACGAAGAAGTGGGGCGTTTCCGCAGGCGGCGGTGCATCGGCGTCTCTTCCTCGGCCGGGCGGCGGCGGGGGAACACCGGCTTGCCGACGAGGTTCGCCGCGGCGCTGGCCCCGGCGATCGCGACCACCCCGCGCAGCGCGGCCCGGCGCGTCTCGCCCTTGCGGACGGCCAGCAGCGCGGCGACGCCCCACCACAGGCGCGACTTGTTCGCCGATCTCGACAGCGTCCTCAGCGCGTCGTCGGCCTTCGAGGCGGGCAGCGCGGCGCTGCGGCGCATCAGGGCGCGGTCGGTCCGGCCGACCCGCCGAAAGGCCCGGATGAGCTGGTGTGACAAGGAGTCCGCCTTCCGCGTGACGTCAAGAGCCGTGCTCCAATCGTGCCTGATTCGGGGAGATTTCACCGTCTGTGGCAGACCGGGGGCGTGTCGACGCCCGAACGGCGCACCGTCGAAGGGGGTGCAGCGCCTACTCTGGTGGGATGCAGCGGCGGATCTTTGGCATCGAGACCGAGTTCGGGGTCACGTGCACCTTCCACGGACAGCGCAGGCTCTCGCCCGACGAGGTGGCGCGGTACCTGTTCAGGCGGGTCGTGTCGTGGGGACGCTCCTCCAACGTGTTCCTGTCGAACGGCTCACGGCTCTACCTCGACGTCGGCTCGCACCCCGAGTACGCGACGGCCGAGTGTGACGACCTGGTCCAGCTCGTCACACACGACAAGGCCGGTGAGCGGATCCTCGAGGACCTGCTGGTCGACGCCGAACGGCGGCTCGCCGACGAGGGCATCGGCGGCGACATCTTCCTGTTCAAGAACAACACCGACTCCGCGGGCAACTCCTACGGCTGTCACGAGAACTACCTGGTGACCCGGGCGGGCGAATTCTCCCGGATCGCGGACGTGCTGCTCCCGTTCCTGGTGACCCGCCAGCTCATCTGCGGCGCCGGCAAGGTGCTGCAGACCCCGCGGGGCGCCGTCTACTGCCTCTCCCAGCGTGCCGAGCACATCTGGGAGGGCGTCTCCAGCGCCACGACCCGCTCGCGGCCGATCATCAACACCCGCGACGAGCCGCACGCCGACGCCGAGCGCTACCGGCGGCTGCACGTCATCGTGGGCGACTCGAACATGGCCGAGCCGACGACCATGCTCAAGGTCGGCTCGGCGAACCTGGTGCTCGAGATGATCGAGGCCGGCGTCCAGTTCCGCGACTTCACCCTGGACAACCCGATCCGGGCGATCCGCGAGATCAGCCACGACCTCACCGGCCGCCGCCAGGTGCGGCTGGCCGGCGGGCGCGAGGCCTCGGCGCTGGACATCCAGCGCGAGTACCACGCCCGCGCGGTCCAGCACATCAAGGACAACGGCACGACCGCGGCCAACGAGCGCGTCGTCGAGCTGTGGGGCCGGGCCCTGGACGCGGTCGAGCAGCAGGACTTCGGCAAGATCGACACCGAGATCGACTGGGCGATCAAGCACCGCCTGGTCGAGCGTTACCGGCACAAGCACGACCTGGACCTGTCCAGCCCGCGCATCGCGCAGCTCGACCTCGCCTACCACGACATCCGCCGTGGCCGGGGCATCTTCGACCTGCTCCAGCGCAAGGGCCTGGTCCGCCGGGTCACCGACGACGGCGAGATCGAGGCGGCCAAGGACACCCCGCCCCAGACCACCCGGGCCAAGCTGCGCGGCGACTTCATCGCCGCCGCCCAGGCCGCCGGCCGCGACTTCACGGTCGACTGGGTGCACCTGAAGCTCAACGACCAGGCCCAGCGCACGGTCCTGTGCAAGGACCCGTTCCGCTCGGTCGACGAGCGGGTGGAACGCCTGATCAGCTCGCTCTAGCCGGCACCGCCGCGGGGGACGTCCGCGCCGGACGTCCCCCCCGCCGTGACCCACCCAAAGCTCGACGCGCGGGGGCGCAAATAACGGGCGAGAGGG
>NZ_JBSGAI010000081.1:0-23793 GCF_053600695.1 Amycolatopsis sp. NPDC005003 | reverse complement strand
GGGTTGCCGGCTGACCAGCGATTCCATGTCTCGGTGAGCGGTCTGCCGCGGCTCTCGTGAGTGGTAATTCGGGTTAGAACCCGAATTACCACTCACGACGGCTTGGGGCGGGTCAGCTGACCGGGACCGGGTCTTCCTCGGTCGTGCGCAGGCGCTGCGAGATCACCTTCGTGATGCCGTCGCCCTGCATGCTCACGCCGTAGAGCGCGTCGGCGATCTCCATGGTCGGCTTCTGGTGGGTGATGATGATCAGCTGCGACGAGTCGCGCAGCTGCTCCAGCAGCCCGATCAGCCGGCGCATGTTGGTGTCGTCGAGCGCCGCCTCGACCTCGTCCATCACGTAGAAGGGTGACGGCCGGGCGCGGAAGATCGCGACCAGCATGCCCACCGCGACCAGCGACTTCTCGCCACCCGACAGCAGCGAAAGCCGCTTGACCTTCTTGCCCGGCGGGCGCGCTTCGACGTCGACGCCGGTGGCCAGCAGGTCGTCCGGCTCGGTGAGGACCATCCGGCCCTCGCCGCCCGGGAAGAGCACGCCGAACACCGTCTCGAACTCGCGGGAGACGTCCGCGTACGCCGAGGCGAAGACCTCGAGGATCTTCTCGTCGACCTGCTTGATGACCGCTTCGAGGTCCTTGCGGGTGTCCTTCAGGTCCTCCAGCTGCGTGGAGAGGAACTTGTACCGCTCCTCCAGCGCCGCGAACTCCTCCAGCGCCAGCGGGTTGACCTTGCCCAGCAGCGACAGGTCCTTCTCCGCGCGCTTGGCGCGGCGGGCCTGGGTTTCGCGGTCGTAGGGCATCGGCGGCGGCGGGGTGACGTCCTCGCCGCGGTCCTTGGCCGCCTCGTACTCGGCCATCTCGCCCGCGCTCGGCGGGACCGGGACGTCCGGCCCGTACTCGCGGACGAGGTCCTCCAGCCCCATGCCGAAGTCTTCGGCGATCTTGGCTTCCAGGGTTTCCAGCCGCAGCCGCTGCTCGGCGCGCAGCACCTCGTCGCGGTGGACGGCGTCGGTCAGCTTCTCCAGCTCGCCGGTGAGCTCGCGGACCTTGGCACGGACACCGGTCAGCGCCTGCTCGCGGCTCTGGCGGCGGGCCTGCACCTGGTCGCGTTCGGTGGCGGCACGCTGCACCGAGTGCTCGATGCGCTCGAGCGCGAGCTCGCCGGCGTTGACGACGGCGTTGGCGATCTCGGCCCCGCGCTTGCGGGCCGCGGCGGCGCGCTCCGCGCGTTCCCGGGCCTGCTGCTCGGCGTGCGCGGCGCGGCGGAGGCCTTCGGCCTTGCCCGCGATGCTGCGGGCGCGCTCTTCGGAGGTGCGCTGCGCGAGCCGCGCCTCCATCTCCTCCTGCCGGACCACGGCCAGCTCTTCGACGGCGGCGTCGCGCTCGGCGGTGTCCGGGTCGTCCTCGACGGGCTGCTCGGCGACGGCGGCGAGCCGTTCCTCCAGCTCGGCGAGCTGGGCCAGCGCCTGGACGCGGCTCTGCTCGACCTTCGCGCGCTGCCCGGACAGCCGTTCGACCTCGGCCTGCGCCTGGCGGGCGGCCTGCTGCAGCCGGCTGAGCCGTTCCGAGGACCGGGCCTTGCGGACCTTCGCCTCACCGAGGGCGTCCTTGGCCTGGGACACCTCTTCGCGACGCGCCTGCTGCTCGGCACGGGCGCCTTCCAGCTCGGCCGCGTAGCGCTCCAGCGAGCGTTCGGCCAGGCGGAGCCGCTCGGCCGCCTCGTCGACGGCGGCCTGGACCTCGATCACGCTCTCGCGCTTGCCGGAGCCGCCGATCGCCCAGCGGGCGCCGAAGACGTCGCCCTCCGCGGTGACCGCGCGGACCTCGGGGTGCACCGCGACCAGGTGCCGGGCCGCATCGAGGTCGCGGACGATGGCCAGCTTGTCGAGCGCCTGCTCGACGGCGGGCCGCAGCTGCGCCGGCGCCGTGACGACCTCGCGGGCCCAGCGCGCCCCTTCCGGCAGCGACGGCCACGAGTGGGTGTCCACAGTGGACGCTGTGTCATCAAAAGACGATGCGGAAAAGCCGGGTGAGCCGCCGAGCAGGATGCCCGCGCGCCCGGAGTCGGTCTCCTTCAAGTACTTCAGCGCACGCAGGGCGTCTTCGCCGCCCGCGACGGCGATCGCGTCGGCGATCGGGCCGAGCGCCGCGGCGAGCGCGACCTCGTGCCCGGGCTCGACGGTGAGCAGCGCGGCGACCGAGCCCAGCAGGCCCGGCAGCTCGTGGGACGCGCCGAGCAGCGCCCCCGCGCCGTCCTTGCGCTTGAGCCCCATCGACAACGCCTCGACGCGCGCCTTCTCCGACGCGATCTCGCGCTCGGCCGCGCGTTCGGCCTTGACCAGCTCTTCGACCCGCGCCTTGGCGGCGTTGTTCGCCTCGACCGCGCGGTCGTGGCGGTCCATCAGGCCGGCGTCGTCGGATTCCTCCGCGCCGCCCTCGGCCTGGGCCATCTCGAGCTCTTCGACGGCGATCTCGGCGCGCTCGGCGGCTTCGGAGATGGAGACGCTGAGCCGGTCGATCTCGTCGGTGGTGGCGCCGTTCTTGCTGCGCAGCGCCTCGACCTGGCCGGTCAGCTTGGCCATGCCCTCGCGGCGGTCGGCGATGGCGCGGACGGCGGCCCAGTGCGCGCGCTCGGCGGCCTGGACGCGCTGTTCGAGGTCTTCGCGCCGCAGGATGGTCTGGGCGAGCAGCTCCCGGGCCTCCATGACGGCCTCGTTGAGCTCCTCTTCCTGCTCGGCGACGCGCTCGGCCTCTTCGAGGAGCTCCTCGGGGTCGCGGCCGCCGGTGCTCGCCGAGACGTCCGCGGAGAGGTGCCGCTGGCGCTCGACGGCGAGGCGGACGGTGCCGCGCAGGCGCTCGGCCAGCGCCGACAGCTTGTACCAGGTCTCCTGGGCCGTCTGCAGCAGCGGCGCGTCCTCGGCCAGCGAGGCTTCCAGCTCGGCTTCTTCGGCCGAGACGATCTCGAGGGTCTGTTCGACTTCGGCGCGGCGCGCGCGGGCCGTCTTCTCGTCGGCCTCCTCGCGCGCGATCGCGTCGCGCTGGGTGACCAGGTCGTCGGCGAGCAGGCGCAGGCGGGAATCGCGCAGCTCGGACTGGACCGACTGGGCCTTGCGGGCGATCTCGGCCTGCTTGCCCAGCGGCTTGAGCTGGCGGCGCAGCTCGGTCGTCAGGTCGCCGAGGCGATCGAGGTTGCCCTGCATGTTGGCCAGCTTGCGCAGGGTCTGTTCCTTGCGCTTGCGGTGCTTGAGGACGCCGGCGGCCTCTTCGATGAAGGCGCGGCGCTCTTCGGGCTTGGACTCGAGGATCGCCGAGAGCTGGCCCTGCCCGACGATGACGTGCATCTCGCGGCCGATGCCGGAGTCCGAGAGCAGTTCCTGGACGTCCATCAGGCGGCAGCGGTCGCCGTTGATCTCGTACTCGCTCGCGCCGTCGCGGAACATCCGGCGGGTGATCGACACCTCGGAGTACTCGATGGGCAGCGCGCCGTCGGCGTTGTCGATGGTGAGGGTGACCTCGGCGCGGCCGAGCGGGGCGCGGCCCGCGGTGCCGGCGAAGATGACGTCCTCCATCTTGCCGCCGCGCAGGTCCTTGGCGCCCTGGGTGCCCATGACCCAGCGCAGCGCGTCCAGCACGTTGGACTTCCCCGAGCCGTTCGGCCCGACCACGCAGGTGATGCCGGGTTCGAAGCGCAGCGTGGTGGCCGAGGCGAAGGACTTGAAGCCCTTGAGCGTCAGGCTTTTCAGGTGCACGTGGTGCTGACCCCTCTGGCCGCGGGTACTGGCGGTTCAATCGTCCCAGGCTACCTGGGGGCCTCCGGGGTCCGCCGGACGCGCCCCCTCCTCGGCGCGCCTAGCACACCCGCGGCGGCCTCAGCAACACCACGAGCCACACCGACCCCGGACGGCCTACCGCTCGACGAACCCGCGGAGTCCCCCTTTCGGGTCGGACCAGCGCTCGGAGACGTGCTCCACACTTCCGGGTGATTCTCCCGACCGCAACGCCGCCAACAGCCGCTCACAGTGGTCCCGACTACCTTCCGCTACCACCTCGACACGCCCGTCGGCCAGATTGCTCGCGCTCCCGACCAGCCCGAGTTCCAACGCCCGGCTGCGGGTCCACCAGCGGAAACCGACGCCCTGGACCCGGCCGCGGACCCACGCCGTCAGCCGGGTGTGGGTTTCTTCCTCACTCACGCACTTCATCCCTTCCGGGTCAACCGACCGCGCACAGTAACGGATCAAGGCCACTACCTGGGCGAATGCCCGCACGCCGGTGATAACCTCCCCGCCGAGGTCGCTCCCCCGCCGTGGGCGCACTGCTCCATCCGCACCAGCGCCCCCGATCCACGACCTCGAGCTGTGCCACCTCCCCGCTGTGCTGCCTCAACAGAGCCCAAGGAGCCCCGTATGCCCCGCCCCGACGGGTCGGATTCGAGCGCTCGGATCACCAGGATCGACACCGCGCCGCCCAAGAGCAGCAAACCGAACCGCACCGGGTACGTCGTGCTCGGGGTGGCCGGGCTGGTCGTCGCGACCGCGTTCGCCGCCGTGGCCGAGCTCGCCGGGCCGGGCACCGCCTCGACCGCGGGCGGCACGGGCGGCCCCGGCGGCCAGGGCACCGTCCCGGCCGGCGTCCGGACACTGCCGGCCACGCCGTCGCCGAGCGACCCGGCGACCTCCAGCGGGGCTCCGGCGACGTCGAGCCCGACGTCGCCGAGCGTGCCGACGACCGTCGTGTCGGTGAGCCCGGACGGCAAGACGACCACCACGGTCGTCACCCAGCCTTCGCCGCCCCCGCCGCCGCGCATCGACACCGGCGGCAACCCGCCGCCGGTCACGCAGCCGCCCACGTCGGCTTCTCCGAGCCCGGACCCGAAGCCGTCGACGTCGACTCCGCCGACCACCTCGAACACTCCGACGCCGCCGACCACGACCACGACGGCATCCGGCGGCGGCTCGAGCTCGGCCGGCGCCCCCTCGTCGAGCACTTCCGGCACGAGCACCGCAGCCCAGGCCTGAGTGCCCCAAGACTGGGACACTCAGGCCTGGACCAAAACAGCGGCGACCATCGCGTCGCGCAGGAACTTCCCGTAGCGCTCCGCGGACCACCCGCGCTCGAGGCAGAGCAGCTCGTACTGCTCGGGGCCGTGGTAGGTCCACAGGATGTCGCGGACGTCGTCGGCGGTCAGGCCCGGCTTGACCTGCCCGGTGCCCAGCAGCTCGGCCGAGAAGTACGTCATCGCCGTCAGCATCTCCCGACGCATCTGCGCCCACACCTCGGCGGCCGCGGGGTCGGCGGCGGCCGCGTCCCTGGCCAGCAGCTGCACCGGGGACACCGCGGGCGCGACACCCACCAGGTGGTCGAGGTACAGCTCGATCTTGCGCACGGCGTCCGGCTCGGCCCGGATCTCGGCGATGAAGTCCCGGCCGGCGATCGGGACGTCCTCGTCGTCGCCCGCGACCGTGACGTCGAAGACGGCCTTGAGCAGGGTCGCCTTGTTGGCGAACGCCTTGTAGACGGTCTGCACGGCGACGCCGGCCGCCTTCGCCACCTCGGGCATCGCGGTGCCCGCGTACCCCTTCTCCCGGAACAGCGCCGACGCCGCCGTCAGGATCCGGCGGCGGTTCTCGCGCGCCTGCTCCTGACGCCGCGAGGTGTCGTAACGACGCTTGACAGGGCCGGACATTTAGGTAGAGACTCCTCTATCAAATAGATACACATCTATCATGACACCCGGAGGGGGCGCTGACCATGATGGAACAAGCCACGACCGACGCCGTCACCGCCGCGCGGGAGCTCGCGCCCGAGCTGAGCGCGCGGGCCGTCGAAGCCGAGCAGCTGCAGACGCTGCCCCGCGACCTCGTCGAGCGCGCCCGCGAAGCCGGGCTCTTCCGCTTGGCGACACCGCGCGGGCTCGGCGGCCAGGAGCTGCCGCCCGCCGCGATCGTCGAAACGATCGAGGAGCTCTCCCGCGCCGACGGCTCCGCGGGGTGGACGATCACCATCGGCAACGGCTCGGCGTTCCTCGCCTGGCTGGACCCGGCCGTCGCGGCGGACCTCGTCGCCGGCACGCCAGACCCGGTCGGCGGCGGCGTGTTCGCGCCGATGGGCCGGCTCACCCCGGACGGCGACGGCGAGTTCACCCTCGCCGGCCGCTGGGGGTTCTGCAGCGGCAGCCCGCACACGGACCTGTTCTTCAACGGCGCCTTCGCCGGTGGCGACCCGCGGGACTGGCGGCTCGCCGTGGTGCCGGCCGCCGCGGTGCGGGTGATGGAGAACTGGGACGTCACCGGCCTGCGCGGCACCGGCAGCCACGACGTCGAGATCGACGCGGTCGTGCGCGCCGAGCACACGATTTCGCCGTTCACGAACCCGGCGCGCCACGACGGCCCGCTGTGGCGGTTCCCGTTCTTCACCTTCGTCGGCACGCTGTTCGCGGGCGTCCCGCTCGGCATCGCGCGGCGCGCGCTGGACGAGTTCACCGGGTTCGCGCCGGCCAAGTTCCGCCCGCCGGGCCCTGGCCCGATCGCCGAGGACGGCGACGTCCAGCTCGCGCTGACCAGCGCCGAAGGCCGGCTGCGGTCGGCACGGGCGTTCGTCTTCGAGGCACTCGGGCAGCTGTGGGACACGGCGTGCGCGGGCGACGTCCCGGACGTCCGGCAGCGCGGCCAGTTCCTGCTGGCGACCCAGCAGGCGATGCGGGCGTCGCTGAGCGCGGTGAACATCGCGTTCGGCTACGCGGGCGCGGGAGCGCTGCACGCGGACCAGCCGCTGCAGCGCTGCTTCCGCGACCTCCACGCGGCGGCCCAGCACATCTACTTCTCGGCCGCGGCGTCCAAGCGGTACGCGAAGCTGCGGTTCGGGATCGATCAGCCGACCTTCTGGTTCTAGGGCGGCCCTTCGCCCCGGAACCGGCGGGCCAGGGCACCCCCGACCACCCCGCCCAGCACCGGCCCGAGCGCGACGATGCCGGAGATCCAGGGCTCCGGCCGGCCGAAGGCGGCGGCGATCCCGACCCCGGCCAGGTACGCGAGCACCGACACCACGATCAGGCGCCCCACCAAGGCCTTCCGGTTGCGGCGCGCCGGTGCGCGCTCCCCCGTCCCCTCAGTCACGCGGGCGGGGTACCCACCGGTGGCCGCCGCTAGACCTCGAAGCGGTACCCCATCCCGGGTTCGGTCAGCAGGTGCCGGGGCCGGGAGGGCTCCCGCTCCAGCTTGCGCCGCAGCTGGGCCAGGTACACCCGCAGGTAGTGGGACTCCGTTTCGTACGACGGGCCCCATACCTCGTGCAGGAGCTGCTTCTGCGCCACCAGCCGGCCGCGGTTGCGGACCAGCAGCTCCAGCACGCCCCACTCCGTCTTCGTCAGGTGGACTTCCTCGCCGTCGTGGCGGCGGACCTTCTTCGCCGCCAGGTCGACCGTGAACGACGCCGTGTCCACCACCGCGTCCGCGCCGTCCGTGCCCGCCACCGCCGAGCGGCGGACCGCCGCGCGCAGGCGGGCCAGCAGCTCGTCCATGCCGAACGGTTTCGTGACGTAGTCGTCGGCGCCCGCGTCGAGGGCCTCGACCTTGTCCGCCGAGTCGCCGCGGGCGGACAGCACGATGATCGGGACCGTCGTCCAGCCGCGCAGGCCCGCGATCACCTCCGTGCCGTCGAGGTCGGGCAGGCCGAGGTCGAGCACGACGACGTCGGGCTTGGTCTCGGCGACCGCCTTGAGCGCGGCCGTGCCGTCGTGCGCGGTGATCACCTTGTAGCCGCGGGCGGTCAGGTTGATCCGCAGTGCCCGCACGATCTGCGGCTCGTCGTCCACCACCAGCACGGTGGCGCCCGGGTCGCTCATCGCACCCCCTCCTCTTCGTAAGCCACGCTGAACGCGGGCAGGGACACCACGATCGTGAGCCCGCCGCCCGGGGTGTCCTCGGCGCGGACGGTGCCGCCCATCGCCTCGGTGAACCCCTTCGCCACCGACAGCCCGAGCCCGACGCCCGGCGTCGTGTCCCGGTCGCCGCCGAGCCGCTGGAACGGCGCGAACGCCGAGTCCGCGGCCCCCTTGCGCAGCCCCTTGCCGTGGTCGACGATCCGCAGCTCGACCTGCCCGGAGTGGGCGCTGCCCCGGGCCGACACCGGGGCACCACCGTGGCGCAGGGCGTTGTCCAGCACGTTCGCCACCACCCGTTCCAGCAGGCCCGGGTCGGCCAGCACCGCCGGGAGCTGGTCGTCGACCGCGACCACCACTTCGTCCGAGCCATCCACATTGGACAAAGCGTGCGCCACGACCTCGTCGTAGCCCACCGGACGCAGGTGCGGCTTGACCGCCCCGGTCGCCAGCCGCGACGAGTCGAGCAGGTTGTCGATCAGCCCGGCCAGCCGGTCGGCGGACAGCTCGATGGCCTCCATGAGTTCCGCGGTGTCCTCTTCGGACAACTCCAGGTCCGCGGCACGCAGGCTGCCGATCGACGCCTTGATCGACGTCAGCGGCGTCCGCAGGTCGTGCCCGACGGCCGAGAGCAACGTCGTGCGCAGCTCGGTCGCCTCGGCCTTGCGCTCGGCGAGCGCCGCCGCGGCCGCGGCCCGCTGCTGCCGCAGGGCCAGGAACGCCTGCCCCGCCACGGCTTCCAGCACCCGCCGGTCCGCCGCCGGCAGGGCGCGGCCGCGCAGGGTCAGGTGGACGTCCGCGGTGACGGCGATGTCGGCGTCGGCCTCGTCCGGGTCGGCGCACGGGTGCTCCCCCGCGGTCGCCACGCACTGCCACACCCCGTTCTGCTTCTCCAGCAGCGTCACCGAAGTCAGCGCGAAGTTCTCGCGAACCTTCGCCAGCAGCCGCTCGATCGGGTCCGTGTGGGTCAGCACGGTCCGGGCGTAGGAGGCCAGCAGCGCCGCCTCGGTCCGGGCCCGCGCCGCCTGGGCGGCCCGGCGCGCGGCCTGGTCGACGACCAGGGCGACCAGCACCGCGACCACGACCATCGCGATCAGCGTCACCAGGTTCTGCGGGGTGTGCACGTTGAGCGTGTACAGCGGCGGCGTGAAGAAGAAGTTGAGCAGCCCGGCTCCGAGCACGGCCGCGACCAGTGCCGGCCCGAGGCCGCCGACCAGCGCGACGATGACCGTGACCAGGACGTAGGCGATGACGTCGGTGGCGAAGTCCAGCCCGCTCGGGATCAAGACGCCGACGAGGGTGACCAGCACCGGCAGCACGATGCCCAGCACCCAGCCCGTCACCAGCCGCGAGAGCCCCAGCGGGCTGGCGGCCAGCCGGGCCCGCAGGCGCCCGCCCGCCTCGGAGTGGGTGACCATGTGCACGTCGATCGGGCCCGACCGCCGGACCACGGAAGCGCCGATGCCCTCGTCGAACAGCCGTGCCACGCGGGACCGCCGCGAGGTCCCGATGACCAGCTGGGTCGCGTTGACCCCGCGGGCGAAGTCCAGCAGGGCGGCCGGGACGTCGTCGCCGACGACCGTGTGGAACGTCGCCCCCACTTCCTCGGCGACCTTGCGGCAGCGGGCCATCGCGGCCGGGCTCGCCTTGTGGGAATACCGCCCGGCCAGGCCGTCGCCGCTGAGAATGTGCACCACCTGCAGCTCGGCGCCGGCCCGGGTGGCGATCCGGCTGGCCCGCCGGATGAGCGTCTCGCTTTCCGGGCCGCCGGTGATCGAGGCGACGACGCGTTCGCGCGCTTCCCACGTGTCGGTGATCCGCTGCTCGGCGCGGTAGCGCTGCAGGGCGACGTCGACCTGGTCGGCCACCCAGAGCAGCGCCAGTTCCCGCAGCGCGGTGAGGTTGCCGGGCCGGAAGTAGTTGCCGAGCGCGGCGTCGATCCGCTCGGCCGGGTAGACGTTGCCGTGGGCGAGCCGGCGCCGCAGCGCCTCGGGCGTGATGTCGACGAGTTCCAGCTGCTCGGCGCGCCGGACGACCTCGTCCGGGACGGTCTCCTGCTGCGTGACGCCGGTGATCCGCTCGACGACGTCGTTGAGGCTCTGCAGGTGCTGCACGTTGACCGTGGAGAGCACGTCGATACCGGCGTCGAGGATCTCCTCGACGTCCTGCCAGCGCTTGGCGTTGCGCGACCCCGGCACGTTGGTGTGCGCCAGTTCGTCGATGACGGCGACCTCGGGCGCGCGGGCGAGGATGGCGTCGACGTCCATCTCCTCGAAGGCGCGGCCGCGGTGCTCGGCGTGCCGCCGCGGAACGGTCTCGAGGCCGTCGAGGAGCGCCGCGGTCTTCTCGCGGCCGTGCGTCTCCACCAGCCCGACGACGACGTCGGTCCCGCGGTCGAGGCGCCGCCGCGCCTCGCCGAGCATGGCGAAGGTCTTGCCGACACCCGGAGCCGCGCCGAGGTAGATCCTCAGCTCTCCGCGGCGCGGCTTGGCGGCGTCTTGATCGGACACTGCGGTGGTCACGGTGTCAGTGTCCCTCTCCGGCGGCGGCGCGCACGGCCGAATCGAGGTAGGCCGCGCGCCGTTCACTCTGCGTCCGGGGGACGGCGGCCCGGGGCACCGCTGACGACGCCTTGATGCGTCGCCCGCGCGCGTTGACGGCTTCTTTACGGCTGGTGGCGGCCGTCACGCAAACGTTTGCCCACTTCTCACCACAGGTAGTTGGTCAGTGACAAGCACCACACCGCGTGATCGAACAAGCGCGGAACGTGCAATTCGGGCAGACAAGATCTTCGGGTCGTGTTACACCTGTGTTACCGATAGTTGTATCAGCTAAGCAAGTCTTCGGGAGGGGCTTTCCATGTGCGGTATTGCGGGCTGGGTTTCCTACGACGCCGACCTCACCCGCCGCCAGGACGTCGTCGACGCCATGACCGGCACGATGGCCTGCCGCGGGCCGGACGACTCCGGGACGTGGGTGCGCACGCACGTCGCGCTCGGCCACCGGCGCCTCGCCGTCATCGACCTGCCCGGCGGCCGTCAGCCGATGACGGTGTCCACGCCGAACGGCACGATCGCGATGGTCTACAGCGGCGAGGCCTACAACTTCACCGAGCTGAAGGACGAGCTGACGAAGCTGGGCCACACCTGGGAAACCGACAGCGACACCGAAGTGGTGCTGCACGGCTACCTGCAGTGGGGCGACGCGGTCGTCGACCACCTCAACGGCATGTACGCCTTCGCGATCTGGGACGAGCGCGACGATCGCCTGGTGATGATCCGCGACCGGATGGGCATCAAGCCGTTCTACTACTACCCCACCCCGGACGGCGTGCTGTTCGGCTCCGAGCCCAAGGCCATCCTGGCCAACCCGCTGGCGCGCAAGGTCGTCGACACCGAAGGCCTGCGCGAGCTGATGGCGTTCACCAAGAAGCCCGGCTGGTCGCTGTGGAAGGGCATGGAGGAGGTCCGGCCGGGCACCATCGTCACGGTGTCCCGCGAAGGCGTCCGGACCCGGACGTACTGGCAGCTGGACGCCAAGCAGCACACCGACGACCAGGCGACGACGGTCGCCCGCGTCCGCGAGCTGATGACCGACATCGTCGACCGGCAGCTCGTCGCCGACGTCCCCCGCTGCGTCCTGCTCTCGGGCGGCCTGGACTCGAGCGCCGTCACGGGCCTGGCGGCCGCGCGGCTGGCGGAGCAGGGCGAGCGGCTGCGGACGTTCTCCGTCGACTTCTTCGGCCAGGAGGAGAACTTCAAGCCGGACGAGATGCGCGACACGGCGGACTCGCCGTTCGTGCGGGACGTCGCCTCGCTGGTGGGTTCCGCGCACCAGGACGTCGTGCTGAACCCGGCCGAGCTGACCGACCCGGAGGTCCGGCGCGCGGTGCTGCGGGCCCGCGACATCCCGGCCGGGCTCGGCGACATGGACACCTCGCTGTACCTGCTGTTCAAGGCGATCCGCGGCGAGTCGACGGTGGCGCTGTCGGGCGAGTCCGCCGACGAGGTGTTCGGCGGCTACCGCTGGTTCTTCGACGAGGCTTCGGTCAACGCGGAGATGTTCCCGTGGATCGCGTTCCGCAGCGCGATGATGACCGACCGGACGTCGATCTACACCCCCGAGCTGATGGACCGGATGGACCTGGAGTCCTACCTGCGGGACGAGTACCGCTCGGCGGTCGCCGCCGTCGAGCACCTGGACGGCGAGTCCGAGGTCGAGGCCCGGATGCGGACGATCTGCCACCTCCACCTGACCCGGTTCGTGCGGATGCTCCTGGACCGCAAGGACCGCGCGTCGATGGCGGTGGGCCTGGAGGTCCGGGTCCCGTTCTGCGACCACCGGCTGGTGGAGTACGTGTACAACACCCCGTGGTCACTGAAGACGTTCGACGGCCGGGAGAAGAGCCTGCTGCGCCACGCCACTTCGCACGTACTGCCGGAATCGGTCGCGCAGCGGGTGAAGAGCCCGTACCCGTCGACGCAGGACCCGGGCTACGCGGCGGCGCTGCAGCAGCAGGCGAAGGAGGTGCTGGCCGAGCCGGGACACGCGGTGTTCGACCTGGTCGACCGCACCTGGGCGCACCGGGTGTCCGAAGTGGACTCGGCCACCATGGCACCGGCGGACCGGATCGGCTTGGACCGGCTGCTCGACCTCTACCACTGGATCGAGATGTACTCCCCGGAACTGCAGCTCGACTGAAGCTCGGCCGGGGTTCGGCTGGGGCTCGGCGGCCCGGCGCGATCCCGGCCCGGCAGCCCAGCTGGGCTCGGCGGCCTGGCGGCCCGGCTGGGCTCGGCGGTCCGGCGCGATCCCGGCCCGGCAGCCCGGCTGGGCTCGGCGGTCCGGCGCGATCCCGGCCCGGCAGCCCGGCTGGGCCCGGCAGCCCGGCTGGGCCCGGCAGCCCGGCTGGGCTCGGCGGTCCAGCACGATTCCGGCCCGGCGCGGTTCCGCTGCGCCGGGCCGGTCAGCCGAGCCGCAGGTTCGCGGCGACCTCGTCGCCTTCGGTGGCGAGGTCGGCGCCGAGCCCGGACAGCAGGGCGCGGGCACCGTGGTTGCCGGCCGTCGTCGAGGCGACGAACCCGGCCGCGCCGGTCTTGCGGGCCTCGGCGAGCAGCAACGCCGTCACCTCCCGGCCGATCCCGCGGCCACGGGCGGCACGGGCCAGCCAGATGCCCGCTTCGACCGCGTCGCCGCGGGGTTCGAGGCGAGCCGCACCGGCGGCCTCGCCGTCGGCGTCGACCACCCAGGTGCGTTCCACCGCCGTCGCCGGGTCCAGGCACCGGACGCGGTGGAACGCCAGGAACGCGGCACGACGGGCGGGCGTCCAGCCGGGCGGGCCGTCGACCGGAGGCATGACCTCCAGCGGATCGGCCCCCGCCACCGCGGCTTCGAGCAGCCGCGCCAAGGCGGCCTCGTCCAGCGGCGTCAGCACGATCATGCCCGCATCTTCACCGCCGGCGGCCGGACGCGCGAGCGGATTTCGCCCAGCCCCCGCAGGAACCGGACGTACGGCGACCAGCGGACCGGCCGCTCGACCCGGCCGGTCACCGCCGACTCCGCCCGGTCGAGCAGCTGCTCCAGCAGGGCGTCGTGCAGCGGGCGGAAGAACAACGGCCAGGTCAGCCTCGCCCAGCCGTGCAGCGAGGCGTCCGCTGCTGGCCCGGCTGTGGCTCCACACCCTGCGCGACTTCCAGGACACGTTCACGGCCGCGCTCGGCGACGCGACCGACGTCGAAGCGGCGGTCGCGGCCGCGACGAGCGTCGTCCACTGGTGCCGCAAGCACCCCGACGGCGCGCGCGTCCTCGACGCGGGCAAGCAGGCGTTCGGCCCGGCGGACTGGTCGGCCGAAGCGGCCACGGCGCTCGCCGAAGCGGAACAGGAGCTGCACGGCGTGTTGAAGCGCGCGACGCTGAACCTGCCGCCGCGCACCGGCGCCACGGACGAGGAGGTCGTGCTCGCCCTCGTCGAGATCCCGCGCGCGGTCGTCCACCGCTACCTTTCGACCGGGCGCACGCCCCCGCCGAAGGCCGCCGCCCTGGTCGAACGCACGGTCCGCAAGCTCCTCAGCGCCTGACCTCCGCGAGCTTCACCGGACGCCGTTCCCGGCGCGAGACCTCGCAAGCCTCGGCGATGTAGAACGCCTCCAGAGCGTCCGCCGCCCCGCAGGGTGAAGGGGCCCGGCCCGCGACGACGTCGAGGAAGGCCTTCAGCTCCGTCGTGTACGCCGGGCGGAAGCGCTCCATGAACCCCGGGTACGCCGGCCCCGGCAGCGGGGCCACCCCCGGCTCCACCGAGCGCAGCGGGCTCCGGTCGTCCAGGCCGACCACCACGCCCGACACCGAGCCCAGCACGTCGAGCCGCACGTCGTAACCCGCGCCGTTGTAGCGGGTCAGCGACACCGTGGCCAGGGTTCCGTCGGCCAAGGTCAGCGTGGCCGCCGCCGTGTCGACGTCGCCCGCGTCGCGGAAGAACCGCTCGCCGCGGTTCGCGCCGATCGCGTACACCTCCTCGACCTCGCGGCCGCTCACCCAGCGGATGATGTCGAAGTCGTGGACGCCGCAGTCGCGGAACAACCCACCCGAGTGGGCGACGTACTCCGCCGGCGGGGGCGCCGGGTCGAACGTCGTCGCGCGCAGCGTGTGCAGCCAGCCCAGTTCGCCCGAGGCGACCGCCGCCCGGGCCGCCGCGTAGCCCGCGTCGAAGCGGCGCTGGAAGCCGATCTGGACGGCGACGTCCGAGGCGCCGATCCGGTCGATCACCGCCAGGGTGCCCGGGATGTCCGCGGCCACCGGCTTCTCGCAGAACACCGGGATGCCCGCGTCGACCGCCGCGATGATCAGGCCGGGGTGCGCGTCCGTGGCCGCCGTGACGACCAGGCCGTCGAGCCCCGCGGCGAACAGCTCGTCGAGGGACACCGATTCGACGCCGAGCTTCGCGGCGGCGGAAGCGGCTCGCGCGGTGTCGACGTCGGCCACCACGACCGACTCGACCTCGTCGAAGCCCTTCAGCGTCTCCGCGTGCGCGGTGCCGATCCGGCCGGTGCCCGCCAATCCCAACCTCATCGTCAAGCTCCTCCTGTCGCGGACTGTGTTGATGGTTTCCGATCCGGCCACAGCCACGGCCGATGACTTCGCAGCAACGGTCACGTGCCGTTCGGGGGACGGCCTTCTTCCGGCCGGATCAGAAACTCGGCGGTGGTCGCGCGGACCACCAAGGACGGGTGCAGCAGGTGCCGGACCGGCTCCGTGCGCTCGCCGCGGACGCGCTCGATCAGCGCTTCGAAGGCCAGCCGCCCCATTTCGGTGCGCGGCTGGTCCACTGTGGTCAGCGAGAGGTGCCGCAGCGCGGCCAGGGACGTGTTGTCGTAGCCCACCACCGAGACGTCCTCGGGCACGCGCAGCCCGGCCTCCTCCAGTGCCGAAATCGCCCCGACGGCGTTGAAGTCGTTGCCCGCCACCAGGCCCGTGGGCAGGTCGAGCCGCGAGTACGTGGCCAGCAGCTCCCGCACCGACTTTTCCCCGCCGGTGTCGGTGTGCTCGCTGCGCACGACGATCGGCTCCAGCCCGTGCCGCCGCATCGCCGCCTCGAATCCGCGCCGCCGCTGGGCCGCCCCGGCCGCGGCGCCCCCGTCCAGGTGGGCGATGCGCCGGTGCCCCAGCCCGACGAGGTGGTCGACGGCCAGCGCCGAGCCCGCTTCGCCGTCGTCGTTCACCGTGTCCACTGTGGACGAGCGGATCGTCCGCGAGACCAGCACGACCGGGCACTGCTTGGCCGCGACCTGGATCGACGCCGCCGGGACGACCGGCGAAAGCAGGATGATCCCCGCCGGGCGGAAGGAAAGCAGGTTGTGCAGGGCGTTCCACTCGCGGGTGGGGCTGCGGCCGCCCGTGTTGAGGATCAGGTCGAAGCCCGCGGCCTGCGCGGCGGCGTCGAGCCCCTCGACGACGTCGGCGAAGAAGGCGTTGCGCAGGTCGTTGACCATCACGCCGAGCACGGTGGACGTGCGGCTGGCCAGCGACCGCGCCATCACGTGCGGCTGGTAGCCGAGCTCCTCGGCCGCGCGCAGCACCGCCGCGCGCCGGGCCTCGGACACCTTCGGTGAATTGTTCATCACCAGGGAGACCAGCGCGCGGGAAACTCCCGCCCGTGCGGCGACGTCCTCCATGGTCGGACGCACCATGCGCACCTCCCCTGATCTCGGAAAACTCGGCCTTGACTTTGCTGTGACGGACGCTACAAGATTAGAGCGCTCTAATCAATAGAGCGCTCCAACGGACCAACGGAGGCCCCTTGTGACAGCGACGATCCGCGTGGCCGCCGCCCCGATCTCCTGGGGCGTCTGCGAAGTCCCGGGCTGGGGCCGGGTGCTGGACGCGGCGACCGTGCTCGGCGAGATGGCGGCCCTCGGCGTCCAGGCCACCGAGCTGGGCCCGCCCGGGTACCTCCCCCGCGATCCCGCCGCGCTGCGCGAGCTGCTGGCCGGCTACGACCTGACGCTCGTCGGCGGCTTCCTCGCCGTCGTCCTCCACGAGAACCAGGAGAACGCCCTCAAGGAGGCCGAAGAGTCCGCTGCGCTCTTCGCCGCCTGCGGAGGTGACGTCCTCGTCCTCGCCGCCGCGACCGGCCTCGACGGCTACGACGACCGCCCGCGGCTGGACGACACCGAATGGGCGACGCTCGTCGACACCGCGGGCAAGATCCGCGACATCGCGGCGGCCCACGGCCTGCGCACGGTGCTGCACCCGCACGTCGGGACGCACGTGGAGCAGCAGGCCGAGGTCGAGCGCTTCCTCGCCGATTCCGATCTCGGGTTGTGCCTCGACACCGGGCACCTGATGATCGGCGGGACGGATCCGGTGGAGCTGGCGAAGCGGTATCCCGAACGGGTGGGGCACGTGCATCTCAAGGACGTCCGGGAAGACCTGGCGGCCGAGGTCCGCGCGGGCCGGCTGGCCTACACCGACGCGGTCGGGCGGGGCATGTACACCCCGCTCGGCGAGGGCGACGTGGACGTGGCGGCGATGGTGCGCTCCGTCCAGGCCGCCGGCTACGACGGCTGGTACGTCCTCGAACAGGACACCGCCCTCGGCGACTCGAGCCCCGACGACCTACCCCGGCGGGACACCGAGCGCAGCCTGGCCCACCTCGCGAAGATCACCGACTCCCTCTGAAACCTGGTCCCAAAGGAGTGACTGTGCGTTCTCTCAAGAAGCTGGCCGGCGTGGCGGCGATCGCCGCCGCCGGGCTGGTCCTGTCCGCCTGCAGCGGCCCCACCGCCGACAACTCGAAAAGCAGCAGCCCCAGCTCCGCGACCGTCGCGGCCCCGAACGCGGGCGGCCCGCTGAAGGTCGCCGTGGTGACGCACGGCAGCGCGGGTGACGCCTTCTGGAACGTCGTGAAGAACGGCGCCGAGCAGGCGGGCAAGGACCTGAACGTCGGCGTCGACTACTTCTCCGACGGCGACCCGGGCAACCAGGCCCGGCTGATCGACAACGCGGTCGCGCAGAAGGTCGGCGGCCTGGTCGTCTCGATGGCGAACCCCCAGGCGCTGCAGACGTCGATCCAGAACGCCGTCAAGGCCGGCATCCCGGTGATCACCATCAACTCCGGTGAGGACTTCAGCGCCCAGTTCGGCGCGATCGCGCACGTCGGCCAGAGCGAGGGCCTCGCGGGCCAGGGCGCGGGCCAGCGGCTCAAGGCGGCGGGCAAGACGAAGCTGCTGTGCGTCATCCACGAGGCCGGCAACATCGGCCAGAACCAGCGCTGTGACGGCGCGAAGCAGACGTTCGGCAACGTCACGACGCTGCAGGTCGACATCTCCAACCCGACCGACGCGCAGGCCCGCATCCGCGGCGCGCTGCAGTCCGACCCGTCGATCGACGCCGTGCTGGCGCTGAACTCGCAGGTCGCCGCCCGCGCCGTCGCCGCCGCGAAGGAAGCGAGCTCCAAGGCCCAGGTGGCGACCTTCGACCTGAACGCCGACGTCGTCGCGGCCATCAAGGACGGCAGCATCCTCTTCGCCGTCGACCAGCAGCAGTACGAGCAGGGCTACCTGCCGATCGTGTTCCTCAAGCTGTACAAGGAAAACGGCAACACCATCGGCGGCGGCAAGCCCGTCCAGACCGGCCCTGGCTTTGTCGACAAGACGAACATCGACACCATCGCCCCGTACGCGCAGCGCGGCACGCGATGACCGCAGCCATTCAGGCCCAACCCGACGAGCGCGTCGCGCAGAAGAGCCTGGTCGACCGCCTGGTCGTCCGGCCCGAGATCGGCGCGCTCCTCGGGGCGGTGCTCGTCTTCGTCTTCTTCTCCGTGGTCACCGGCCAGTTCCTCAGCCCGCTGGGCGTGGCGACCTGGCTGGACGACTCCTCGACGCTGGGCATCATGGCCGTGGTGGTCGCGCTGCTCATGGTCGGCGGCGAGTTCGACCTCTCGGCCGGCGTGATGACGGCGTCGACGTCGCTGGTCACCGCGATCCTGGCGACGCAGGCGGGCTGGAACGTCTGGCTCGCGCTGCTGGCGTCGCTGGTCTTCGCGCTCGGGGTCGGCGCGTTCAACGGCTGGCTGGTGATGAAGACCGGGCTCCCGAGCTTCATCGTCACCCTGGGGTCATTCCTGGCCCTGCAGGGCCTCAACCTCGGCGTGACGCGGCTGGTCACCAACACCGTCCAGGTCTCGGGCATGCGCTCGACCAGCGGGTACGAGTCGGCCGGCGGGCTGTTCGCCTCGACGTTCGACATCGGCGGCACCGAGTTCCAGTCATCGATCGTCTGGTGGATCGTGGTCACCGCGATCGCCGCCTGGCTGCTGGTGCGGACCCGGTTCGGCAACTGGATCTTCGCGGTCGGCGGGTCGCAGGTGTCGGCCCGCTCGGTCGGCGTGCCGGTGGTGCGCACGAAGATCCTGCTGTTCATGGGCACCGCGCTCGGCGCGTGGCTGGTCGGCTCGATCAACATCCTGCGGTTCGCCAGCGTGCAGGCGAACCAGGGCATCGGGCTGGAGTTCCAGTACATCATCGCCGCGGTGATCGGCGGCTGCCTGCTCACCGGCGGGTTCGGCTCGGCGGTGGGCGCGGCGATCGGCGCGCTGATCTTCGGCATGGCCCGCCAGGGCATCGTGTTCGCGCAGTGGAACAGCGACTGGTTCATGCTGTTCCTCGGCGTCATGCTGCTGGCCGCGGTCCTGGTCAACAACGCCTTCCGGCGCCGCGCGGAGAGGGTCCGCCGATGAGCTTGCTCGAAGTTCGCGATATCGGGAAGACGTACGGCAGCGTGATCGCGCTGCGCGATGTGTCCACTGTGGTCAATGCGGGCGAGGTCACCTGCGTGCTCGGCGACAACGGCGCCGGGAAGTCCACGCTGATCAAGATCCTGGCCGGGGTGCACCAGCACGACCGGGGCGAGTTCCTCGTCGAGGGCGAGCCCGTGCGGTTCGCCTCCCCACGCGAGGCCTTGGACCACGGCATCGCGACCGTGTACCAGGACCTCGCCGTGGTGCCGCTGATGAGCGTCTGGCGGAACTTCTTCCTCGGCTCCGAGCCGACGACCGGGTTCGGGCCGTTCAAGATGCTCGACCGGAAGAAGGGCCGCGAGACGACCAAGAAGGCGTTGTCCGACATGGGCATCGACCTGCGGGACGTCGAGCAGCCGGTCGGGACGCTCTCGGGTGGTGAGCGCCAGTGCGTCGCGATCGCGCGGGCGGTGTACTTCGGCGCGAAGGTGCTGATCCTCGACGAGCCGACGGCGGCGCTGGGTGTCAAGCAGGCCGGGGTGGTGCTGAAGTACGTCGCCCAGGCCCGTGACCGCGGGCTCGGCGTCGTGCTGATCACGCACAACCCGCACCACGCCTACCCGGTGGCCGACCGGTTCCTGCTGCTCAAGCGGGGTGCCGCGCTCGGGCACTACGAGAAGTCCGAGATCGACATCAACGAACTGACCCGGCAGATGGCGGGCGGCGCCGAGCTGGAAGCCCTCGAACACGAGCTGCGGCAGGTGGAGAAGGCGTGAGTCTGGAGGCCCTGACGATCGGCCGGGTGGGTGTCGACCTCTACCCGGAGCAGAGCGGCGTGCCACTGGCCGGGGTCAGCACGTTCGCCAAGTCGCTCGGCGGGACCGCGACCAACGTCGCGGTCGCCGCCGCGCGGCTCGGCCGGCGCACCGCGGTGCTCACCAAGGTCGGGCCGGACGGTTTCGGCGACTACGTCCGGCAGGCCCTCGACGGCTTCGGCGTTTCGCCGGGCTTCGTCGGCACTTCGCCGGGCCTGCAGACGCCGGTGGTGTTCTGCGAGCTGAACCCGCCCGCCGACCCGCCGCTGCTGTTCTACCGGTCGCCGATCGCCCCCGACCTCACGCTCACCGACGAAGACGTGCCGTGGGACGTCGTCGAGTCGGTGCCGCTGCTGTGGGTCACCGGCACCGGCGTGTCCTTGGAACCGGCCCGGGCGACCCAGCGGAAGATCCTCGAAGCCCGCGGGCGGCGGGAGCACACCGTCCTGGACCTGGACTACCGGCCGATGTTCTGGCCGTCCGTCGAGCAGGCCCGCGCCGAGATCGGCGGGATGCTCGACCACGTCACGGTCGCGGTCGGCAACCGGACCGAGGTGGAGGTCGCCGTCGGCACCGCGGACCCGGACGAGGCCGCGGACCGCCTGCTCGAACGCGGTCTCCGCCTCGCGGTGATCAAGAAGGGCGCCGAAGGGGTGCTGGTGGCGACCCCGGAGAGCCGGTCGACCGTGCCGCCGCAACGCGTCGAGGTCGTCTGCGGGCTCGGCGCGGGCGACGGCTTCGGCGGTGCCCTGATCCACGGCCTGCTCTCGGGCTGGGACCCGGTGCGCATCGCGGAGTACGCGAACGCCGCGGGCGCGCTCGTGGCGTCCCGGCTGGCCTGCGCCGACGCCATGCCGACCGCCGGGGAGATCGAGGAGCTGCTGTGAAGCCCACCGACGAGCGTTGGCACGAGCTGCTCTGGGCCGCCCCCCTGCTCCACCCGCCCGGCGGAGACACCTGCGCCGCCGTGGAAGCCGCCGCAAAGGCACTGGAGGCCGCGAAGTGAGCAAGTTGCACCGTCCACTCGGGACACTGTCCGACGACGCCGACCCGGTCCGGCTGACCCCGGACACCGCGGGGTGGCGGTACTCCGGCCTGCGGGTGCTTTCCCTGGCCCCCGGCGAGACACGGGTCCTGCACACCGGCGAGTTCGAGGCCTTCGTGCTGCCCCTGGCCGGGTCCGCGACGGTCCGTGTCGACGGGCAGGTTTTCGAACTGCGTGGCCGCGACTCGGTCTTCACACGCGTGACGGACTTCGCCTACGTCCCCCGGGAGGCCGAAGTCGAGTTGTCGACAACGGACGGCCTGGAAGTCGCGCTGCCGATGGCCCGCTGCACCCGCCGGCTGGACCCGAAGTACGGCCCCGCCGAGGACGTCCCGGTGGAGGTGCGCGGCGCCGGGCAGGCGACGCGGCAGGTGACCAACTTCGGCGTGCCCGGGGTCTGGGACCACGCCGACAAGCTCAACGCGTGCGAGCTGATCACGCCGGGCGGCAACTGGTCGTCCTACCCGCCGCACAAGCACGACGAAGCGAGCGAGTGCGAGGTCGTCAACGAGGAGATCTACTACTTCCGCATCGCCGGCCGCGACGGCGTGACCCCGTCCCGCGAAGGCTTCGGCCTGCACCGGACGTACACCGCCGACGGCGAGCTGGACGAGGACGTCGCCGTGCGCGACCACGACGTCTTCCTCATCCCGCGCGGCTACCACGGGCCGTGCGTGGCCGCGCCGGGCTACCCGATGTACTACCTGAACGTCCTGGCCGGGCCGGCCGAAGAGCGGTCCATGGCGTTCTGCGACGACCCCGCGCACGGCTGGGTCCGCGACACGTGGGCGACGCAGGAGCTGGATCCGCGTTGTCCTGTCACGAGTCACGAAGGGCGTGTGCAGTGAAGCTGACGACGGCTCAGGCGCTGGTCCGCTGGATCCTCGCGCAGCGTTCGGAAACCCTCGACGGGCGCGAAGTCCCGCTGTTCCCCGGGGTGTTCGCGATCTTCGGGCACGGCAACGTCCTCGGCCTCGGCACCGCGCTGGAGGAACACCGCGGGGACATCCCGGTCTGGCGCGGGCACACCGAGCAGGGCATGGCGCTGGCCGCGGTCGGCTACGCGAAGGCCACGCACCGGCGGCAGGTCGGCGTGGTGACGTCGTCGATCGGGCCGGGCGCGCTGAACATGGTGACCGCGGCCGGCGTCGCGCACGCGAACCGGCTGCCGGTGCTGCTGCTGCCGGGCGACACGTTCACCAACCGGGCGCCGGACCCGGTGCTGCAGCAGATCGAGCCGTTCGGCGACGCGACCGCGACGGTGAACGACGCCTTCCGCGCGGTCTCGCGCTACTTCGACCGGATCACCAGGCCCGAGCAGCTGATTTCGACGTTGCCGCAGGTCGCGCGGGTGCTCACGGATCCGGCCGACGCCGGGCCGGTGACCCTCGCGCTGCCGCAGGACGTCCAGGCCGAGACGTACGACTTCCCGGAGGCGCTGTTCGAGCCGGTGACGCACCGGCCGCAGCGCCCGCGCCCGGACCGGCGTTCGGTCACCGAGGCGGCCGGGGTCCTGCGTTCCGCGAAACGGCCCTTGCTGGTGCTCGGCGGGGGCGTCCGGTACTCCGGTGCCGGGCAGCGTGCGCTGGACTTCGCCGAGCGGCACGGCATCCCGGTCGTGGAGACCACGGCGGGCCGCACGCTGGTGCCGCACGGGCACCCGCTGCACGCGGGACCGCTCGGCATCACCGGCTCGACGTCGGCGAACGTCCTCGCGGCCGCGGCGGACGTGGTGCTGGCGGCCGGGACGCGGCTGCAGGACTTCACAACGGCGTCCTGGACGGTCTTCTCCCCCGACGTCCGGCTGGTGTCGCTCAACGCGGCCCGGTTCGACGCGGTGAAGCACGGGGCTTTGTCGGTCGTCGGGGACGCCGACGCGGGCCTGGCGGACCTCGCGGCGCAGCTGGAGAGCTGGCGGGTGGACCCGGCGTGGACCTCGCGAGCCGCCACCGAGCGGGCATCCTGGGACGCGCACATCGACTCGCTGCGCGCTTCTCCGGCCGAGCTGCCGTCGTACGCGCAGGTCGTGGGCGTGGTCAACGACCTCTCGGCGGCCGGCGACTACGTCATGACGGCATCGGGCGGGCTGCCGGGCGAGCTGATCGGCGGCTGGCGCGGGTCCGGCTCGGTCTCGATGGACGTCGAGTACGGGTTCTCCTGCATGGGCTACGAGCTCTCCGGCGCGTGGGGCGCGGCGATCGCCCACCCGGGCCTGGTGACGACCCTGTTGGGCGACGGCTCGTACCTGATGCTGAACTCCGAGCTGTTCTCGGCGGCGTTCGCCGGTCACCCGTTCGTCGCGGTCGTCTGCGACAACGACGGGTACGCGGTGATCGCGCGGCTGCAGGAAGGGCAGGGCGGGAAGCCGTTCAACAACTTCTACGCCGACTGCACGACTTCGCACGCTTCACCGCCGCGAGTGGACTTCGCGCGCCACGCGGAGTCGCTGGGGTGCGTGGTCTTCACGGCATCCACTGTGGACTCCGTGCGCACCGCCTACGCCTCGGCTCGCGAGGCGGCGGTCTCGGAGCGGCGTCCGGCGGTGGTCGTGGTGAAGACCCAGCCGTCGAGCTGGACCGAGGCCGGTGCTTGGTGGGAGGTCGGCGTGCCCGAGCACCTGGCCGGGCGGGACGGGTACGAACGCGGGAAGGGCGGACAGGTGCGGTACCTCGGGTCCTGACCGCGGGCCGCGGCCGGGCGCAACGGCACGGGCCCGCGGGGGCGCCCCCCGTTACCTTTTTCGTGGCTCCCATCAGGGAGTTGTGGTCGCCAGGCCCGGCATGACTTGCGCCCCCAGTCGAACCCATGATCCGGGGGGT
>NZ_JBSGAI010000080.1:0-24142 GCF_053600695.1 Amycolatopsis sp. NPDC005003 | reverse complement strand
ACCGCTACAGCCTCGCGGACTTCGGCTTGACGGCCGAGGAAGTCGACGAACGCTTCGCGAGCTACCTGGCCGCCCACGGCTCGTGAGTGGTAATTAGGGTTAGAACCCTAATTACCACTCACGACAAGCCGCGGCAGACTGCTCAGCCGTGGTCCTCCAGCATCTCGGTGACCAGGGCGGCGATCGGCGACCGCTCCGAACGCGTCAGCGTGACGTGCGCGAACAGCGGGTGCCCCTTGAGCTTCTCGATCACCGCCGAGACGCCGTCGTGCCGCCCGACGCGCAGGTTGTCACGCTGGGCGACGTCGTGCGTGAGCACCACCCGCGACGCCGTGCCGAGCCGCGAGAGCACCGTGAGCAGGACGTTGCGCTCCAGCGACTGCGCCTCGTCGACGATCACGAACGTGTCGTGCAGCGAGCGGCCGCGGATGTGCGTCAGCGGGAGCACCTCCAGCATGCCGCGGTCGAAGACCTCGTCGAGGACGTCCTGGCTGACCAGCGCGCCGAGGGTGTCGAACACCGCCTGCGCCCACGGCTGCATCTTCTCGCTCTCGGACCCGGGCAGGTACCCGAGGTCCTGGCCGCCGACCGCGTAGACCGGCCGGAACACCACGACCTTGCGGTGCTGACGGCGTTCCATCACCGCCTCGAGGCCGGCGCAGAGGGCGAGCGCCGACTTGCCGGTGCCGGCGCGACCGCCCAGCGAGACGATCCCGACGTCGGAGTCGAGCAGCAGGTCGAGCGCGACGCGCTGCTCGGCGCTGCGGCCGTGCAGGCCGAACGCCTCGCGGTCGCCCCGGACGAGCCGGATGCGCTTGTCCGCCGTGATCCGCCCGAGCGCGCTGGAGCTGCCCGCGAGCAGCCGCAGCCCGGTGTGGCAGGGCAGCTCGGCGAGCTCGTCCATGCCCCACTCGACCGGGTCGACGGTGCTGCCGCCGAACAGTGCGTCGATGACGTCCTGCTGAACGTCGACGTCCGCCATGCCGGTCCAGCCCGACGGCGTCACTTCCTGCGCGCGGTACTCGTCCGCCTCGAGACCGACGGCCCCGGCCTTGACCCGCAGCGGGATGTCCTTCGTCACCAGCGTGACCGCCTGGTTCTCCGCCGCGAGGTTGAGCGCGCAGGCGAGGATCCGGTGGTCGTTGGAGTCGGTCCGGAACCCGGACGGGAGCACCGACGGGTCCGAGTGGTTCAGCTCCACCTGCAGCGTGCCGCCGTGGTCCCCGATGGGGAGCGGCGCGTCGAGCCTGCCGTACTGCCGGCGCAGGTCGTCGAGCATGCGCAGGGATTCCCGGGCGAACCAGCCGAGCTCCGGGTGGTGGCGCTTCGCCTCCAGTTCACTGATGACGACCAGCGGCAGCACGACAGCGTGCTCGGCGAACCGAGTGACCGCCCACGGGTCCGAAAGGAGGACCGACGTGTCGAGCACGTACATGTGCTGCTGGGATTCGGGCGAGGTCGAGGCTTTCTCCGGGCCAGGAACGGCACCGGTCGAAGAGTGGCCAGAGGCCTTACGGGGCAAACGCTGCGCAGTCACGACGGCATCTCCCTCGAGGGCGTGTGCACCTCACGCCCGCACTCGCTGGGCCGGGCACCTCCCTGGCTGGACCACTCCTCCTGACGAGTGCGTCAGGTGGCGCGGCCACGAGGGCCGGGTGCCGGCCCCCTCGAGCGTCTCGTGGGCGGCTGAGCCGCCCCCTCGATCACCGCCACGACCAGGGCCTCCCGCGAGGACCCGCACGGAACGCGCGCCCTCACCTCGGAAGGTACCCACGAATGCGGCGGCGCGCAGGGAGCCAACACGGTGATTCGCCAGATCGTCACCTCACCGTCGGTCGTCCGAAATCAACTCTGGGTGTGCCCCAGGGCCGTTGACCAGCGGCTTTGCCGGTGCTTTACGAGCCGAACCGGCGGTGCCGCCAGGCGTAGTCGCGGATGGCACGCAGGAAGTCGACCCGGCGGAAGGCGGGCCAGTAGGCCTCGGTGAACCAGAACTCCGAGTGCGCGGACTGCCACAGCAGGAAACCGGACAGCCGCTGCTCGCCCGAGGTGCGGATGATCAGGTCCGGGTCCGGCTGGCCCGAGGTGTAGAGGTGCTCGGAGATGTGGTCGACGTCGAGGATCTTCGCCAGCTCGTGAATGGACGTTCCCTCGTCGGCGTGCTGCAGCAGCAGCTTCCGCACGGCGTCGGCGATCTCCTGGCGCCCGCCGTAGCCGACCGCGATGTTGACCTCCATCCCGGTCCGCCCTTCGGTCCGGGCGGCGGCTTCGCTGAGCCGTTTGGCGACCTCGGCGGGCAGCAGGTCGAGGGCGCCGACGATCCGCAGCCGCCACGGCGTGCCGGGGGCGGCGAGCTCGTCGGTGACGTCGGTGATGATCTTCAGCAGCGGCGTGAGCTCGTCCGGGTCGCGGTTGAGGTTGTCCGTGGACAGCAGCCACATGGTGACGACCTCGACGTCGGCCTCCTGGCACCAGCTCAGGAAGTCCGCGATCTTCTTCGCCCCGGCCCGGTGCCCGTCCGAAACGTCCGTGAAGCCCGCTTCCCGGGCCCACCGGCGGTTGCCGTCGAGCATGATGGCGATGTGCCGCGGATGCCGCCCGGCGGCCTGCTGGATGAGGCGCCTGCCGTAGGCGCTGTACACGACGTCGGACAAGAAGGAGCGAACACTCACGTCGAGTCAGCGTACGCACCCGGTGTGAGGCGTGTGACTTGAGCACTGCCGGAGAACCTACGCTGCCGTAACCTGGAAGCGTGAGCCTGACGACGGAACCACCCGAACCCGTAGTGGATCTCCGCCCCCGGCTGCGCGGGCACATCCACTTCTGGACGTTCTTCGGCGCCCTCGCCGCGGCGGCCGCGCTGATCAGCCTGGCGGCGTCCACAGTGTCCCCGGTCGCCGCGCTGGCGACTTCGGTCTACGGCTTGACGGTGCTCGGCCTGTTCGGGGTCAGCGCGCTGTACCACCGGCGGTTCTGGAGCCCGCGGGCGTACAAGTGGATGAAGCGTGCCGACCACTCGATGATCTTCTTGTTCATCGCCGGCACGTATACACCGTTCACGCTGCTGGCGATGTCGAAGCCGACGGGGTACGTGATCCTGTCGATCGTCTGGGGCGGGGCGATCGCCGGCGTGGCGTTGAAGATGCTGTGGCCGCACGCGCCGCGGTGGCTCGGGGTGCCGATCTACATCGCACTGGGCTGGGTCGCGGTGTTCGTGTTCCCCGAGCTGGCTTCGCACGCCGGGGTCGCCGCGCTGGTCCTGCTGTGCGTCGGCGGGCTGTTCTACACGCTGGGCGCGGTGTTCTACGCCGTGAAGTGGCCGAACCACTGGCCGGACACCTTCGGGTACCACGAGTTCTTCCACGCCTGCACGGTGCTGGCGGCTGTTTCGCACTACATCGCGATCTGGCTGGCCATGTACGCCTGACCCGGAAACGCGGAAGCGTGGCCCCCGCTCGGCATCGAGCGGGGGCCACGCTTCTGTCAGCAGAAGACCGACCGCGGTTGGTTGGTGCACACTCGATCAACCAGCCACGACGCTTCTTTCTTGTCAGCCGGCCGAGTTGCCGTTGCAGGCGACGTACGACGGGTTGTGGTCGACGGTCAGCAGCTCCAGCGGGCCGTTCCACTGCCAGGGCAGCAGGCACGCGTTGTTCAGGATGCTGATGCCACCGTGACCGCCGCCGGTGGAGTTGTTGTTGCACGCCGCGTACGACGGGGCGTGGCCCGCGTGCAGCGCCTCGATGGGACCGTTCCACTGCCACGGAGCCGCGCACAGGTTGTCGCCGATGCTGATGCCACCGCCACCCGGGTGGTGACCCTCACCGGCGGAAGCCGGCGCGGCAACAGCAAGCATGGCGCCACCGATGATCGCGGCTGCGAAGAGCGTCTTTTTCATCATGGTAAAATCATCGGGCGATTCCGCGCCGTCCTTTATCGACATCACTCGATGGTTTGGACAACATCACCCGTCCCGGCACTCAACCAAGTTACGCCGGGCGGTGTCCACAGTGGTGTGCCACGGTTGGGGGTTCCACCTCCGTGCGGTCGTCACCATCGAAGCTGGTCCGGCGCCGCACGGCAGGCGGAGCGCCCTCAGCCGAACATCCCGGGCTGGTACTCCCCCGCCGGGTTGCGGGCGATCACGTTCAGCCGGTTCCACGCGTTGATCGTCGCCACCAGGGCGATCAGCGCGCCGATCTGCTCGTCGTCGTAGTGCTTGCGCACCGCGGCCCACGTCTCGTCGGTGACGCCGGTGTGCGTGTCCGCCAGGCGGGTGCCCTCCTCCGCCAGCGCCAAGGCCGCGCGCTCGGCCTCGGTGAACACCACCGCTTCCCGCCACGCCGCCACCATCGCCAGGCGGACCGGCGTCTCGCCGGCCGCCGCCGCGTCCTTCGTGTGCATGTCGAGGCACATGCCGCAGCCGTTGATCTGGCTCGCGCGGATCTTCACGAGCTCCTGCGTCGCGTGCGGCAGCGAGGACTCCTCGACCGGGCGGGAGGCCGCGATCAGGCGCTTGACGAACTTGCCGGTGATCTCGTTCTCGAACAGGTTGATCCGGGCTTCCATGGCCGTTCCCCTTCCATCGTCTGCTTCACCCCCTTGACGACCCGCGCGACGGCGTTGTGACAGCGCCGCGGGTGACGCCGGTCACGCCCGGTTCAGGTCCACACCTTCGCGTCGCCGCCGCGGCGGCCGGTCACGCCGGCGACACCGCGCCGACCTGCGGGCACCGCCGGGCCTGGCCCGCGAAAGGCGCTTCAAACGATCACGTTCAGGGGTCACCCACGGGGACACCACGACGGTTGCCGCGCTCGCCGGCGCGGCCGACGGTGGGCCTCACAGCGAACCGACGCGTGGAAGGAGCACGACCGCGATGGCCAGCACCATGCAGCCCGAAGAACTCATCGACAGCGCCGTGGTCGACCCCGAGGGCAACAAGCTCGGGAAGGTCGGCAACGTCTACCTCGCCGACGCGACGCACCAGCCCGAGTGGATCACCGTCAAGACCGGCCTGTTCGGCACCAAGGAAAGCTTCGTCCCGCTCTCCGGCGCGCACACGGACTCCGACGGCATCCACGTCCAGGTCGACAAGGACAGCGTGTCCGACGCACCCCGCATCGACGCCGACGGGCACCTCTCGCCCGAGGAGAGCACCCAGCTCTACCAGCACTACGGCCTGCCGGTGCCGCGCACGTCGCCGGACGGCCGGACGGACCGAGGGAAGGCCGCCATGGGCGGGAAGCGCGACGACCGGGCCATGACCCGCTCCGAGGAACGGCTGAACGTCGGCACCGAGCAGGTCGAGGCCGGGCATGTGCGGCTGCGCAAGTACGTCGTCACCGAAGAGCAGCAGGTCACCGTGCCGGTGCGGCACGAAGAGGTGCGCATCGAACGCGAGCCGGTCACCGGCGGCAGCGGCGGCCGGGCGGAGATCGGCGAGGCCGAGCAGGACATGGTGCTGCACGCGGAGAAGCCCGTGGTGCGCAAGGAAACCGTGCCGGTCGAGCGGGCGCGCCTGCGGAAGGAGACGGTCAGCGACGAGCAGACCGTGTCCGGCAAGGTCCGCAAGGAGCAGTTCGAGGTCACCGGCGACGACCGCGAGCACCGGCGCTCCTGAGAGCTCCCGGGCGGGTGGCCGGGCCCCGATACCGGCCACCCGTCCGGGTCACCACCGCCTCAGGTCGTCAGCATCGGCGCCGCGAGGAACTGCTCCGGGATCGCGAACGCGTCCACCAGCGTGCGCGCGTGCGGGCGCAGCTCCGCGCACAGCCGGTTCACCGCCGAGGTGACGGCCTTCGCGCGCGACGCCGTCAGGCGGCCGTGGCCCAGGAACCACGCCAGGTCCTCTTCGATCGCCGACAACGCGTACAGGTCGCAGACACGCTCGAGCAGCGTGCGGGCGTCCGGATCTTCGCAGCGCTCGATGGCCGCCGCGAACGCCGCCAGCACCAGGCGCTCGACGTGGACGCGGCCCGCCCGCAGCACGTGGTCCTGCGCCGAGTTGAACACGCCGAACGGGTCGGACGCCGCCTTGCGCAGACGCTTTGCCACGCCCTCGACGACGTGCTCCTCGCGGTCCTCGAACAGCCGGAGCTGCCACTCGCGGCGGAAGAAGACGTCCGAATCGGACCCTTCGGTGAGCGACTCGAGCGCCTTGCGCACCGACGTCCGCTCCAGGATCGTGTTGACCACCTGGTCGGTGAAGAACCGGGCCGTGGCCAGCGGCGAAAGGTCCTCGAAGTCCTGCTTGTAGCTGGTCAGCAGACCCTTCGCGACCAGCTGCAGCAGCACCGTGTTGTCGCCTTCGAACGTCGTGAAGACGTCGGTGTCGGCCTTCAGGCCCGGGAGTATGTTCTCCGCCAGGTAGCCCGCGCCGCCGCAGGCCTCGCGCGCGGCCTGGATCGTCGCCGTCGCGTGCCACGTGTTGAGCGCCTTCAGCCCGGCCGCGCGCGACTCCAGCTCGCGCTGCTCCTCCTCCGGCGCCGACGGGTCGATGTCGTGCAGCTTCGACACGAGCTCTTCCTGCGCGAAGTGCAGCGCGTACGTCTTCGCCAGTGCCGGCAGCAGTTTCCGCTGGTGCCCGAGGTAGTCGAGGACGACGACCTCGTCGCCGTCCGGCTTCATGAACTGGCGCCGGTGCTCGCCGTAGCGGACGGCCAGGGCCAGCGCGCGCTTGGTGGCGCTCCCCGCGCTGCCGCCGACGCTGACCCGGCCGCGGATCAGCGTGCCCAGCATCGTGAAGAACCGGCGGCTGTCGCTCTCGATCGGGCTCGAGTACGTCCCGTCCTCGGCGACGTCACCGAAGCGGTTCAGCAAGGCCTCGCGCGGCACCCGGACGTTGTCGAACGCCAGCCGGCCGTTGTCGACGCCGTTGAGGCCCGCCTTCGGTCCGCAGTCCTCAATGGACACCCCGGGCATCGGGGCACCGTTGTCGTCGCGGATCGGGACGAGGAACGCGTGCACGCCGCGGGATTCGCCGCCGGTCACCAGCTGCGCGAAAACCACCGCCAGCCGGCCGTCACGGGCCGCGTTGCCGATGTATTCCTTGCGCGCCATGGCGTCCGGCGTGTGGATGACGAACCCGCCGTCCACGAAGGTCGCCGTGGTGCGCAGGTGCTGGACGTCGGAGCCGTGGCCGTGCTCGGTCATCGCGAAGCAGCCCAGCGCGTCGAGGTTCATGATCGCGCGCAGGTACCGCTCGTGGTGGCGCTCGGTGCCGAGCAGCTGCACGGCGCCGCCGAACAGGCCCCACTGGACGCCGGCCTTCACCATCAGCGACAGGTCGCCGTAGCCGAGCATTTCGAACGACGTCACCGAGCCGCCGACGTCACCACCGCCGCCGTACGCCGGGTCGAAGCCCAGGCCCGGGCGGTCGGTGGCGGCGAGCGCGCGCAGCTGGTCGAGCACCTGGGCGCGGTGCGCTTCGATGCCGAGGTCCACCGGGTCCCGGAACTCCGCGTCGGCCATCTGCGCCCGCACCCCGCGGCGCAGCTCGGCCCAGCGACCGTCGAGGACGGCGGTCAGTGCGTCCGGATCCACCTTCGAGGGCACTTCGGGGACGTCCACGGCTACCTCCGGAAAGGACGAACGGCAGGCTTCCTACTCGTTGGTAGTAAGCCTGCCGCAGCGCCGCCGATCCCGCAGGTTCAGATCGGCTTGCCGTTCACCGTCACATTCGTGAAGCGCGCGTTGTCCACGTACTTCAGCGTGTTCGACGTGTCGGACACGCCTTTAAACGTGGAATTCGCCACGGCGAACCCGTGCACGTGGGCGTTCGACAGCCCGCTGACGTCGAACGTCTTGCCCGAGATCTTCGTGCTCGAGCAGTTGCTGATCGTGAACGGCCCGAACGACGGGACGTAGCTGCCGGTCTGGCTGTTGTAGGTCGACGTCACGAACACGAAGTTCCGCGCGAAGGTGCCGGAAACGCTGTCGAGGTTGATGTTCTCGGAGAACCCGCCCCGCAGCGTGTTGGACTTCACGTAGAGCGCGAACTTCGTATCCCCCTTGACGGTGAGCTTGTAGGCGTAGACGTTGCGGATCCCGCCGGTCTGCTCGCTGCCGCAGGTGATCGCGCCCCAGTTGCCGTTCATCACGCAGTTCACCACGACGAGGTTCTGGCACGGGACGTTCACCCGGCGCCCGTCGGCGTCGCGGCCGGCCTTGATCGCGATGTTGTCGTCGTGCGCGCCGAGGTTGCAGTTCGCGATGACGACGTGGTCGCACGACTCCGGGTCGCAGCCGTCGGTGTTGCTGTGCGCGGTGCTGGGGTCGGTGCTGACGCCGTCGACCGTGACGTTGCGGCACAGCGTCGGGTGCAGCTGCCAGAACATGGAGTTCTTCAGCGTGATGCCCTGGATCAGCACGTTCTCGCAGGCGTACGGCTCGACGAACGCCGACCGCATGCTGTGCCCGGAGCCCGGCACCACCCGCTTCTCCGGCGCGGTTCCCTTGGCCACCAACGACTCCAGGTACGCGCGGTCGCTGCCCTTGTTCCACGACGACGTGGCCGCCGCGTCGAGCGTGCCGCTGCCGGTGAGACCGATGTTCTTCTCCCCGTAGGCGTAGATCATCGGCGAACGGTTGACGCACTCGATGCCTTCGTAGCGCGTCAGCACGTTCGGGAACTTCGCCGCGTCACCGCTGAACTTGAGCACCGCGCCGGATTCGAGGTGCAGGTCGACGTTGCTCTTCAGGTAGATGGCGCCGGTGAGGAAACTGCCGCCGGACGACACGATGACGTGCCCGCCACCGGCCGCGTTGCAGGCGTCGATCGCCTTCTTGATCGCCGCGGTGTTGTCGGTCTTGCCGTCGTTTTTCGCGCCGTAACCGGTGATCGGGAAACTGCGGTCCGGGAACTGCGGAACCGTCGTGTTCGCGACGATGTCGTTCGCCGCCGGCCACGGGAGCACGGGAACGTCGATCCGAGGCGCCGCCGAGGCCGGTGACAAGGGCACGGCCGGGAGCAGCGGTACCGCCGCCACCGCGAGCCCGCCCTTGATCAGCTGCCGCCGGGTGAACCTGCCGTCCATGGACACTTCCTTCACGGGGAGGACGTGTGCGACGGCGGAACCACGGCACGGACCGTGGGCACGAGCGAACTCTAGGTGAGCCGCGCCGGAAGGTCCAGGCCGTGCCTCGTGAGTGGTAATTGGGGTTCTAACCCGAATTACCACTCACGACAGCCGCGGGAGACCGGTCAGGCCAGGTCGGGGCCCTGGGAACGCAGGTCGTCCACCTTGCTCATCGCCTCGCGCAGCTCGCCCAGCCAGCTGTCCGCGTGCTGGCCGACCAGCCGCACCGCCCACGCCAGCGCGTCCGACCGGGAGCGGGCCACGCCCGCGTCCACCAGGGTGTCCAGCACCAGGCGCTCCGGCTGGCGCAGGCGCGTCATCACCGGTGCCGAGTGCGTCGTGAACAGTGCCGTCGTGCCGCCCAGCCGGGCTCCCCAGGCCACTTTGCGCTGGTAGCGGTGCTCGGCCTGGCGGGCGATCTCGATGCGCTCGTCGCGCGTCTCCTCGCGGTACCGGCTGATCCGGCCCTCCTCGGCCGCCGCGCGGGCCGCGTCGTCCGCGTACTCCTCCGTCAGGGCCGGGAGCTCGCCGACCACGATGATCTCCTCGCGGTCGACCGTGATCTCCGGTGCGCCGGTGAACCAGCCGTCGGGCAGGCGCCCGCCGAACCAGGCCGCCGCGTCCCCCGCCGACGGGACCTCGGTCTGCTGCCAGCCCCCGCTTCCGCGCCATCCGCGTCCCATGACTTACCTCCGGGATTACATGATTACAACGCTACCGAAGTTACGCCGAAATCAGGGCGACAGACACCGCGTTCACCCAGGGCGATCAGAGCTGGGCGGTCAGCTCCTCGACCGACGTCACCGGGCGGTCGCAGACGTACCCCCGGCAGACGTACGCCGCCGGGGTACCGGCCACCAGCGGGCGGTCGGCCAGCAGCGGCACGCCCGGCGCGTCCGGCTCGCCCGCCAGCACGATCCCTCCGCCGTGCACGCCCCGGGCCGCGGCCAGCCGCAACGCGCTGTCCGCACCCACCACCGCGACCTGCACCGGGCCGGCCTGCAGTGCTTCCGCCACCGACAGCCAGTGCCCGGCGAACCGCGGCACCCGCCCGGCCAGCACCCCGGCCCGCCGCAGCGCCTGCTCGGCCGCCTCCCGGTACCGGCCCGCATCGGCGTGCCCCGCCAGCGCGGACGCCGTCAGCAGCGCCCCGGCCAGCGCAGACGCCCCCGACGGGCTCGCGTTGTCGCCCGGGTCGGCCGGGCGCTGGACCAGCGTCTCGGCGTCGTCGGCCGTGTCGAAGTACGCGCCGGGGACGTCCGGGGACGCGAAGTGCGCCAGCGCCAGGTCGAGCAGGCGGGTCGCTTCGGTGAGCCACTTCGCCTCGCCGGTCGCCTGGTGCAGCGCCAGCAACCCGTCGGCGACACAGGCGTAGTCCTCCAGCACCCCCGCGGATTCGCCGACGACGCCGTCGCGCGAAGACCGCCGCAGCCGTCCGTCGACGACGTGCACCTGGAGCAGCAGCTCGGCAGCCCCACGGGCCCACTCGATCCACTGTGGCCGGTCCAGGGCCACCCCGGCCTCGGCGAGAGCCGTGATCGCCAGGCCGTTCCAGGACGCGATCACCTTGTCGTCCCGACCCGGCTGCGGCCGCTTCGCGCGCGCGTCCAGAAGCTTCAGGCGCAGCGACTCGGGCAGGTCGCCGAACAGGCGCAACGTAGAAGCGCCCTCCTCGAAGGTGCCTTCGGGCGTGACGCCGAACAGCTCGGTGGCGGAGTCGTCACCGACCACCTCACGCAGCTGCTCCGGCGTCCAGACGTACGTCAGGCCTTCGACGCCGTCGGTGTCCGCGTCCAGCGAAGACGCGAAGCCCCCTTCGGGTGTCCGCAGGCTTTCGAACAGGAAGCCCGCCGTTCCGTTGGCGACCCGCAACGCCGTCGCCGAGCCGGTGCGCCGCCAGAGGTGGGCGTAAAAACGCAGGAGCAACGCGTTGTCGTACAACATCTTCTCGAAGTGCGGCACGATCCACTCGGCGTCGACGGAGTAGCGCGCGAACCCGCCGGCCAGCTGGTCGTACAGCCCGCCGCGGGCCATCGCCTCGGCCGTCTTGTCCACAAGAGACAGTGCCACCGCGGAACCCGTGCGCTCGTGGTGGCGCAGCAGGAACTCCAGGACCATCGACGGCGGGAACTTCGGCGCCCGGCCGAACCCGCCGTTGACGCTGTCCGCCTCCTGCTGGAGCTTCCCGACCGCGCCGGCGAGCACCGCTTCGTCCACCGCGGACTCCTGGAGCGGCCCGGTCTGCTCGGCGAGGTGCGCGACGATCTGCTTGGCGCCGTCGAGCAGCTCGTCCGGCCGCTCCTGCCACGCTTCGGTGACGGCGGCGAGCAGCTGCCGGAACGACGGCATGCCCGGCCGCGGCGACGGCGGGTAGTAGGTGCCGCAGTGGAACGGCTCGCCGTCCGGGGTGAGGAAGCAGGTCATCGGCCAGCCGCCCTGCCCGGTCATCGCCTGGGTGGCGGCCATGTACACCGCGTCGATGTCCGGCCGCTCCTCGCGGTCGACCTTGATGTTGACGAAGTTCGCGTTCATCAGCGCCGCAGTCCCGGCGTCCTCGAACGACTCGTGCGCCATGACGTGGCACCAGTGGCAGGCGGCGTAGCCGACGGAAAGCAGGATCGGCACGTTCCGCCGCTTCGCCTCGGCGAGCGCGTCCGGCCCCCACGGCCACCAGTCGACCGGGTTCTCCGCGTGCTGGAGCAGGTACGGGCTGGTCGCGCTGGCGAGGCGGTTCATGGTCCCAGGGTCGCACCCGGGAAAACCGGGCGCGCGGCGGCCGCGGGAAATCTCGCGGGCCGCGGCAACCTTTCCCCGGCCGGCGGCAACCCGGTGCCGTCCGGCCGCGCGGCCGGCGTCAGAGGCAGCGACCGAAAGAGAGCACCGACATGTCCCCTCGCCCACCCACGCCGTCTCCGGCGTCCCCCACCGGCGGCGGTCACCCGGCCCGCCGGGGACGGCATCGCGGACGCCGGTTGTTCCAGCGCCGGCTGTTCCAGCGCCGGGGCTTCTGGGCGGCCGTCGTCCTGTCCGTCGCGACCGGTTCCGTGGTCGTGGTCAGCACGGCCTCGGCGGACACCGTCGACCCGAAGTCCTGGTACGTCCTGGTCAACCGCAACAGCGGCCAGGCGCTGGACGGCTTCGCCTACGCCAGGAACGACGGTGCGGCGGCGATCCAGTGGGGCCGGCTCTACGGGGCCAACCAGCAGTGGCGGTTCATCGACGCGGGTGACGGCTACTACCGGCTGCAGAACCGCAACTCCGGCAACGTGCTGGACGACTTCGGCTGGTCGAAGACCGCCGGCTCCGCCATGGTGCAGTGGCACGACCTGAACGGCGCCAACCAGCAGTTCCGCCTGGAGAAGTCGCCGGACGGCCACGTGCGCCTGATCAACCGCTTCAGCGGCATGGCCGTCGAGGTCCCGGCCGGCTCCAAGGCCGCGGGGGCCCGGGTCGCCCAGTACTGGGACTGGGGCGGCCCCAACCAGCAGTGGCAGCTGGTCCCGGCGGGGAGCGTCGGCGGCTCCGACGGCACCGCCACGCCCACGACGTCCACCCCACCGCGCACCAGCGTGACGACGAAGAGCCAGGCCCCGAGCAGCACCCGCCCGTCGACGACGTCGGCGACGCCCACCACCGAGAGCCGTGCTTCGGCGACCCGGTTCATGGGCAGCGACACGCTGCTCATCGGCGGCTCGATGAACGACGCCTCGGCGGCGGCCGCGCCGTTCGACGTCCGGTACAACTACGTCCACAGCCAGCCCGCGCCTTCCTCGGACTACTACACGGCGGCGCGCTGCAAGGCCGAGTGGTCGAGCTGGTGGGGCTGCTGGACCGGCGAAACCACCGCGCCCGGCTTCTACGTGACCTGGGGCGACCAGCACGTGGCCCAGGCCACCTACCAGGGCAAGCCGCGCCCGCAGAAGTACCTCTGGACCTGGTACTCGCTGCGCGACCTCGGGGATGCGGCGGGCCAGGGCGACGGTCCCGGCGAGGTCGTCGCCATCAACCGGACCGACCTGCTCACCCGCTACCTGAACGACTTCCGCTTCTTCCTCCAGAAGATCGGCAAGTCGCCGGACATGATCGACATCGAGCCCGACTTCTGGGGCTACGTCCGCTCCCTCGGCAGCCCGCACCAGGTCCCCGCCCAGGTCAAGGCCTCGAACCCGACGGACTGCGGAACGCAGGAGAACAGCGCCGCCGGCCTGGCCGCCTGCCTGATATCGATGGCGCACAAGTACGCGCCGAACGCGGGCGCGGGGCTGCACCTCACCTGCTGGGACTGGGAAAACAACATCCAGGGGTGCGTGAAGGACTACGCGGAACTCGGCGCGAAGAACGCCGACTTCCTGGTCACCGACGTCTCGGACCGTGACGCCGGCTGGTACGCGAAGCCGGCGAACGGCGGTCGCAACACCTTCTGGACCGACCAGCAGGCCACGGCCACGCTGAAGTTCTACAAGACCATGGCCGAATCGGTGGGCAAGCCCGTGGTCCTGTGGCAGGTCCCGGTGGGCAACATGGCACAGGACAACACCTTCGGCCACTACAAGGACGACAAGGTGGACTACTTCTTCTCGCACCTGGACCAGGTGGCGGACGCGCACGTCGCCGCCATCCTGTTCGGCGCGGGACAGCAGGAACAGACCACGGTCGAGACCGACGGCGGGAACCTGATCAAGAAGACGATCGCCTACCACAATTCGGGCGGGACACCGCTCAAGTAGCCGAAAGGTGACCGCGCGTCCGGGAAAACCGGGCGCGCGGTCACCGGCCGCTCCGCCACACTGTGCCGGTGCTGCTGACCATCACGACGACCCGGAACCCGGCCACCGACCTCGGCTTTCTCCTGCACAAGCACCCGGAGAAGGCGCAGTCGGTCGCGCTGTCGGCCGGCACCGCGCACGTCTTCTACCCGGAGGCGGCGCCGGGCCGCTGCACCGCCGCGCTGTTCGTCGAGATCGATCCCGTCGAGCTCGTCCGCGGCGGCGGGACGTCGCTGACCCAGTACGTCAACGACCGGCCGTACGCCGGGGGCTCGTACCTCGCGGTCGCGCTGCGGGCCGCGTTCACGACCGCGCTCGCGGGCCGGTGCGCCGCGCGGCCCGAACTGGTCGACGAGCGCTTCGACCTGGAGATCCACCTGCCGTCGCTGTCGGCTCGCGGCGGGCCAGAGGTGGTGCACAAGCTGTTCGAGCCGCTCGGCTGGCACGTTTCGGCGACGCCGATCCCGCTCGACCCGGAGTTCCCGCAGTGGGGCGACAGTCGCTATGTCGACTTGCGGCTCACCGGCACCCACCGCGTCGCCGACGCCCTGCGCCACCTCTACGTGCTGCTGCCGGCGCTCGACGGCGACAAGCACTACTGGGTCGGCCAGGACGAGGCCGACAAGCTGCTGCGGGCCGGTGACGGCTGGCTCGCCGCGCACCCCGAGCGGACCCTCATCACGAACCGCTACCTGGAGCGCCGCCGCCCGGTCGTCGCGTACGCGCTTTCGCGGCTGGCCGAGGCGGACGACGTCCCGGCCGAGGCCGAAGCGCTGGTCACGGAGGTGCCGGACAAGCCGGAAAGCCTCGCGTCGCAGCGCCACGGCAGCGTGCTCGCCGCGCTGCGGGCCGTGGGCGCCCGGCGCGTGCTGGACCTCGGCTGCGGCTCCGGCGCGCTGCTGCGCGTCCTCGAGCAGGAGCGGTCGTTCACCGAGATCGTCGGTGTCGACGTGTCGAGCAGCGCGTTGCGCATCGCGGAGAAGCGGCTGAAGGAGGGCTCCCGCGTCACGCTCCGGCAGTCCGCGCTGACCTACGCCGACCCGGCGCTGGCCGGGTTCGACGCCGCCGTGCTCATGGAGGTCGTCGAGCACGTCGACGCCGACCGGCTGCCGGCATTGGAACACGCGGTGTTCGGCGTCGCGGCGCCGCGCACGGTGCTCGTCACGACGCCCAACGCGGAGTACAACCGGCTGTTCGAGTTCCTGCCAACGGGGCATTTCCGGCACGCCGACCACCGGTTCGAATGGACCCGAGCCGAGTTCCGCTCCTGGGCGGACGGCGTCGCGACCCGGCGCGGCTACGACGTCCGGTACCTGCCGATCGGACCGGAGGACCAGGAATCGGGACCGCCGACCCAACTGGCGGTCTTCACCACCCAAAAGGAGGTGGCCGCGTGAAGCTGACCGTCCCCGACATGGCGCTCGTCGTGCTCGTCGGCGCTTCCGGCTCCGGCAAGTCGACGTTCGCGCGCACGCACTTCGCACCGACGCAGGTGCTCTCCAGCGACTTCTTCCGCGGGCTCGTCGCCGACGACGAGAACGACCAGTCGGCCAGCGCCGATGCCTTCGACGCGCTGCACTACGTCGCGGCGAAGCGGCTCGCGGCCGGGCGGACGACCGTCATCGACGCGACAAACGTCCAGCGTGCTTCGCGGGCGAACCTGGTGAAGCTCGCGAAGGAGCACGACGTGCTGCCGACGGCGATCGTGCTGGACCTGCCGCTCGGCGTCTGCGTCGCGCGCAACGCGGGCCGGCCCGACCGCGACTTCGGCGACCACGTGATCCGGCGGCAGCGCGGTGAGCTGCAGCGGTCGCTGAAGTCGTTGGAGCGCGAGGGTTTCCGGCGCGTGCACGTGTTGCGCTCGGAAGCCGAAGTGGCCGAGGCGGAGATCGTCGTCGAGCCGCTGCGCAACGACAAGCGGGAGCTGACCGGGCCGTTCGACGTGATCGGCGACGTCCACGGCTGCGCGGCCGAGCTCGAGGAGCTGCTGGCCGAGCTGGGGTACGCCGACGGCGTGCACCCGGAGGGGCGGACGGCGGTGTTCGTCGGCGACCTCGTCGACCGCGGCCCGGACACCCCGGGCGTGCTGCGCCGGGTGATGGCGATGGCGTCGTCCGGCAACGCGCTGGTCGTGTGCGGCAACCACGAGCAGAAGCTGGTGCGCGCGCTGCACGGGCGGAAGGTCAACGTCGCGCACGGGCTCGCCGAGTCCCTCGAGCAGCTCGGCGCGGAGAGCGAGGAGTTCCGGCGGCAGGTGCACGAGTTCTGCGACGGCCTGATCGCGCACTACGTCCTGGACGGGGGGAAGCTCGTCGTCGCGCACGCCGGGCTGCCGGAGCGGTACCACGGGCGCGCGTCCGGACGGGTGCGCAGCATGGCGCTCTACGGCGACACGACCGGCGAGACCGACGAGTACGGCCTGCCGGTGCGGCTGCCGTGGGCCCGCGACTACCGCGGCTCTGCGACGGTCCTCTACGGGCACACGCCGACGCTCGAGGCGGAGTGGGTCAACAACACCATGTGCCTCGACACCGGCGCCGTCTTCGGCGGGAAGCTGACCGCGCTGCGCTACCCGGAGCGCGAAGTCGTCTCGGTGAAGGCGCACCGGGTCTGGTACGAGCCGTCCCGTCCGCTGGATTCCTCGCGGCCGCTCGCCGGGCGGGAGCCGGCGGTGCTGGAGCTGGCCGACGTCACCGGCAAGCGGATCGTGCAGACCGCGCACCACGGCCGGGTCGGCGTCTCGGCGGAGCAGTCGGCGGCGGCGCTGGAGGTGATGAGCCGGTTCGCGGTCGACCCGCGGTGGCTGGCGTACCTGCCGCCGACGATGGCGCCGTGTTCGACGTCGTCGCGCGCCGGTTACCTGGAGCACCCGGAGGAGGCGTTCGCCGAGTACCGGGCGGCCGGGGTCCAGTCGGTGCTGTGCGAAGAGAAGCACATGGGTTCACGGGCGGTGGTGCTGGTCTGCCGCGACGACGAGGTGGCGTACCGCCGGTTCGGCATCCGCGGCGGCGGCGCGGTGTACACGCGGACCGGGCGCCCGTTCTTCCCGGCGGCGCAGAACGACGCGCTCCTGGCCGACGTGCGCACGGCGGCGGCCGGGCTGTTCGAGGAGCTGGACTCGGGCTGGCTGCTGCTCGACGCCGAGCTCCTGCCGTGGAGCGCGAAGGCCGGCTCGCTCATCGCGGACCAGTACGCATCGGTGGGCGCGGCCGCCGAGGCCGTGCTGCCCGCGGCCGTCTCGGCGTTGACGACGGCGGCGGCACGCGGCATCGACGTCGGCGACCTCCTGGCGCGCACGGCGACCCGCTCCGCCACGGTGGACTCGTACCGAACGGCGTACCGGCGCTACTGCTGGCCGACATCGGGCCTGGACGGCGTGCGGCTGGCGCCGTTCCAGCTGCTGGCGTCCGAAGGGAAGGCCTACCACGACCGGCCGCATTCGTGGCACCTCGCGCAGCTGAACCTCCTGCAGGGTTCGCGCTTCCAGCGCACCCGGACGCTCGAAGTGGACCTGCTGGACGAGGCATCGGTCGCCAGGGGCGTCTCGTGGTGGGAGGAGCTGACGGCGAACGGCGGCGAGGGCATGGTCGTCAAGCCGGCGGCGAACCTGACCAGGGGAACGCGCGGGCTGGTCCAGCCCGGGGTGAAGGTGCGCGGGCGCGAGTACCTGCGGATCATCTACGGCCCGGACTACACGCTGCCGGAGAACCTGGAGCGGTTGCGCAAGCGGGGCCTCAACCGCAAGCGCATGCTGGCGCTGCGCGAGTACGCGCTGGGCTTGGAGGCCCTGGAGCGCGTCGCGCGGAGCGAGCCGCTGTGGCGGGTGCACGAGTGCGTGTTCGCCGTGCTCGCGCTGGAGTCGGACCCGGTGGACCCGCGGCTCTGACCTGCCGGGCTTCTCGTGAGTGGTAATTCGGGTTAGAACCCGAATTACCACTCACGACGACTGCGGCAGGGCACTCAGTCCGATTTGGCCGGGGAGGCGCCGTTCGGCTGCTTCTTCTCCGGCTCCGCCGGGGCCTCGGCCGGCGGCTCGGTGGCCGGCGCCTCCTGCGCGGGCGGGTCGTCGAAGCTGGCCGGGACGCGCTTGAGGTGCTTCGTCATCGACCGGACCAGAAACGCGACCGCGATGAGGAACAGGATCAGCACCAGGAAGCCGACCGGGGAGGACTTGCCGAAGTCCTCCCCCTGCCCGCCGTTGTCGCCGTTGCCCGGCTGCTGCGCCAGCACCAGGGCCGACGCGGTCACCGGAAGCGCCACGCCGGCCGGCAGCGTCAAGCTCATGTGTTCACCTTCTCCTCGGCGCCGACGATGCCGGCGAACAGGTCGTCCTCCGGCAACGTGCTGTCGACCAGCGACTTCACCAGCTCGTACTCCTCGGTCGGCCAGACCTCGCGCTGCATCTCCCGCGGCACGGCGAACCAGCGGCTGGTCGGGTCGATCTGCGTGGCGTGCGCCTTCAGCGCCTCGTCCCGCGCCTCGAAGTATTCACCGCACTCGACGCGGGTCGTCACCCGCTCCATCACATCGCCCCGGTCGGGGTCCCAGTTCGCCAGCCACTCGGTGTACGGCGACTCCAGCCCGGCCGCCTTCAGCGCCTCGTCGAACAGCACCATCCGGGCGCGCGAGAAGCCGTGCATGTAGTACAGCTTCAGCGGCTGCCACGGCTCGCCGGCGTCGGGGAAGCGGGCCGGGTCCGGCGCCGCGTCCCACGCCGCCATCGACACCTCGTGGGTGCGGATGTGGTCGGGGTGCGGGTAGCCGCCGTTCTCGTCGTACGTGGTGATCACGTGCGGGCGGAACTCCCGGATCACCCGCACCAGCGCCTCGGTGGACTCCTCCAGCGGCACGACGGCGAACGAGCCCTCGGGCACCGGCGGCAGCGGGTCGCCCTCCGGCAGGCCGGAGTCGACGAAGCCCAGCCAGCGCTGGCTCACGCCGAGGATCTTGGCCGCGCGCGCCATCTCCTCGCGGCGGATCTCGGCCATGTTCGCCAGCACCTCGGGCCGGTCCATGGCCGGGTTCAGGATGCTGCCGGCTTCGCCCCCGGTGCACGTGACGACCAGCACCTCGTGACCCTCGGCGGCATAGCGGGCCATGGTGGCGGCACCCTTGCTCGACTCGTCGTCCGGGTGCGCGTGCACGGCCATCAGGCGCAGGCGCGGTTTGGCGGTGTTCCTCTGCTCGTCGGCGTCCACCATGCTCCGAACGACTCCCCTTCCACCCTTATTCCGCGACCCACCTGCGGGCCGCCCACCCAGCGGGCGGATACTCGAGACGTACCCGCGTCACCATTGTCCTCACGGGTACGACAGGAACGAGCAGGAGGCCCGGGTTGGCAGGCGGACCGGCGGGAACGGCAGCGCCCGCGCTGCTGGCGGACCGGTACGGCTCCGGGCGCGCGAAGACGTCCCGGCGCTGGCGGCGCTGGCTCTTCCTGGCCATCGCCCTGCTGGTCAGCGGCCTGATCGCGTGGGTCGCGTACGTCAACCTCGGTGCGGCGCCGATCGACGCCGAGCGCATCGCGTTCAGCGCGAAACCGGGCAACGCGATGGAAATCACCATCAACGTCACCCGTGACGACAACAACCGGCCGGGCGTCTGCGTCGTCCGTGCCCGCGACAAGACCGGCGCCGAGAGCGGCCGCAAAGAGCTCCTGATCCCCGCCGGCGTGAAGTACAGCAGGATGAGCACGACGATCAAGAGCATCGGGGAACCGGTGACCGCCGACGTCTTCGGCTGCTCGTACGACATACCACGCTATCTGTCAACCCCATAGCGGCCAACGGGGTGAACCGCGCGCTCAACGCCCAGGGCGCGGGGAAATAACGGGCGTCGACCTCTCGCGCCGTGATACTCTGACCCCTCAGCACGGCCCGCGACGGGCCGTGTTTTTCCTTTATCTCAGCCACGCGGGCACCTACGCCCGCGTGGGCCGGCTTGAACACGCAAGCCTGGCAGGCCCGACGAGGAGATGGTGACCGTGAGCGACACCAAGGTGACCTGGCTCACCCAGGATGCCTACGACCGGCTCAAGCACGAGCTCGACGAAATGATCGAGAACCGGCCGGTCATCGCCGCGCGCATCAACGACAGCCGCGAAGAAGGTGACCTCAAGGAAAACGGCGGTTACCACGCGGCTCGCGAGGAGCAGGGCCAGGCCGAAGCGCGCATCCGGCACCTGCAGGAGCTGCTGCGCTCGGCCAAGGTCGGCGAAGCGCCCGCGAACGACGGCACCGCCGGGCCCGGCAAGGTGCTCACCGTCCGGTACGAGGGTGACGACGAGGACGAGAAGTTCCTGCTCGCCACCCGCGAAGAGGGCGCCGAAGGCGAGCTCGACGTGTACTCCCCGGAGTCGCCGCTGGGCAAGGCCCTGCTCGGCGCCAAGGAGGGCGAGTCCCGCGAGTACGAGCTGCCCAACGGCAAGGTCCAGAAGGTGACGCTCGTCAAGGCGGTTCCGTACACCGACGCGAAGTAAGGACGGTTAGCGTGTCCTCCCAGGATCCACATTCTGGGAGGACAGCACCGTGAGCACCGAACCGATCTGCCAGGCGTGCGGCATGCAGTACGCCGTGGCCCGCGACGACTGCCCGATCTGCGAGGACGAGCGCCAGTACGTCCCGCAGTCCGGGCAGCAGTGGACGAACCTTTCTTCGCTCCGCGAGAGCGGCACGTACACCCCGCGGATCGAAGAGCAGGGCCCCGGCATCATCGGCGTCGGCTCGAACCCCGGCTTCGCGATCGGTGAACGCGCGCTGCTGGTGCGGGCGCGGTCCGGCAACTTCCTCTGGGACTGCGCGGCCTACCTCGACGACGCCCTGGTCGGGCAGGTGCGCGACCTGGGCGGGATCACCGGCATCGCGATCAGCCACCCGCACTACTACACGACGATGGTCGAGTGGGCGCGGGCGTTCGACGTGCCGGTCTACCTGCACGAAGCCGACCAGCAGTGGATCGGGCGGCCCGACCCGGCGGTGAAGCTGTGGTCGGGCACCACCCTCGACGTCGCCGACGACCTGCGGCTGATCAACCTTGGCGTGCACTTCGACGGCGGCACGGTGCTGCACTGGCCGGACGGCGAAAACGGGCAGGGCGCGCTGCTGTCCGGCGACATCGTGCAGGTGATCCCGGACCGGACGCACGTCGGCTTCATGTACAGCTACCCGAACCTGGTCCCGGAGCGGCCGAGCGTGGTCCGCCGGGCGGCGGAGCTGCTGGCCGGGTACCGCTTCGAGGCGATCTACGGCGCCTGGTGGGACGCGATCGTGCGGACCGACGGCTTCGAGGTCGTCCAGCGGTCGGCCAAGCGCTACCTGGCCCACGTGGCCGACGAAGGCTGAGCCGTCAGCCCCGCGCGGTCCGCTCCAGCAGGGGGCGGACCCGCGGCGGCACCGGCGTCGACAACGCGATCGACGTCGAGGTGCGCAGGACATCCGGCACCTCCACCACCTTGTCGATCACCCGCTGCAGGTCGTCGTTGCCCCGGGCCACCATCCGGACGAACAGGTCGCCCTGGCCGGTCGTCGCGTGGACCTCGCACACCTCGTCGATCGCGGCCAAGGCCTGCGCCACCTCCGTGCGGCGGCCCTGGGCGATCTCCAGCCACGCGAACGCGGTCAGGCCGTAGCCCATCGCCGCGAGGTCCAGCTCCGGCGGGAAGCCGCCGAGGATGCCGCGCTCGGTCAGGCGGTCGAGGCGGGCCTGGACCGTTCCGCGCGCCACCCCGAGGCGGCGGGCGCACTCCAGCACCCCGAGGCGCGGCGAATCGGTGAGCAACAGCAGCAGCCGCGCATCCAGCGCATCGAGATTCTCCGGCATGCGCAGATTGTCCATCATGACGCCCATGACCGCACATTCACCAAGCAGATTGCCCAGTGAAAACAGAGTCCATTGCTCAACTTGCCTCGCAGGGCTGATCCTTCGGGTATGACCCAGACTGCCGAACCCCAGGGTGCCCTCGACGACGTCAGCTACGACCAGCTGCGTCAGCTGGTCGGGCTCGTCGACCACGACGCCTCGACCGACCCGTTCCCGGTCAAGGCCATGGACGCGGTGGTGTTCATCGCCGGCAACGCCACCCAGACCGCCTGGTACTACCAGATCGCGTTCGGGATGCAGCTCGTCGCGTACTCCGGTCCCGAAACCGGGGACTACGAGCGCAAGTCCTACGTGCTGAAGTCCGGCTCGGCCCGGTTCGTCATCACCGGCGGCGTGCGGCCGGACTCGCCGCTGCTCGACCACCACCGCAAGCACGGCGACGGCGTCATCGACCTGGCGCTGGAGACCACCGACGTCGACAAGTGCATCGAGCACGCGCGGGCCCAGGGCGCGACCATCCTCGAGGAGCCGCACGACGTCTCCGACTCCCACGGCACGGTCCGCGTCGCCGCGATCGCGACCTACGGCGAAACCCGCCACTCGCTGGTCGACCGCACCCGCTACAACGGTGTCTACCTGCCCGGCTACGAGCCGCGCGAGAGCACGATCAAGCGGCCGGAAGGCGCGCCGAAGCGGCTGTTCCAGGCCGTCGACCACTGCGTCGGCAACGTCGAGCTCGGCAAGATGGACTACTGGGTCGACTGGTACCACCGCGTCATGGGCTTCGTGAACATGGCGGAGTTCGTCGGCGACGACATCGCGACCGAGTACTCGGCGCTGATGAGCAAGGTCGTCTCGAACGGCAACCACCGGGTCAAGTTCCCGCTGAACGAGCCGGCCGTCGCGAAGAAGAAGTCGCAGATCGACGAGTACCTCGAGTTCTACGACGGCGCGGGCTGCCAGCACATCGCGCTGGCCACCAACGACATCATCGCCACGGTGACGGCGATGCGCGCCGCCGGCGTCGAGTTCCTCGACACGCCGGACTCCTACTACGACGACCCGGAGCTGCGCGCCCGGATCGGCAACGTGCGCGTGCCGATCGAGACGCTCAAGGAGCACAGCATCCTGGTCGACCGCGACGAGGACGGCTACCTGCTGCAGATCTTCACCAAGCCGATCGGCGACCGCCCGACGGTGTTCTACGAGCTGATCGAGCGGCACGGCTCGCTCGGCTTCGGCAAGGGCAACTTCAAGGCGCTGTTCGAGGCGATCGAGCGTGAGCAGGAGCGCCGAGGCAATCTTTGACGCCGAGGCGCCATCAGCACAGCGCCGAGGCAACCTCTGACATCTCGTCTCGGCGAAGGCCACCGTAGGAGACCTCCGGGTCCCCTATGGTGGCCTTTGACGTGAATCGGGAACCGACGGCGTCCCGGATCCGTCAAGGTGGGGAAGCAGAGAGAAGGGGCCGTGATGCCGGACAGCATCGACGCCAGCGACGCGATGATCGACAACTGGACCAAGCGGCTCGAGGAGAACGCCGCCCGGTACCAGGCGCTGGCCGATCGCATGCAGGGCCAGACGGTCACCGAGCGGTCGAAGGACGGCACCGTCCAGGTGACGATCGATTCGCGTGGGCTGCTGAAGAACCTCGTCATCGCCGAAACCGCGGCCGGCAAGCGGATGGCCGAGGTGTCGGCGCAGGTCATGCAGCTGGTGCAGCGGGCGCAGGCGCGGATCCCGGAGCTGTTGCAGCAGGCGATGACCGAGACCACCGGCACCGGCGACCAGGCCGCGGCGGAGATCGTCCGCGAGGCGCAGAGCACCTTCCCGCAGCCGCCGCCGGAGCCCGAGCCGGCGTTCCCGGAGCCCGACCGCGTCCGCCGGTTCCTGCCGGAGGACACCGACGAGCCACCGCGCACCCCGCCCGCGCCACCCGCGCCGCCTGCTCCGCCGCAGCCGCCGCGGCGCCGTCGTCCGATCGACGACGATGACGACGACTTCGGCGGGCCGATTCTTTCCTGAGGGGGAAACCGATGACGGACGTGGAACTCAGCACCGACCTCACGGCGCACGCGAAGCAGCTCGACGCCATCGGTGACGGGCTGCAGCAGGCCGTCGACGCGGCGAACCAGGTGAGCATGCCGACCGACGCGTACGGCATCCTCTGCCAGCCGTTCCGGATGCTGCTGGACCCGGTGGAGCAGTACGGGATCGACGCGCTCAAGGACGCCGTGCAGGCGATGACGGCGGTTTCGGGCAAGGTCCGCGAGGCCGCGGCGGCGTACCACAAGTACGAGAGCGGCGTCGCCGACGACCTGAACAAGTCCGCGGGCGGTTCGTGATGCCCGAAGGCAACCCGCTCGTCGTCGACGCCAAGAAGGACCCGGACGGGCCGGGCGCGTTCACCGCGGGCAATGGTGATTACGGCTGGGCCGGTGGCATCGGCATCGCCGAGTCGTCGATGGACGCGTTCAACGG
>NZ_JBSGAI010000079.1:0-24616 GCF_053600695.1 Amycolatopsis sp. NPDC005003 | reverse complement strand
CTACGACGTCCCCCCCCTTTTCCCCGCGGCCGCTTTTTTTCTCACCCTGGGTCCCCCGTCTCGCGGGGGCGTGGTCTGTTTTATTTAGGGTTATAACCCGAATTACCACTCACGACCGGTGGGCGGGTCAGGCCTGCGGCGCCGGGCGCCCGGCCGGGCCCTGGCGGTTGTAGTCGGCCACGAACGCGGCGCGTTCGGCGTCGGTCATCCGGTTGAGCAGCACGTTCGGCGACTGCACCTCGGGCATCCGGCGCAGGTGGTCGAGCGTCCACATCTTCTTCGGGTCGAGGTCCAGGTGCGGCTGCGCGACCATCGTCTTGCCGTCGTCGCGGACGAAGCCCATGTCGGAGACGACGTCGGCCCAGTTCCAGCCGTGGTAGAGCGTCTCCCACTCGCGGGCGCCGACCAGCTGGCCCATGTTCGGGGTGTTGCGGCCCTGGTAGGTGGGCCGGAAGGCCTCGGCGTCGGTCCAGCGGCAGGTCTCCGAGCAGTACGTCCGGTGCTGGCCGTCGACCTGGTCGACCACCATGTCCTCGCGGATCAGGCAGGGCACCATGCAGGTCCAGCAGCGGTGCGGGTACACGTAGCCGACGTCTTCGGCGACGATCGGGTGGTGCCCGTTCGGCGTGGCGAGGCGGTTGTAGTTCTCCCACCACTTGCCGTACTTGTCGTACCAGCCCGGGTACTTGTACTCGAACCACTCGAAGTCCTCGTCGGTCATCGGGTCGATGCGCCAGTAGTTGGCGAGCCACCCGGTGGCGAAGAACTGCGCGACCTCGTGGACGTACCCCTTGTTCCAGATCCGGTTCCAGGCTTCTTCGATGAGGTCGTGCGGGATGACGAGCCCGTACTTCTCGAGCGGGACGAGGTAGGAGCGGTAGTAGTCGTCGTAGATCCAGCGGCGCCACATTTCCGCGTAGCTCTCGCGGTCCTTGCGGCGGTCCTTGGTGCCGTACTCGATGAACGTGCCGATGGCGGCGTCGACGACGGCGTGGTTGTTCCACCACGCGTACCGCAGGTCGCGTTCGAGCAGCTGGTGGTTGCTTTCGTCGGACAACGCCATCAGCAAGGTCGCGTAGCCGTTGCTGATGTGGCGGGATTCGTCGGACTGCACCGAGTGGAACACCGTGGGCAGCAGGTAGTCGCCGTTCGCGGCGGCCTCGGCCGGCATGGCGACGAACAGCGTGTTCGTGAACGCCGTCTCGGCGACGATCGTGAGGTAGATGCTCGCCGCGGTGATGGCGTCACCGGTGATGAAGCCTTCGGCGAACTGGCGGCCGATGGTGCCGCAGTAGTCGTTCTGGAAGTTGCGCAGGCTCGAGTTGAAGCCCGCCGGGTCGATGTAGTTCTGCATGTACAGGCGCTTGAGGTTCTGCTGGATCGTCGAGTGCCGGACTTCGTCGATCATCTGGATCGCCTGGCCGTTGTGCAGTTCCGGGTTGGGCACCGTGCGGAACAGCAGCGGCATCGCCCGCGCGGCCGAGATCTCCGGCAGCGGGATGATGGACAGGAAGAGCTTCTGCCACTCCAGCCAGCGCTCCTGGACCTGGCGGAACATGTTGCCGCGGATCGCGCCGTCCTCCGCGCCGTAGACCCGGTGGTCCTTTTCCTCCTGCATCGGGAAGTACGAGCGGAGGACCTGCTTCAACGGGTCCTTCTTCTTGGCCTTCTGGAAGGTGTAGTCGGTGCCGTAGTGCGAAACCGGGGTGTGGTACGCCGGTTCCCACGACAGTTCCTGGATCTTCTGGTGGGCTTTCGCCACACTTTGGCGACTCATGGATCACTCCTTGTCCGTGGTTCGCCACCCGGGGCGTCCTGCGGTGACCATTAGGACGGCATCCGTGGCAGGCGCGGGTCTCAATCTGAGACAGAGCCGCTGCTCAGGGGTTCTCGAGCAGCCGGGCGCGCAGGGCGGCCAGCTCGTCGTGGATCCCCGCCTGCACGCGCGCGTCGCCCTCGACGGTGGGGACGATCCCGAACGCGCGCAGCAGCGCCGCGGCGGGCTCGCCGGGGTGGCCGGCCGCGCCGAGCTCCGGGTGCAGGCCCTGCTCGGCCAGGTGCGTGAAGACCAGGTTGACGATCGTCCAGGGGTTGTACGTTTCGGCGGCCATCCCTCCATGGCACCGCCGCCGCGCGCGGAGCAGCGTCTCAATTTGAGACACCGGCGCGGGCATCGCACGCCTAGGCTGGACGGGCGGCACAACGGGTGTGCCCGCACCCACGTGGGCCGCGGGGAACTGGAGGTCACGTGGACGAGATGGCCCTGGTCGCCGACGACGAACTCGCCCGCACCCGGGTGCGGTTCCTCACCGCGGAAACGGTCCCGGCCGACACGGTCCGGCCGACGATCCTGGCCTCGTGGCGGCGGTCGCGGGAGTTCCAGGTCGAAGCCGACCGGATCGACCCGCTCTACCTCGGCGACCAGAACCTCGACATCCCGCTCATGCGCGGCGCCGAACCGGTGCTCCACAAGCTGGGCGAGCAGTTCGACGGCCAGCCGATCAGCCTGATCCTCACCGACGCCAGCGGCGTCGTGCTCACCCAGCGGACCGGGGACGCCGACCTGGCCCGGCACCTCGAGCGCGTCGAGCTGGTGCCCGGGTTCAGCTACGGCGAGCAGTCCGTCGGCACCAACGGCATCGGCACCGCGCTGGAGGACGGCCGCCCGACGACGGTGTTCGGGCACGAGCACTACGCCGAGCACCTGGAGAACCTGGCCTGCGCCGGCGTGCCGATCCACCACCCGATCTCGGGCAAGAAGGTCGGCGCCGTCGACCTCACCTGCTGGTACAAGGACGCGGGCGGCCTGCTCGTCGCGCTGGCCCGCTCGACGGCCGAGCAGATCCGCCAGGCCCTGCTCCGCCACAGCGACCTGCGGGAGATGCTGCTCTTCCAGGCCTACCTGCAGACCTGCCGCCGGTGGACGGGCATCGTGCTCGCGTTCAACGAAGACATCGTGATGATGAACGACCGGGCGCGGCAGCTGCTCGACCCGGCCGACCAGTCGGTGCTGCTGGGCCACGCGACCGAAGCCCTCGCCGACGGCCGCCGGACGCCCGCGACACTGTCGCTCTCCAGCGGGCTGCGCGTCCGCGTGCTGTGCCGGCGCGTCCCCGGCCGTCGCGAGTCCGAGACCGCGGGCGGCGTGCTGTCGGTGAAGCTGATCGAGGCCGAGGAGACGCTGGCCGTCCCGACCCCGATGCTGCCCCTGTACCTGCCGGGTGTCGTCGGCTCGGCGCCGCTGTGGCTGCGCTGCGGGCACGAGCTCGATTCCGGCCACGAGCGCGGCGAGTGGGTCGCCCTGGAAGGCGAGCCCGGCACCGGCAAGCTGGCCCTGGCGAAGGGCCTCCACCAGCGCCACCACCCGGCGGCCCGGCTGCTGACCGTCGACGCGGCGGCGCCCGGCACGGACTGGGCGGCGCTGCCGCGCGAACACGCCGAGGCCCCGATCCGGACGCTGGTGATCCGGCACGCCGACCGCCTGAGCGCCCCGGCCGCCACGGCGCTGGCCGCGGTCCTGCGCACCCTGCGCGAGGACGCGAGCGCGCCGTGGGTCGTCGTCACCCTCGTACCGGAGGCCGAGACCGAACCGGCGCTGGCCGAGCTGCTGAAGTTCTTCCCCCGGACGGTGCGGGTGCCGCCGCTGCGCCACCACGTCGAAGACCTCGCCGAGCTCGTGCCGCTGGTGCTGAGCAAGCTCGGCTACGGCGGACGGCTGACGTGCTCGGCCGCGGCGCTGCACCTGCTGATGCGGGCGGAGTGGCCGGGCAACACCGGCCAGCTGCACCAGGTGCTGCGCACCGCGGCCCAGCGCCGCCGCGCGGGCACCATCCGCCCGGGCGACCTCCCGGCGGAGTTCCACGCGGTGACCCGCCGTCCGCTGAACCGCTTCGAGTCGATCGAGCGGGACGCCATCGTGCGGTGCCTGGAAGACGCGGACGGCAACAAGGTGCGCGCGGCGAAACTCCTGGGCATCTCCCGGGCGACGATCTACCGCAAGATCCACGAGTACGGCATCGTGCCCCCGGCCCGGTAGCCGCCCGCATCCCCGGCGGGCGGCGACCGGCGCGCCGGCGTCACTTCGCCGGCGGGTTCACGGCCGTGGCGACCTCCTCGATCGTCTTGGCGTCGACCAGGCCGGTGTCCTCGAGGACCGTCATGTGGTCGAGGACGGTCTGGTTGGCCTGCGTCGCGTGCCGCCGGATGACGTCGTTCTGCGTACCGGCGCGGACTTCGGCGATGGTCGCGAAGATTTTGCCGTGCGACGCCCGCAACACGTTCGCGAACAGCTTGTCGAACTCCGCGCCCTTGGCGTTGGTCAGCTGGCGGACCCAGTCCTGCTGTTCGGCGGTCGCCTTGTCCGGCAGCGGCACGCCGAGCATCTTCGCGTCCTCGCGGACGAGCTGGTCGAGGTGCGAGTGCCCGTCCAGCAGGTGCAGCCCGGCCCGCTTCACCTGTTCGCTGCTGGCGTTGGTCTGCGCGAGGTCGCCGGCGGGGATCTCCCACAGCCCGGCCTGACGGACCTTGACCAGGAACGTCTTGTCCAGCTCGGTGACCGGGCCGGCGCCGGCGACGTCGTTCGTGGCCGCGGCCTGGGCGGCCGAGCCCATCTGCATGCCGGCCATGTTGTGCGCCGGGACCTGCGCCTGCGTCGAGCCGGGCGCGGTCTGGGCGTTGGCCTGCAGCACCATCACCGAGCCCACGCCGACCACGGCGAGCGTGGCCACGACGACCAGCGCGGTCCGGGCCTTGGCGCGGCCCGTCATACCACGGTGATCCGGCATGGTTCCTCCTTCTGACGACAGTTCGGGTACGCGGTACACGGACGTCGCCACGCGGAGGTTCAGCGAAATCCGAAGAAATTTCCTTGCGCACCAACGGAATCAGCGTTCAGGCGCGCCAAAGACAGCGAAAGGAGAAGAGCGGCCGATCCGGCCGGACACCGCGGCGAGCGCCGGGGATGTCCATCTTGACCGAAGCTCTTGCGATTGGCAAGTATTGCGGCATGCAACCCCACGAAGACGCGGACGTGGCCGCCCTCGACAGCCTCACCGTGGTGCTGGTCGGCATCGCGTGGGAATGCGCGCACGCGGCCCCGCCCGAGGTGTCGTTCCCGCAGACGCGGCTGCTGCTCGTCCTCGACCGCCTCGGCCGGGTCCCCAGTTCGCAGCTGGCGGCGGCGATGGGCGTCAACGCGTCGTCGGTGACGCGGCTGGCCGATCGCCTCGAAGCGCTCGGGTACGTGGCCCGCGGCCGCAGCCCGGGCAACCGCAGCGTCGTCACGCTGGAGGTGACCGAGTCCGGCCACGAGATCGTGGCGCGGATGCTCGAGCGGCGGCAGGCCGCACTGGGGGCACTGCTGGACAAGCTGCCGCCGGCGGAACGGGCGGCCGCGGGCGAGGCGGTCCGGCAGCTGGTGCACGCGGCCGCCACCATCCCGGCGCTCGGCCCGGCCGCACTGTGATGATCCGGCCAAAAGTAGGCCGCCCCCGCGCGGCACGTCACTCTTGCCGCGAAGTCATTCGGCCGTGGCTGTGGTCGGATCAGCACCGATCAACACTGTGAGTGCCATCCTGGACGGCATGGCGACCCGGTGGACCTGCCCGCGCTGCGACCGTGAATTCGCGCGCGCCGGCCAGGGGCATACCTGTGTCCCCGGCTGCACGGTCGAGGAGACGTTCGCCGGGAAGGCGCCGTGGCAGCGCTCGGTTTACGACGCGGTGATCGAGCACCTGCGCACCCTGGGCGACGTCCACGAGGACGCCGTCAAGGTCGGGGTGTTCCTGAAGCGGGACCGGAAGCTGGCCGAGCTGCGCCCGCGGTCCCGGGACGTGCTGGTGTACCTGTGGCTGCCGAGTCCCGTCGAAACGGCCCGCATCGCCCCGGCGAGCTGGGCGAGCGGGCCGCGGGTCGGGCACCGGCTGAGCCTGCGCGCGGTGTCCGATGTGGACGAGGAAGTCCGCGGCTGGCTGACCGCGGCCTTCGCCGTCTCCTGAAGTTCAGGACCCGGTGGGTCCGGTCCACCCTTCCCGCACGTGGCCGATGCGGACGCGCTGCGGGTGGTCGCCCACGGGCACCGACAGGAGCTTCTGTCCGGTGGCGAAGTCGATCGCGGTGACCTGGTCGGCGCCGGCCTCGGAGATCACGCACGCCTGGCCGTCGCCGCTCACCGTCGCCCAGTACGGCTTCACCGCGGGCACCAGCGTGGCCTGCTGGAGGGACGCGCGGTCGACGACCGTCGCGTAGTCGTCCATCGTGCCGGCGATGCAGAGCTTGGTGCCGGCCGGGTTCATCGACATGCCGTGGTGGCGCGAGTCGTTGACGAAGGTCTTGCGGTCGTCGCTGGTGGCCGAGTTCTTCGGCAGCTCCTTCACGCGCGTGATCTTGTCGGTGGCGACGTCGTACTCGGCGAAACCGTTGAAGAACGACACCTGGAAGTACAGCTTCGACCCGTCGGGGGTGAACGCGACCGGGCGCACGGCGTCCGAAAGGTCGCTGCGGCCGAAGGCGTCGAGCCGCTGGCGCATGTCGATCACCTTGACCTGGCGGAAGGTCGCGGCGTCGACCACGGTGATGTGCCGGTCCCCCTTGGTGAAGTCCCAGCCCGGGTCGTCGAGGTCGGTGTTGACTTCGCCGATCGACATGTTCCACAGGTACCGGCCGCCGTCGGTGAACACGTTCTCGTGCGGCTTGTCGCCGGTCGCGAAGGAGCCCACCTGCTGCCCGGTGACGATGTCCAGCACGTGCACGGTGTTGGACGTCGAGGCGGAGACGGCGACGCGACGGCCGTCCGGCGAAACCGCCATGTGGTCGGAGCGGAAGCCCGACACCGGGAAGCGCCAGTTGATCCGGCCGGTCGTCAGGTTGATCGAGACGACGTCGGCGAAGCTCGGCCGCGACGCCACCACCGAAGAGCCGTCCGGCGTGGTGTACATGTCGTCGACGAACTGGTCGTGCCCTTCGCCGGGCCCGTTGCGGATGCCGAGGAAGAAGGCCAGCTTGATCGGGTTGAGGTAGATCTCCGTGAGGCGCTGGTCCTTGTCCGGGATGATGTTCACCCGCGCGATCCGGGCGAACGAGCCGCGGGACTGGATGACGTCCGCCGTGCCTTCCCAGTTGTTGCCGACGAACATCACCTCCCGCAAGGCCGCCGCGGCGCCGGTGGCGGGCACCGCGGCGCCGGTCGCCAGCAGGGCGGCGGATGCGGTGAGGCAGGCCAGTCGGGAGAGGTACGACCGCTTACGACGGGGCACAGGGGACACCTTTCGACATTGAAGAGGTGCGGCGAATTGGCGGAGAATCGAGGTTACTGTCCGGTATTCTCACGATAACCGGCCACCGGAGCCGCTCCGGTAGGGCCGCTCGCCCAACATCGCGGCCACGGCGTTGTGGCCCTGCCACAACGGAGGTGCCGTGCCGGCCTCACCGCTGCTCCGGCAGGTGCTCGACGCGATGGCCGCCGACGACGCGGTGGTCGACGAGCTGGTCAAGGCCGCGCGCAGCCAGTCGCCCGAGGTCGCGCGCCTGCCGGAAGCCGAGAACCGGCGGCACGTCCGGTTCCTGCTCTCCGCCGCGCTGCGCGCCACCACGAACCCCGACACCGCGGACTACACGACCGCCGAGGCGCTGGGCGCCGACCGCGCCGAGCAGGGTGTCCCGCTCGCCGACCTGCTACGCGGGGTCCAGGCCGGGCGCACGCTCGCGGCACGTTTCGCCGTCGAACGCGCGCGGGCCGCGGGCCTGCCCGACGACGTCATCCTCGAAACCATCCTCGAGGCCGAGCGCTACACCGGCGCGCTGGAACGGCACATCGTCAAGGGCTACCACGCCGCCGAGCTGCAGCTGTCGCGGACGGTGCGTGACGCGCGGACCCAGCTGCTGCGCACCCTGCTGCTCGCCGGGCACCCGCCCACGCCGGAGGAGCTCCGGCAAGCCGGGCTGCGTCCCGAAGGCCGGTACTCCTGCGTGGTGTCCGACGTCAGCGACCCGGCACGGGCCCGCACGCTCGAACAGGCGTTGCTGGAGTTCGGCGGGGTGTACGGGCTGGTCGAGGGCAGGTTGACCGGCTTGGCGGCGCGCCCGCCCGCCGGGATCGCCCTGGCCGAGGGCGTGCTGGTGATCGTCGCACCGCCGGCCGCCCTGCCCGAGCTGCGGGAGGTGCACCGGCTCTGCACGGCCGCGGCCCGGATCGCCGGCCCCGGCCACCACGACCTGACCGCACTGGCGGGCGAAGTCGCGTTGACGGCCCAGCCGCTGCTGGCGGACCTGCTGACCACGGATTTGCTCGGCGCGCTCGACCGGGCCAACGCGTTCCACCGTGAGCTGGCCGCGACGGCGCTGGCCTACCTCGACCACGGCCAGCGCCTGCGCCCCACGGCCGAGGCGCTGCACCTGCACCCGAACACGGTCCGCTACCGCCTCGACCGGCTGGCCGAGCTGACCCCGGTGGCGCTGGCGGAGAACAGCGCGGGCCGCGTGCTCGACGCCGTGCGGTCGTGGTGGGCGCTGCACCACTGGCTCGGTGGCCGATAGGGTCGCCCGCATGGCTGAGCTCCGCCGCATGCCGTCGACCACATCGACCGGAGAATGCGTTTTCTGCGCCATCGGCTCGGGCACGGCGCCGGCCGCGTTCGTGCACGAGGACGACGACTTCGTGGCGGTCGTCGACCTGCGCCCGGTGACGACCGGCCACCTCCTGGTCCTCCCCCGCACGCATTTTGCGGACCTCGCCGGCCTGCCTCCCGCGCTGGGGTCGCGGATGTTCGCGATCGCCCAGGAACTGGCGGCGGCCCTGCGGCGCACGGACCTGCGCTGCGAGGCGATCAACCTGTTCCTGGCCGACGGCAAGGCCGCGGGCCAGGAGATCCCCCACGTCCACCTGCACGTGATCCCCCGGTTCGCGGGCGACGGCTTCGTGCTGGACGCCGACTGGCGCGTCCGGTCGCGCGAGGAGCTGGCCGAGGTCGCGGACAAGGTCCGCGCGGCGCGTTAGGCCTTGTGGAGCTTGTCCGGGTGGTGCACGGCGGTCTTCCCGGACTTCTCGCTGCGGACGAGGTACTGGGGCTCGTCGGGGGACGCTTTGACGTCCCGCTTGCCGGCGTGAGTGTCCTTGGTGAGCTTTTCCTCGACCGTGCCGACCGAGCTCTGGTTGCCCGCGTCCCACCGGACGCGGTCGCCTTTCTCGAATTCCTGGGTCATGCCGCGGGAGTACCCCCGGGACCGCCCGCTCACCACCGGATCCGGCGGCGGGCACCGATACGGTGAACCCGTGGAGCAGAACGAGCGGCTCCGGCACGCCTCGTCGTTCGGCGCGGCGGCGGCCGAATATGCCGAGCACCGCCCGGACTACGCGCCGGCCGCGGTGCGCTGGGCCCTCGCCCCCGCACCCGGCCCGCGGGTGCTCGACCTCGGCGCCGGAACCGGCAAGCTCGCCGCCACGCTGGTGGCCGCCGGTGCCGAGGTGACGGCGGTCGAGCCCGACCCGGCCATGCTGGCCGAACTGGGCCGCACCCTGCCGGAGGTCCGTGCCCGGCCGGGCCGCGCCGAGGCCATCCCGCTGCCGGACGCCTCCGTCGACGCGGTGCTGGCCGGCAACGCCCTGCACTGGTTCGACATGACGGTCGCGGGCCCCGAGATCGCCCGGGTCCTGGTGCCGGGCGGCGTCCTGGCCGGGCTGTGGAACGTCGTGGACGACCGGGCCGGCTGGGTGGCCGGGCTGGCGCGGGCCGCCGGGAGCGCGGTGATCGGCCCGCGGGACACGCCCACCGGGTGGCGCGCGGAAACAGCCGAGATCCTTCCGCCCCGGTTCGGGACGCCGGAGCGCGCCGGGTTCCCGCACGGACAGCGCCGCACGGCCGATTCCCTGGTGGCGGCCCTGGCCACCCGGGCGGGCGTGCTGGTGATGCCGGACCGGGAGCGGGCGGACACACTCGGCCGGATCCGGGCTTTCCTCGCCGCCGAACCCGAGACCGCGGAGGGCGAGTTCACCCTGCCGATGCTGACCTGCGTGCTGCGCGGCCGACACGATCCCCTGCGCCAGCCGCGTAATCCGGCAGCTCCAACGCGTTCGCCGCTTCGCGGATGGGGCGGGACATCTGCTCCAGGACGCGGTTGCGGCCCGGGAGGTACGGCATCAGCTTGATCATCCGGGTGTTGAACCACGCGAACGCCCGGGACTGCGGGATGATCCCGCGCAACGCCGTCTTCGCCAGAGCCTGGTTCTTCTCGACGTACGGCCGCATCAAGGCTTCGTACCGGGGCAACGCCTCCGAGAAGCCCGCGGCCAGCTCGCCCGCCAGGACGTACGCGCCCGCGAGCGCCAAGCTCGTTCCCTGGCCCGACGCCGGGGACGGGCAGTAGCCGGCGTCGCCCAGGAGGGTCACCCGGCCGGTCGACCAGCGATCCATGACGATCTGGCACACCGGGTCGAAGTAGAAGTCGCCGGCCGAGCGCATGGCGTCCAGCAGCGCCGGGATTTCCCAGCCCAGGCCCGCGAACCGGTCCGCCACGATGTCCTTCTGCCCGTCGACGTCCCGGCGGTCGTACCGCAACGGGGGCGCCGTGAACCAGAACGCCGCCTTCGCGTCGTCCGCCCGCGCGGTGCTGTAGACGTTCACCATCCTGCCCGCGGCCGCCGAGTGCAGCAGCTCCCAGCGGTCCAGCTCGAAGCTGTTCGGCACCGTCGAGATGGAGATGTACGCGTCGAACCGGCGCAGGTGGTTCTCCTCCGGGCCGAACGCGAGCGCGCGGACGCCGGAGTGCAGGCCGTCGGCGCCGACGACCAGGTCGAAGGTGCGGGGCGCGCCGTGGGCGAACGTCACCTCGACGCCGTCCGGACGCTGGTCGAGGCCGGTGATCCAGTCGCCGAAGACGTACTCCGTGTGCGAACGGGTGGCGTCGTACAGGATCCGGGCCAGGTCGCCGCGCAGGATCTCGGTGTCGTCGCCGTGGCGGAAGCCGAACGTGTCCGCGTCGAGGGTGGCCACCTGCTTGCCGCGCCGGTTCACGAACGCCGCGCCGCGCATGTCGGTGCTCGCCGCGTGCACCTGCTCCAGCAGGCCCATCCGGCGGACGACGTCGACCGCGACACCGCGGATGTCGACCTTGTAGCCGCCTTCGCGCAGGCTCGGGGCGCGCTCGACGACGGTGGCGCGGAAGCCGTGGTGGTGCAGCCACCAGGCGAGGGCGGGGCCGGCGACACTGGCGCCGGAGATCAGGATGTGCTTCGTCATGTCCCGAAGGATCGGCGCGGCCGCCGACCGCTCACGAACCGAGCGCGAACCGCCGCTGACCGGCCTCTTCGACGGCCTGTTCGGGCGGCATCCGCCGGCCGCGGTCGAACGCCTCGGCGTAGGCCGGGGCGCCGAGACGTGTCCGGACGCCGTCCGACACCGACAGGACGTCGGCGTCCCCGGCGACGGGCGTGCCACGCAGCCCGACCGCCACGCCCAGCAGGAACGCCGCCCGCTCGTCTTCCGCCCGCCCGGCCAGGACTCCGGCCAGCCCTTCGAGCGCCTGGGCCGCGCCGGGCAGGTTCCCGTGTTCCAGCGCGGTGGCCAGGGCTTCCTGGTGCAGCTCGGTCGCCTCGTCCAGGCGGCCCTCGACGGCCGCCGTCCAGCCGAAGCCGGTGTGGACGCGGATGCGCGTCTCGCCGCCGGTCACCGGATCCGTGGCCAGCGCGAGGGCCGAGGTGTACCAGCGCCGGGCCGCGGCCAGGTCGCCCGCGCGCCGCGCGATCTCGCCCAGGCCGCCGCGGGCCCGGGCGAGCGTCACCGGGGTGCCCGCGGCGCGCGCCTGCTCGGCGGCGGCTTCGTAGTCGGCCTTCGCGGCTTCGGCGTCGCCCTGGCGCAGGACGCCGTCGGCGCGGCGGCAGAGCAGGTCGGCGGCGTCCTCGGCCGCGCCGAGCTCGCCGGCCAGCCGGACGGACGCGTCCATCAGCTCGCGGAACCGGGCGTGGTCGCCACGCCAGTCCGCGAACTCCGCGAGCTTCTCCAGCGCGCTCGCCTCGCCCCAGCGGTCGCCCAAGGTGCGGAACCCCTCGAGTGCCGCCGAAAAGTGCGCTTCGGCTTCGGCGATCCGGCCGCGGTACTGCGCGCCGAGGCCGTCGCCGATCCGCGCGAACGCCCGTGACCACGCGTCCGGGCCGATCAGCGCGGCCAGCCGTTCGCCGTCCTCGGCCTTGGTGCGCGGGGAAAACGCCCACAGCAGGAACAGGTACGGGTGGCGCAGCGGCCCGTCGAGCCGCGGCAGGACCGGCTCGATCGCGACGTCGGTGGCCGACGCCTGGATCGCGCACAGGACGTACTCCTCGGCCAGGCCCGGCGGTGGCTCGGGGCCGACGGCGGCGAGCACGGCGTCCGCGGTCGACGTCGCCTCGCTGCGCAGGCCGCGCAGCCACCAGTACCAGGACAGCGCGGCGACGAGCCGCAGCGCGGTCTCCGGCTCTTCGGTGGCGCTCCAGCGCAGGGCCGCGTGCAGGTCGGCGTGTTCGGCGGTCAGCTCGGCCAGCGCGGTCAGCTGGTCCGCGCCGCGCAGTTCCGGCTCGCGGGCGCGGGCGAAGTCCAGGAAGTACCGCGCGTGCGCCGCATGCCGGTCTTCGCCCTGCTCGGCGCAGAACGCGCGGATGGTCTCCAGCATCCGGTACCGGCCGCCGCCGAACTCGACGAAGGACTTCTCGACCAGCCCGGTGAGCACGACGTCGGGGACATCGCAGACGCGCTCGACAGCGGCCGGCCGCGCGCCGCCGGCGAACACCGCGAACCGGCCGGCCAGGAGCTGTTCGTCGGCGTCGAGGAGGTCCCAGCTCCACTCGACGACGCCGCGCAGGGTCCGGTGCCGCGGCTCGGCGGTCCGGTCACCGCGCGAGAGGAGCCGGAACCGGTCGCCGAGCCGGGCGGCGACGTCGGCCGCGGACAGCGACCGCAGCCGGGCGGCGGCGAGCTCGATGGCCAGCGGGAGGCCGTCGAGGGCGGCGCAGATCCGGGTGACCACGTCCGGCTCGGGGGCCTGGCCGGGTGCCACGGCCGCGGCGCGGTCGGTGAACAGGCGGGCCGCGGCGTCGGCGGGCAGCGGGCCGACGGCCACCAGCGTCTCGCCGGTCAGGCCGAGCGCCTCCCGGCTGGTGGCCAGCACGCGCACGCCGGTGCACGCCCCCAGCAGGCGCCGCACGAGCCGGGCGGCCTCGGCGACGACGTGTTCGCAGTTGTCCAGGACGAGCAGCAGCGGCCGGTCGGCGAGCCCGGCGGCCAGGCGGTCGGCCGGCTCCGCGGCCGCCCCCGGCGTCAGCACGCCCTGTTCACGCAGGCCCAAGGCGGCGAGCACGGCACGCGGGACGTCGGTCGTGGTCGCCAGTTCGACGAAACAGACCTCGCCGTCCGCCTGGGCCGCGGCTTCGACGGCGAGCCGGGTCTTGCCCGCGCCGCCCGGTCCGGTGAGCGTGACGAGCCGGTGGTCGCGCAGGGCGTCGGTGAGCCGGTCGAGTTCGGCGCGGGCGACGAACCCGGTGAGCGGCACCGGCACCCGGCGCGCCGGAGCAGCTTGGAGCACCGCGATGTGCGCGTCGGCGAGTTCTGGCGATGGGTCGGCGCCGAGTTCGTCGGCGAGGCGTTCCCGCATTTCGGCGAACACGGCGAGGGCTTCGGCGGACCGGCCACTGCCGTGCAGGGCCCGCACGAGCTGGGCGGTGGGGCGTTCGCGCAGCGGGTGTTCGCGGGTGAGTTCCCGCAGCTCGGCGACGAGCCGCTCGTGGTGACCGAGCGCGAGCCCGGCTTCGACGCGGTCCTCGGTCGCGGCCAGCCGCAGTTCCGCCAGCCGGGCCGCCCGCGGCGGGTCGGCGAGCCCGTCGAGCGCGGGGCCGCGCCACAGCGCGAGTGCTTCGGTGAACAGCTCGAGTTTCGCGGCGGGATCGGGAGTTTCCCGCGCCTGCGCGGTGAGCCGCTCGAACCGGTGGAGGTCGACGTCGGCCGGATCGACGGCCAGGCGGTACCCGGCGGGGGTGAATTCGACCAGGCCGTCGGGTGCGCCGCCGTCCCGCAGCCGCCGCCGGAGCCGCGAAACCTGGGATTGGAGGGCTTCGGCGGCGCCCTCGGGCGGGTGCTCGCCGTGCAGGCCGTCGATCAGCCGCTCGGCGCTGACGACCCGCCCGGCATCGAGGGCGAGAAGGGCGAGCAGCCCGCGCAGCTGCGGCCCGCCCAGGGCGACCGGGGTCCCGTCGGGACGGCGGGCTTCGACCGGCCCGAGGATGGCGAACTGCACACGGGAAATTCTGGCCCACGACGTCGCTCAGTTTCCGGTGATTCGCACAGACCGCTCCCCCGCGTCGAGGAACTCCAGCAGCCGCCCGGCTTCCTCCTCGATCTCCGTCCGCTCCGCCGCCGGCAGCCGGTCGTGCGCGGTGACCTCCAGCCGGTCGGCGTGCAGGCGCCAGTCCGCGCGGTAGAAGCCGTCCACGAGCAGCGTTCCCCGCGAAGCGCCGTTGCCCGGCGGCAGCGGGACCCGCCGCCCGGGCGGGAGCACCCGCGCCCGGTCGGCGTGCGCGAGCAGCACGTTGTCGTACTCCGGCAGGAACCGCGCCGGCGCGGGCGTCGAAGGGTCCGGGAGCAGGCCGTCTTCCACGTCGTAGAGCACCTCACCGGACTCCGCGCGGAACGTGCGCAGGTCCATCGGCTCGACGACCTCGCGCAGCTTCGTCAGCCCGGACCATGCCTGGACATCGGCGACCGAGGCCGGGCCGAACGCCTGCAGGTAGCGCCGCACGACGTCCTCGATCGGCGGCTCTTCGGCCAGGGGACGGCCGAGCCAGCTCTCGAGGGTGGTCAGCGTGGCCGGGCCCGTCGACCCCCACACTCCGCGGGGTGTCACTTGCGCGGTCGGCACCAGGTAGCCGACCGCGTACGACAACGCCTCGGCGTCGTGCGAAGGCCACCGCGAAGCCAGCGCGTCCTGCAGCTGCCGCCGGCTGCGGGGCCGCTCCTCCAGCAGCTCGCGGCCGAAGCGTGCCACCGCGGCCAGGTCGGCTTCACCGACGCGGCGGCCGAAGTGGCCGGTGTAGCCGCCCGCCACCACGTGCTGGACCAGCGGGCGCAGCACCCGCGCGTCCTCGGCGAGGACCAGGTGGACGGTCCCCCGCATCAGCAGCCCGCGCACCGCGTCGCGGCCGGTGACCAGGGCCGCCAGCTCGTCCGGGCGGAACCCGGCAATCCGGGTCCACAGCCCGACGTACGGTGCCAGCGGCGCCTGCGCCTGCATCCCGACGAGGTGCGCGAGCATCGCCGCGGCCGGCATCGACGTCCGCTCGAGGAGGTGCTGCCGCGCGAGCAGCGCCCGGTTGAGCGCGCGGACGTTCACGGCCGCAGCCCGCGGAAGAACGCGCGGATGTCGGCGACCAGCAACTCGGGCTCCTCCATCGCCGCGAAGTGACCGCCTGAAGCGAACTCCGACCAGTGCGCGATCTTCTCGTCGGGGTCCATGATGCGCCGGACCACCGATGAGGTGTTGAACACCGCCCAGCCCGCCGGGACGTCCGACAGTGCCAGCCAGCCGTGCGCCGCGTGGGCGGCCTCGTACAGGAACCGGGCCGCGCTCGCGCCGCTGCGGGTGAACCAGTAGAGGCTGACGTTCGTCAGCAACCGGTCGCGCCCGACGCCACCCGCGCCGGTCCACGCCTGGAACTTCTCCGCGATCCAGGCCAGCTGCCCGACCGGGGAGTCGGTGAGCGCGGCCGAGATCGTCTCGGGTTTGTGCGACTGGAGGTCGAGGTAGCCGCGGCCGGCTTTCCACGCCTCGCGCGCGGCGTCCAGTTCGGACTGCTCGGCCTCGGACAGGTCGTCCGGCAGCGGCAGCTGCTCACCGGCCAGTGCGATCGTGCCGCGGTCGCTGTTGACGTGGGTGCCGATGACGCGGTCCGGGTACAGCGCGGCGAGCCGGCCGGTGACGCCCGCGCCGATGTCGCCGCCCTGGGCGGCGAACCGGTCGTAGCCGAGCCGGGTCATCAGCTCGGCGAACGCGTCGGTCGTGCGGGCCAGCTCCCAGCCGGGGCCGCTCAGCGGCGTCGAGAACCCGAACCCGGGCACCGACGGGACGACGACGTGGAACGCGTCCGGGCCCGGCTCGGTCAGCGGGCCGATGACGTCGAGGAACTCGGCGACCGAGCTGGGATAGCCGTGGGTGAGCAGCAGCGGCACCGCGTCGGCCCGGGTCGAGCGGACGTGCAGGAAGTGGATGGTCTGGCCGTCGATCTCGGTCGTGAACTGCGGGAACGCGTTGAGCGCGGCTTCTTGGGCGCGCCAGTCGAAGCCGGCGCGCCAGTACTCGGCCAGCGCCCGGACCTCGGCGGCCGGGATGCCGCGGGACCAGTCGGGCTCGTCGCCGGGCACCGGGTCGGCGAACCGGGCGTCGGTGAGGCGGCGGTGGAGGTCGTCCAGCTCGGCCTGCGGGATGTCGATGCGGAAGGGGTGGATTTCGTTCGTCATGAGAAGCACGCTAGGAGCCATCGCGGAAGACTTCCTTCCGCGATTCGTGCGATCCTCGGAGAATGTTGCAGACCTCCGCCCGGCTCCTCCGGCTGCTCTCGCTGCTCGAGATGCGGCGCGACTGGACCGGTGCCGACCTGGCCGGCCGGCTCGGCGTCTCCGCGCGCACCGTTCGCACCGACATCGGCAAGCTGCGGGAACTCGGCTACCCGGTCGAGGCGGCTCCCGGCGTCCAGGGCGGCTACCGGCTCGGCGCGGGCGCCCAGCTCCCTCCGCTGCTGCTGGACGACGACGAAGCGGTGGCCGTCGCGGTCGGCCTGCGCACCGCGGCAGGGGTCGCCGGCATCGGCGAGACGTCGGTGCGCGCACTCGCCAAGCTGGAGCAGGTGCTGCCGTCGCGGTTGCGCCACCGGGTGCGGGCGCTGCAGACCGCGACGGTCGCGGTGCCCGGCGCCGGCCCGTCCGTCGACGCCGACGTGCTCACCGCCATCGCGGCCGCGATCCGGGCGGGCGAGCGGCTGCGGTTCGACTACACGAGCCACCAGCGCACGCCGAGCCGCCGCGACGTCGAGCCGCACCGGCTGGTCAGCTGGGGGCGCCGCTGGTACCTGGTCGCCTGGGACACCGCGCGCGACGACTGGCGCACCTTCCGGGTCGACCGGATGACGCCGAAGGTGCCGAACGGCCCGCGCTTCACCCCGCGCGAGCCACCGGAGGGCGACGTCGCGCAGTTCGTCCAGCGCAGCGTCGGCACGGCGACCTGGCGGTTCCACGCCCGGGTGCGGCTGCACGCCTCGGTGGAGTACGTCCGGGACCGGCTGCCGATCGCGGTCGACGTCACGCCGGAGGGCCCGGACCGCTGTGTCGCCGAGGTCGGGTCCGACCACGCGCAGATGCTCGCGCTGTACCTGGGCCTGCTCGACGTGGATTTCGAGGTCCTCGACGCGCCGGAGCTCGCCGAGGCGCTGGCGAAGACGGCCGAGCGGTTCCTGCGGGCCGCTAGCGCAGGGAGTCCGCCAGCTCCTGGATGATCTCCATCTGCCCCCGCGCGCCGACCTCCATGCCGGACTGCAGGATCGTGTCGCGCAGTTCCTTGCTGCCGGTCTCGGTCAGCAGCTCCAGGCGCGTGCGGTCGCCGTCGAGGGCGGTGAAGGTGACGGTGTTGAGCGGGCCGTCCACGTCGTCCGGGTCCACCCCGGGCAGTTCGAAGACTTCGGTGTAGACGATCCGCTCGTCCGGCACGATCTCGCGGTACTCGCCGTGGAAGCCGACCTCGGCGCCGTCGTTCGTCTTCAGCACGTACCGCCAGCGGCCGCCGGGCCGCAGGTCGAGCTTGACCTCGGTGGTGGTCCCGCGGTGGCCGCTCCACCAGCGGCTCACCAGCTCCGGCGTGGTCCACACGCGGTAGACCAGGTGTCTCGGCGCGTCGAACTCGCGCGTGATGAGGATCCGGTCGTCGGCGGGGGTGGTGATCTCCACGTCACTGCTCCTGTTCCTTGAGTTCTTCGAGGACGTCGTCCATCAGGTCGAACCGCGCCGCCCAGGTGCGTTCGTAGCGCTTGACCCAGTCGTGGATGGGCTTGAGCGCGGCGCCGTTGAGCCGGTAGAGCCGCTGGCGGCCGTCGCCGCGCACGTCCACCGCGCCGACTTCGCGCAGCACCCGCAGGTGCTTCGACACCTGGGGCTGGGCCAGGCCGAGCAGGTCGACGAGGTCGCCGACCGACCGCTCGCCGTCCATGAGGACGTCGAGGATCTGCCGCCGCCGGGGCTCGGCGACCGCGTTGAAGGTGTCCGCCGTCGTCGCTGCTCGTGCCACGCGGCTCATCATATGCCCATATGGGTATGCGTCAAGCCCGCATCCTGGGCACACTGGGCGGACATCGCTCCGTCTGCGACGATCGGGGCCATGACCAGCCGGGCGACGAGTCCACAGAGGACAGACGCGCGCGGGGCCCGGCGCAGCGCCAGTGCGAGCGCCGTCCTGCGGACGGTGCTCGACGACGGCCCGATCGCGCGCAGCACCATCGCGCGGCGCACCGGGCTGTCCGCCGCCGCGGTCACCGGGCACACCGCCGAGCTGGCCCGGCTCGGGCTGCTGCGCGAACTTCCGGAAGCGGAATCACGCGGGGGCGTCGGACGGCCGCACGTGCCGGTCGACCTCGACACCGGGCGGCACGTCGCCGGCGCGCTGCACCTGGCCGTGCACCACGCCACCGTCGCCCTGCTCGACCTGCGCGGGAACGTGCTGGTGCAGCACGAAGAACCGCACGACGGCCTGGCCGCGGAAGACCTGCTGGCCCGGGCCGCCGAGATCCTCGACGACCTCCTGCTCGGCCACACCCCGGACCGCGAGCCGCTCGGCCTCGGCGTCGCCACCGGCGGCTGGGTCGACCGCGCGTCCGGCACCGTGGTCGAGCACCCGTTGCTGGGCTGGCAGAACGTGCCGGTCCGCGACCTGCTGGCCCACGGCACCGGGCTGCCCGTGGAGGTCGACGGCCACGCGCGGGCACTGGTGCACGCCGAACGGCTCTTCGGGCACCCGCGGGCCCGGGACAGCGTCATGCAGTTGTTCACCGGCAACGTCGTGGACGCCGCGTTCGCCACCGGCGCCAGCGTGCACCACGGGCCGCGTTCGGCCGCGGGCGCCGTCGCGCACCTCCGGGTCGACGACAGCGCCGAGCCGTGCCGGTGCGGACGCACGGGCTGCCTGGAGGCCGCCGTTTCGGAAGCAACCCTCGCGCGCAAAGCCGTGGAAAACGGACTGCTCGCGCGCCCGGACTTTCCGGAATTGCTCGCGCTCGCCATAACCGGCAATTCCGCGGCGGTGCGGATGTTCCACGAACGCGCCCGGCTGATCGGCCAGGCGGCGGCATTGCTGCTCGACGTCCTCAATCCCGCCGTGCTCGTGGTGGTCGACCGGAGTGTAGCCCACGTGCCGAGCTGCCTTCCCATCATCCGGGACGAGGTCGGCGCCCGGTCCCGGTGCCCCGAACCGGCGGAAACCGTTGTGGGCACCAGCTTCCCGGGCACCGAGCTGGCCACCGCCGGCGGCGCGGTACTCCTGGACGTGCTCTACGAGGACCCGCTCGGTCCGCTTCTGACCGGGTTGCCGCGCGCCTCGTGAACCAGCCGAGTTATTTCACTGACTCGCAAAATTGACCGTCCGTCCGGGTGCCGCCAACAATTGCGGCAACCCCACCGACTCCCGGAACGGACGAAACCACCGTGAAGAAAACCCTGCCCCTGTTCGCCGCCGCCGTGATGCTGCTGGCCGGCTGCGCTTCGGCGACGGCCACCGGTGCGCCCGGGCAACCGGAGAAGCTGGAACTGCGCTACCAAGGCAGCGCGAACGCCGTCACCCTGCCCGAACTCGCCGAAGACCTGGGCTACTTCGGCCCGGTCAAGCTGAAGTGGGTCGGCAACACGATCAGCGGCCCGCAGGACATCCAGTCCGCGGCCACCGACCAGACCGACTTCGGCGGCGCCTTCACCGGCGCCGTCGTCAAGCTCGTCGAAGCCGGCGCGCCGGTCAAGGCGGTCGTCAACTACTACGGCTCCGACGACAAGGCCTTCATCGGCTTCTACACCAAAGAGGACAGCCCGATCCGGACCGCCCGCGACCTGATCGGCAAGAAGGTCGGCGTCAACACCGCCGGCGCCAACCTCGAAGCCGCGCTCGACACCTGGCTGAAGGGCCAGGGCCTCTCCGACGACGAGATCAAGCAGGTGCAGCTCGTCGTCATCCCGCCGGTGAACGCCGAACAGGCCCTGCGCAACGGCCAGCTCGACGTCGCCGCGCTGCAGGGCATCCTGCAGGACCACGCGCTGGCGGCCGGCGGCGTGCGCCCCCTGTTCACCGACGTCGGCGCGTTCGGGCCCTACAACGGCGGCCCGTACGTCCTGCGCACCGACTTCATCAAGAAGTACCCGGAGACCGCGAAGCTCTTCGTCTCGGGCGTGGCGCGGGCCATCGAATGGGAACGCACGACCCCGCGCGAGGAGGTGATCGCCCGCTTCACGAAGATCATCAAAGCCCGGGGCCGCAACGAAAGCACCGACACGCTCAAGTACTGGAAGAGCGTCGGGATCACCCACGGCGGCCTCATCTCCGACGCGGACTACACGCGGTGGGAGCCGTGGCTGAAGCAGGAGGGCTACCTCAAGCACGACAAGATCGACACCTCGAAGCTCTACACCAACGAGTTCAACCCCTACCGCGACGGCGCCCCGGCGGTGACCAAGTGATCAGCATCCGCTCGGTCACCAAGACCTTCGGCGCACTGACCGCGCTCGACGACGTCTCCCTCGACATCGCCGACGGCACGTTCCTGTCGCTCGTCGGCCCCAGCGGTTCGGGCAAGTCGACGCTGCTCGACCTGCTGGGCGGGCTCGCCACCCCGACGTCCGGCGAGGTGCTCATCGACGGCGAGCCGGTGCGCGGCCCCGGTCTCGACCGCGGGGTCGTCTTCCAGCAGTACGCGCTGTTCCCGTGGCGCACCGCCCGCGCCAACGTCGAGTTCGGCCTCGAAGGCGGGTCGCTCGGGAAGCGGCAGCGGGCGGAGCGGGCCCGCGAATACCTCGCGCTGGTCGGGCTGTCCGGCTTCGAGGACCGCTACCCGCACGAGCTCTCCGGCGGGATGAAGCAGCGCGTCGCGATCGCCCGCAGCCTCGCCTACGACCCGGCCGTGCTGCTGATGGACGAGCCGTTCGCCGCGCTCGACGCGCAGACCCGCGAGCAGCTGCAAGAAGAACTCCTGCGGATCTGGCGCCGCACCGGCAAGACGATCGTGTTCATCACCCACGGCATCGACGAAGCCGTCTACCTGGGCCAACGGGTCGCGGTGCTGACGTCACGGCCCGGGCGGCTCAAGGCCGTCGTCGACGTCGACCTCGGCGACCGCACCGGCGACGTGCGCTCCGGCCCGGAGTTCGGGCGGCAGCGCCACCGGCTCTGGGAGCTGCTGCACGACGAGGTCCGCAAGGCGGCCGAACACGAACGGAGCGCGGTTCGATGACCACCACCCTCGAAGCCCCCGCCGTCCACACCAGACGCGAGGATCCGCTACCGAAACCGCGCCGGTTCACCAAGCAGCTCACCCGGGCGGTACACGCGTCCGCCGCGGTCGTCCTGTTCGTGCTGCTCTGGGAGCTGGTCCCCCGGTTCGTCCTCGACGAGAGCACGCGGACGTTCCTGCCGCCGTTGTCGGAGGACCTGCAGGCGCTGTGGGAACTCGTCCTCGACGGCGAACTCGCCGACCACCTGCTGGCCAGTGTCGGGCGGTCCACGGCCGGGTTCGCCGTGGCCGTCGCGGTCGCCGTGCCGCTCGGCCTGCTGATCGGCTGGTACCGGCCGGTGGCGCGGTTCCTGCAGCCGCTGCTGGAGCTGGCCCGCAACACCGCCGCGCTGGCGCTGCTGCCGGTGTTCACGCTGCTGCTGGGCATCGGCGAACTGTCGAAGGTCAGCCTGGTGGTGTACGCCTGCGTGTGGCCGGTGCTGCTCAACACGATCGCCGGGGTCAACACCGTCGATCCCCTGCTGGTCAAGGCGGCCCGCTCGCTGGGCCTGTCCAGCCCGCGGCTGTTCCGGAAGGTGATCCTGCCCTCGGCGGTGCCGACGGTGTTCACCGGCATCCGGATGGCCGCGTCCTACTCGATCCTCGTGCTGGTGGCCGCGGAGATGGTCGGCGCGAAGGCCGGCCTCGGCTACCTGATCAACACCAGCCAGGTGAACTTCCAGATCCAGCAGATGTACGCCGGGATCATCGCGGTCTCGGTGCTCGGAGTCCTCGTCAACGCCGGCTTCGTCGCCCTCGAACGGCGGTTCTCGACCTGGCGTCCCAAGGAGAAAGCATGATGCACCTCAACGCGTTCGTGATGCCGAACGGCCACCACGAAGCCGCGTGGCGGCACCCCTCGACCGACCCGCACCGGGCCCGGACGCTGCAGCACTACGTCGACATCGCGCGCACCGCCGAGCGGGGGAAGCTCGACTCGCTCTTCCTCGCCGACGGCGTCGCGTTATGGGGCAACGTCAAGCACAACTCGCACAGCCACTTCGAACCGCTGACGCTGCTTTCGGCCCTCGCCGCGTCCACGGTCCACATCGGACTGATCGCGACGGCGTCGACGACCTACAACGAGCCCTACCACCTGGCCAGGAAGTTCGCCTCGCTCGACCACCTCTCCGGCGGCCGCGCGGGCTGGAACATCGTCACCTCGGCGGGCATCGACGAGGCCCGCAACTTCAACCTGGCCAAGCGCCCGGCGCACGCCGCGCGGTACGACCGGGCCGAGGAGTTCGTCGAGGTCGTCAAGAAGCTGTGGGACAGCTGGGACGACGACGCCGCGCTCGTCGACCGGGCGAGCGGTGTCTACGCCGACACCGGCCGGATCCGCGCGATCGCCCACGACGGCCCGCACTTCCAGGTGCAGGGCCCGCTCAACATCGAACGCCCGGTGCAGGGTCACCCGCTGCTCGTGCAGGCCGGTTCGTCGGAAACCGGCAAGGAATACGCGGCCCGGCACGCCGAAGCCGTGTTCACCGCGCAACAGACGTTCGCCGAGGGGAAGGCCTTCTACGACGACGTCAAGGGCCGGCTCGCGAAGTACGGCCGCACGCCGGACGAGATCAAGATCCTCCCCGGCATCTCGCCGATCCTCGGCCGCACCGAAGCGGAAGCACGCGAGCGCGAGGCCGAGCTGAACGCGCTGATCACCCCCGACTACGGGCTGCAGCAGCTGTCGAAGATGCTCGACCACGACGTCACCGGCTACCCGCTGGACGGCCCGCTGCCGGAGGTCGGCAGCTTCACCGAAGGCGGTCAGAGCCGGTTCGACCTGGTCGTCGGCCTGGCCCGGCGCGAGGACCTCACCATCCGGCAGCTCCTCGAACGGCTGGCGGGCGGGCGCGGGCACCGCGTCTTCGCCGGTACTCCGGTCCAGGTCGCCGACGAGCTGGAGGCGTGGTTCCGCGGCGGCGCCGCCGACGGCTTCAACGTCATGCCGCCCACCCTGCCCGGCGGGCTCGACGACTTCGTCGACCTCGTCGTCCCGGAACTGCAGCGGCGCGGGCTCTTCCGCACCGAGTACTCCGGCACCACGCTGCGCGAGCACTACGGCCTCGCGCGGCCAGTCAACCGAAACCGAGTGAAGGAGCCCGCATGACCACCATCGGTACCGACGTCCGCAAGCTGACCGGGAGGATCGGCGCCGAGATCGTCGGCTTCGACCCGGCCGGCGACCTCGACGCCGCCCAGGTGGCGTTCCTGACCGACGCCCTGCACGAGCACAAGGCGCTGGTGTTCCGGAACGTCCGGCTCGACGACGAGGGCCAGCAGCGGTTCGCGGCACACTTCGGCGAGCTCACCAAGGCGCACCCGACGGTGCCCGCCGTCGAGGGGGCGCCGACGATCCTGCCCGTCGACAGCGAGCGGGGCCGCGCCAACCACTGGCACACCGACGTCACCTTCGTGCTCAACCCGCCGAAGGCCAGCACGCTGCGCAGCCTGGTGGTGCCGCCCTACGGCGGGGAGACGCTGATCGCGAACGCCGCCGCGGCCTACCGGGACCTGCCGGAGCCGCTGCGCGCGTTCGCCGACACGCTGCGGGCGGTGCACACCAACGACTACGACTACGTGCAGCCGCCGGAGACGGTGGACGAGCAGGAGCGCGAGCGCCGGGCCCAGTTCGTCTCGCGGAAGTACCGGACCGTGCACCCGGTGGTGCGGGTGCACCCGGTGACCGGCGAGCGCGGCCTGTTCATCGGCGGGTTCGCCCAGCGGATCGAAGGGCTTTCGGTGGCCGAGTCACGGGACCTGCTGCGGCTGCTGCAGTCCTACGTCACGCGGCCGGAGAACGTCGTGCGGGTGGCCTGGGAGCCGGACCAGCTGGTGCTGTTCGACAACCGGATCACCCAGCACTACGCGATCGACAACTACGACGGCCTGCCGCGGCGGCTCAACCGCGTCACGGTGGCCGGCGACATCCCGGCCGGCATCGACGGGCGGTCCAGCGAGTCGCTCGAAGGTGACGCCTCGCACTACACCTCCGTGGCTTAGTGGTCGGTTTCGGAAGTTCTTCGGGGGTCGTGTCGACCCCGGATCAGTAGGGGTTGTCCAGGTAGAGGCGGCAGGCGCAGTCGAGGGCTT
>NZ_JBSGAI010000078.1:0-25311 GCF_053600695.1 Amycolatopsis sp. NPDC005003 | reverse complement strand
GCCATGACTCACCTCCACCGGCCAGCCTCGCGATCACCAGCTCGGATGTCCACGCGACACGGTTACCGCGTCAACGTTCCTTGATGAGGCACTAGGTCCGGTAGCGGAACAGGATCCGCCCGCGGTTCAGGTCATAAGGGCTCAGCTCCACCAGGACCCGGTCGAACGGCAGGATCTTGATGAAGTTCTTCCGGATCTTGCCGCTGATGTGCGCGAGCACCTTGTGCCCGTTCGCCAGCTCCACCCGGAACGTCGCGTTGCGCAGGCACTCGACGACCGTGCCTTCGATCTCGATCCCGGCCATCAGCGCAACACCAGCTCGAGGTTGCTGCCGACCCGGCGGGCACCGGCGCCCTCGAAGAGCGCCACCGCCGCCGGGTTCGCTTCGTTCACCTCGGCCGTGGCCGCCGAAATTCCCTTGTGGTGCAACGCGTTCCGCACGTACCCCAGCAACGCGCGGCCGATCCCGCGGCGCCGCCGATCCGCGCGGACCGCGATCAGCCCGATCCGCGGCTGCCGCGTCACCGCCGCCAGCCGGACCAGGCCCACGCAGCCGCCCTCGGACTCCGCCACCACGTACTTGCCGACGTCCGGGACGTCCGGGCGGGGCAGGATCTCCGCCGGCATCTCCGACCAGCCCACCGCCGCCTCGACTTCGGCGCGGATCACGTCCTCGGCCGAGCTCAGCGACCGCGCGTCGGACGGCGGCCCGATCGTCACGTCCGCGGGAACGGGAACCGCGCCCGGGGAAGCGGGAAGCACGTATTCCCACTCACGGCGTCGCGTGCTGAAACCGGCCGATTCCCAGCGGCGCCGGAGATCCGCGTCGGCTTCGTCGACCACTGTGTACAGCGGCCTCGGCAGTGCCGGCAGCAAGTCCGCGGCGAGCAACGCGAAGTCCTCGTCGTTCCACGCGTCGATGCTGAGGAAGAGGCGGCCGTCCGGTCGCCGGGACACTTCCCCGCGGCCGGCCACGCCCGGCCGTTGATGTGTGTGTTCCATTGGTGTCGCCTTTCGGGAGGGGGGCTCCCGGCGACACCTGCGTCAGCCGCCCGCCCGTGACGACGAGAGGGAGCACCCGTTGCGTACAACGTTCACGGGTCTCACCTCCTCGGGCCGGGTCACGGTCGGAAGCAAGTTATCAGCCCCCGCGTGCCCCGCGCACTCCTTTTTCCGCCGGACCGCCGCACAGACCGATCAGGAATCGAGAAGCGCCGGTCAGCGGCCCGGACCTAGCGTTACCGGCATGACGAACATCGAAACCATCACCCTCGAAGTTGCCGACACCGCCGCCGCCGAGCGCTTCTACGCCGACGCCTTCGGCCTCACCTCCCAGCTGCGGTTCCGGGTCGCGGACGCGCCGAGCGACGGCTTCCGCGGGTTCACCCTCTCCCTCACCGTGCCGCAGCCCGCGGACGTCGACTCGCTGATCGGAACCGCGCTGGCGGCCGGGGCCACGACGATCAAGCCCGCCACCAAGTCCATGTGGGGCTACGGCGGCACCGTCCGCGCGCCGGACGGGACGATCTGGAAGCTGGCGACCTCCGCGAAGAAGAACACCGGCCCGGCCACCCGCAAGATCGATTCCATCGTGCTGCTGCTCGGCGCCGCCGATGTGGCCGCCAGCAAGAAGTTCTACGTCGGCCAGGGCCTGACCGTCGGCAAGAGCTTCGGCAAGATGTACGTCGAGTTCGACGCCGGGTCGAGCCCGGTCAAGCTGGCGCTGTACCGCCGCAAGGCGCTCGCGAAGGACGCCGGCGTCGCTCCCGAGGGCAGCGGCTCGCACCGGATCGCGGTCGCCGGCGCGGCCTCGGCGTTCACCGACCCGGACGGCTTCGCCTGGGAGACCACCGCTTCGGCGAGCTTGTCCTGAACACGCTCAGCCGCGCAGCAGGTCGGCGACGGCGGCGATGCCCGGGCCGATCGCGTGGTCCGGGGTGTCGCCGAACCCCAGGATCAGCCGCGGCGGCCACGGCCCCGGCGTCGCGTGCAGCCCGGCCAGGCCGTAGAGCCCGACGCCCCGCTGCCGGGCCTGGTCGATCACCTGCTGCTCGTCGGCCCCGGGCGGCAGGTGCAGGACGGCGTGGAACCCGGCGGCGAGCCCGCTGACGCGCAGGCCGGGCGCGTGCGCGGCCAGCGCGTCGACGAGCGTCCGGCGCCGGGCCGCGTACTCGGCGCGGGCGCGGCGCAGGTGGCGGTCGTAGCGGCCGGACTCGATCAAGAGGGCCAGCGCGAGCTGGTCGAGGCCGGGGCTGCCGCGGTCGGTGACGGCTTTGTCCTGCGCCAGCACGGGAATCAGCCGTTCGGGCGCGACCAGCCAGCCCAGGCGAAGGGCCGGTGCCAACGACTTGCTGACCGTGCCGAGCGAGACGACGTGGTCCGGGTCGAGGCCCTGCAGCGAGCCGACCGGGTCGCGGTCGTACCGGAATTCCGCGTCGTAGTCGTCTTCGATGACCAGGCCGTCGCGCCGGCGCGCCCACGCGAGCAGTTCCTGGCGGCGGTGCCCGGCCAGCACCACGCCCGTCGGCCATTGGTGCGCCGGGGTCACCAGCACCGCCCGGGCGCCGCTGCGGTCGAGCGCCTCGACGTCCAAGCCGTGTTCGTCGACCGGGACGGGCACCGTGGCCACCCCGGCGGCCGCCGCCTGGCTCGTCGTCGACCGGACCGCGCCGGGGTCTTCGAAGGCCAGGACGCCGCCGTCGAGCGCGCGCAGCACCAGTCCGAGGGCCTGCGCCATCCCGGTGCAGACGACGACCTGCCCGGCCGAGGCGGCGACCGCCCGCACCCGCCGCAGGTAGGCCGCGAGCACCTCCCGCAGCTGCCGTTCGCCGATCGGGTCGCCGTAGTCGAACGCCGTGTTCGGCGCGGTGCGGCAGACCTCGCGGACCGCCCACGCCCAGTCTTCGCGGGGCGCCAGCCGGAGGTCGGGCACGCCGTGGCGGAAGTCGGCGATCGCGGGCCGCGGCGGCGATCGCGGGCTCGGTGGCGCCGGCGTGGCCCGGCGGGCGACCGCGACCACCCGCGTGGCCGAGCCGGGACGGCTGGTCAGGTAGCCCTCGGCCTGCAGCTGGGCGTAGCAGTCCTGGACCAGGCCGCGGGACAGGCCGAGGGCGCGGGCGAGCTCCCGGGACGACGGCAGCCGCTCCCCGCCCGCCAGGCGGCCGCCGCAGATCGCGTCCCGCAGCTGCCGCTCGAGCTGCGTGCGGAGCCCCTGTTTGCTTTCGCGGTCGATGGTGACCAGCAGCTCCGGTCCCGAACCGGCCCACTCCACAGCCATGGAACTGGACCTTACCGGTGATCCGGTTGGCTTCTAGCGTTCTCGGCATGACCGTTGACCTGCAGCTCCGCCCCCGGCTGGTGTCCCGTGCCCTGCTGGTGCGTTTCGTCTCGATCGTCGGCTCGGCGATCGGCTTCTTCCTGCCGCTTTCGGTGGTCCCGCTGTACGCGAAGCAGGGCGGCGCGGGGCTCGCGACGGTCGCGTTGCTGCTGGCCACCGTGGCCGCCGAGCTGGTGACACCGCGGCTCGTCGCCCGCGTCGGCTACCGGTGGGCGCTGGCCACCGGGCTGGTCCTGCTCGGGGTGCCGACGCTCGCGCTGACAGTCAGCGACGACCTCGGCGTGATCGTCGCGGTCAACGTGGTGCGCGGGATCGGGTACGCGATCGCCGTGGTGGCCGGCGGGGCCGTCACCGCCCTGCTGATCCCGGCGGACCGGCGCGGCGAGGGCCTGGCGCTGGTCGGGATCGTCGGCGGGATCCCCAGCCTGCTCGCGTTGCCGGCCGGGGTGTGGGCGGCGGCGCACTGGGGCTACGCGCCGGTGTTCGTGGCGACGACCGTGGCGACCCTGCTCGCCCTGCTGTCGGTGCCGGGCCTGCCGCGCCATGCCGGGCCCGCTCGCGAAGACGGCGTGCTGGCGGGCTTGCGCAACCCGGTGCTGACGCGGCCGGCGACGCTCTTCGCGGTGTCGGCCGCCGCGGTCGGCGTCCTGGTCACCTTCCTCCCGCTCGCCGCCGCGGACCAGCCGGCCTGGGTCGCCGCGACCGCGTTGCTCGCCCAGCCCGCGGCGGCCACCGCGGCCCGCTGGGTGGCCGGGCGGATCGGCGACCGGCACGGGCCGGCGTGGCTGCTGGTGCCGGGGTTGCTGCTGTGCACGGCCGGCATGGCAGGCATCGCCTGCACCGGCACGCCGGCCGCGGTGATCGGCGGGGCGCTGGTGTTCGGCGCCGGGTTCGGCGCACTGCAGAACGCGACGCTGTCGCTGATGTACGCCCGGGTGCCCGATGGCGGCGCGAGCGCGGTGAGCGCGATCTGGAACGCCGCCTACGACCTCGGCATGGCGGCCGGCGCGCTGGGCGCCGGGCTGGTGATCGGCTCGGCCGGGTACCCGGCGACGTTCGCCCTCACCGCCGTGGCGACCCTGCCGGCGTTGCTGCTGGCACGGCGCGACCGGCGGCCCTGATAGAGACTGGGTCGCGTGCCCGAACTCCCCGAGGTGGAACTCGCCCGGCAGGTCCTCGCCGGTGCGCTCGGCCGGACGATCCGTGCGGTGGACGACCACGACGACTGGGTCTGCCGCCCGCACGCGCCCGGGGACATCGCGACGGCGTTGACCGGCGGGCGGCTGGTGGCAGCGCATCGGCGGGGCAAGACGCTCTGGTGCGAAACGGAAAGCCGCGACCGGCGGCCCGGGCCGCACCTCGGCCTGCACCTCGGGATGGCCGGGCAGCTGCGGTTCGAGGGCCGGAGCGGGCCGCCCGGACGGGCCCGCGATCGCGTCGAGAAACCCGAGTGGTTCCGGTTCGGGATCACTTTCGCCGACGGCGAACAGCTGCGGTTGTTCGACACGCGGCGGCTCAGCCGGGTGCGGCTCGACCCGGATCTCGCCGCGCTCGGCCCGGACGCCGGCGAGATTTCGCGCCGCGACTTCGGCGAGCGCGTCGGCCGCGGGCGGGCGCCGCTGAAGGCGCGGCTGCTGGACCAGTCGGTGGTGGCCGGGATCGGCAACCTGCTGGCGGACGAAACCCTGTGGCAGGCGGCGTTGTCCCCGGCACGACCGGTGAACGAGCTGTCCGGCGGCGACCTCGCGAACCTGCACAAGGCTTTGCGGAAGGCGTTGCGCGCGGCGATCCGCCACGGCGGCGTGCACACCGGCGAGATCATCGCCCACCGCCGCGCGGGCGGCCACTGCCCGCGCTGCGGCGCGGAGATGCGCCACGGGACGGTCGGCGGCCGGTCCACCTGGTGGTGTTCGAAGGAACAGGCTTAGCGGGGGCCCAGCCCGGTGCGGCCGTCGAGCAGCTCTCGGACAACGTCGAGGTGACCGGCGTGCCGAGCGGTCTCCTCGATGACGTGCAGCACGACTCCGCGCAGATCGGTGGTTTCGTCGCCGATCGGGCCGGGGTGACGGCCTCGGGGTGTCGCGGTCAACGGTGTCGCAGCGAAGATCTCGTCGGACTTGCGGCACTGCTCGCGGTAGTAGGCGAAGACGGATTCGGGGCTCTTGGACGCGGGCCGGCCGGGGCCCGCAGTGCCGGTGACGATCTCCTGGAACCAGTGCCGCTCCGCGTCCCCGAGGTGTTCCACCATACCCAGCGGGGTCCAGCCGGACGGGAGGAGCGCCGTCGTCAGGGCTTCCTCGCCGAGACCGTCGAGGATCGCCAGGACGCTCGCGCGCTGGGCTCGCAGGAACGTCAGCAACGTGCTCTTCTCGGTCACGGTCGCCGACCCTAGCGGGCGGGTACGCACCCTGGCGGGCGGTTTTTGTCGGGGGTTGCCGGTACCGTCGCGGACATGGCAACTCTGGTCACCTTCCACGCCCACCCGGACGACGAGTGCCTCCGCACGGCGGGCGTCATGCGCAAGGCCGTCGAAGACGGGCACCGGGTCGTGCTCGTCGTCGCCACCAAGGGCGAGGCCGGCGAGGTCCCCGACGGGTTCCTCGCCGAGGGCGAGAAGCTGGAAGACCGGCGTGTCCAGGAGTCGTACGCGGCCGCGGAGATCCTCGGCGTCGAGCGCGTCGAATTCCTCGGCTACCGCGACTCGGGGATGATGGGCGAGTCGACGAACGACGACCCGGCGTGCTTCTGGCGCGCCGACGTCGAAAAGGCGGCCGAGCAGCTCGCGGCGATCCTGCGCGAGGAGTCGGCCGACGTCCTGACGGTGTACGACGACAACGGCGACTACGGCCACCCGGACCACATCCAGGTGCACCGCGTCGGCGTCCGCGCGGCCGAGCTGGCCGGCACGGCCCGCGTGTACCAGGCGACGTTCAACCGCGAGTTCATGCAGCGAGGTTTCGAAGCGGCGGTGGCGAGCGGGGCGCTCCCGCCGGAGGCGGCGCCGAAGCCGCCGGAAAACGTGGAGTTCGGCAAGCCGGAGGCCGAGATCACCGCGGCGGTCGACGTGTCGAAGTACGCGCCGGTGAAGCGCGCGGCGATGCGGGCGCACCCGAGCCAGATCACCGAGGACATGTTCATGCTGGCCATGCCGGACGACGTCTTCACCGTCGCGTTCGGCACGGAGTGGTTCATCCGGCGGGGCGAGGGGCCGGGAATCACGGAAACCGACCTCATGGCCGGCCTCTGACCTTCGGGACCGGGCGAGTCCCGGCCCCAATCACGCCAGTCCCGGCCCCAACCACACGAGTCCCGGCCCCGACCACGCCAGTCCCGGCTCCGACCACGCCAACCGACCCTCCAGGTACGCAGGCCGACCCTCCAGGTACGCGAGTTCGCTGGTCCGGTCCCGTCCACCGCGGTCGCGCGATCAGAAACCGAACTCGCGTGATCGGGCGCGGAACTCGTGTGTCTGGCGGGGCATCTCGCGTGATCAGGCGGGCATCTTGCGTGTCTGGCGGGGCATCTCGCGGGTCAGGCGAGGGCGGCTGTCACGTCGAGCTCCACCAGCTGGCCCGGGAACCCCAGCCGGGCCACTCCCAGCAGGGTGCTCGCCGAGCTGAAGGCCTCGGCGATCGGTGAAGCGTTCAGCCGGTCCCACACCGAGGTCAGCAGCGCGCGGTCCTCCGTCGCCACGTAGATCACCGTGCGGACCACGTCCGACGGCGAAGCGCCGGCGAACTCCAACGCCGCCGCCGTGTTGGCGGCCACCTGGTCCGTCTGGGCGAGGAGGTCGTCGCCGACCAGGGCACCGTCCGGGGTCAGGGGGCACTGGCCCGCCAGGTACACCGTCCGGGAGGCCGAGGCGACCGTCACGTGGTGGTAGCCCGGTGGGGTGTGCAGGCCGGGTGGGTTCTGCCGTTCAATGGTCACCGTCCCATCTTCACCGGCCGGGCAAGCAGGAATCCGAGGAGAACCCGTGCGCAGGACCATCGACTGGGCCGACGGCTCCATCGTCGTCATCGACCAGACCGCGCTGCCCGGCGAGTACCGGCTGCTCGAACTGCGGACCGTCGGTGAGCTGGTCGACGCCGTCAAGCGGCTCGCCGTCCGGGGTGCGCCCGCGCTCGGGGCCGCCGGGGCGCTCGGGGTCGCCCTGTCCGCCTACCGGAACGGCGATGTCCGGGCCGACGCCGAGCTCATCGCGCACGCTCGCCCGACCGCCGTCAACCTCGGCTGGGGCGTCGAGCGCGCGCTCGGGAAGCTCGACCAGGGCAAGGACGCCGTCCTCGCCGAAGCGCTCGCCGTGCTCGACGAGGACGAACGGCTCAACACGACAGCCTCGCGGCACGCCGCCGAGGTCGTGCTCGCGGCGTGTCCGCGACGACCGCTGCGGCTCCTCACCCACTGCAACGCCGGACACCTGGCCACCGTCGGCTGGGGCAGTGCCCTCGGCGTCGTCTGGCACCTGCACGAACGCGGGCTCGTCGAGGAAGTCCTCGTCGACGAGACGCGCCCGCTGCTCCAAGGCGCGCGGCTGACGGCGTGGGAGCTCGCGCAGAACAACGTCCCCTACCGCGTCCAGCCCGATTCGGCCGCCGCGGCCGCCATGGCCAGGGGGATGGTCGACTGCGTGGTCGTCGGCGCCGACCGGATCGCCGCGAACGGGGACGTCGCCAACAAGATCGGCACCTACGGCCTGGCCATCGCCGCCCGGCACCACGACATCCCGTTCGTCGTGGTCGCCCCTTCATCCACAGTGGACAGCAAGCTCGCGGACGGCACGGGCATCGTCATCGAAGAACGCGACGCCCGCGAGCTCACCGAACGCACCCCGGAGGACGCGCGGGTCTTCAACCCCGCCTTCGACGTCACCCCGTCCGCACTGATCACGGCCGTGGTGACCGAAAACGGCGTCTTCAGGGACGCGGCCCGATCTCGCGACCCCCGTCGCTGATCGTGATCGCCATGGCCGGGCAGGAGTCCGCCACGTCCAGCACCGTCTCGTCGGCCTCCACCGACGGCGTCAGCGGGTGGGCCACCGCGCCGTCGAGGGAGAACACCTCCGGCATCACGGCCGCGCACATCCCCGATCCGATGCAGGTGTGTTCGTCGACCTTCACGTCCCAGCTCATCATCACCATCCGATCGGCATCGACCGCGGTCCGCGGACGAGCATCTGCGTTTTCCACACGATATCGCCGGCGAGGTGCAACCCCGGCATCTCGGTGACCAACGCGCGCAGCGCCTCCTGCAGCTCCAGCCGGGCCAGCGGCGCGCCCAGGCAGTGGTGGACACCGTGGCCGAAGCCCAGGTGGTGGTTCTCCTCACGGTCGAAACGCAGCTCCTCCGCGCCGTTGAACTCGAGCGCGTCGCGGTTCGCCGCGCCGATCGCCACCAGTACCGGTTCACCCGCCCGGACCAGCACGCCGCCGACCTCGACGTCTTCCGTCGCATACCGCGCGAATCCCGCGCCGGCGCCGAGCGGGACGAACCGCAGCAGTTCCTCGACCGCCGCCGGGATCAGGCCCGGGTCGGCGCACAGCCGCTCCCACTGCTCGTGCTGGTCCAGCAGTGCGTAGACGAAGTTCGGGATCTGGCTCGCGGTGGTCTCGTGCCCGGCGACGAGGATGCCGACGCACAGGTCGACCAGCTCCAGCTCGGTCAGCCGGTCGCGGACGTCGCGGGCCTCGATCAACGCCGTCATCAGGTCGTCCTGGGGCCGCGCGCGGTGCTCGGCGATCAGGCCGCGCATGTAGTCGCGCAGCTCTTCGCGGTTGCGCTCGAACTCCTCCGGCGTCAGCCCGCTCGTGGACAGCGCCGCGTCGCTCCACACGCGGAACTTCGGCCGGTCGGCGACCGGGACGCCGAGCAGCTCGCAGATCACCGCGACCGGGATCGGCAACGCGTAGGCGTCGACGAGGTCGGCGGGCGCGCCGGCCGCCTTCATGTCCGCGATCAGCTCCGCGGCCAGCGAAGCGACGCGCGGCCGCAGCAGCTCGACGCGGCGCATGGTGAACGCCTTCGCGACCAGCGTCCGCAGCCGCGTGTGGTCGGGCGGGTCCATCTGCAGGATGCCGCCGTCGCGCACCAGCGGCACGCGGCGCGGGGCGTCCTTTTCCTTCTCCATCGCCCGTGAAAACCGGCGGTCGCCCAGCACCAGCCGGGCGTCGGCGTAGCGGGTGGCCAGCCACGCCGGTTCGCCGTAGGTCATCTTCACCCGGACCATGCCCTCGGCGTCCCGCGCGGCCGCGTACGCCTCGTTCAGGTCGAGCCCGGCCTCTTCGTTGAAGGGGTACGCGAGCGGTTCGGTGTGGGTGACGGTCATGCGGGAACCCCCGTGCTCCAGGTTTGTAAGCAGCTGCTTACAACGCTACACAGTTTCTCCCCGCCTGTCACGATCCGCCATTGCCCGGTCACCGAACCCTAGGTTACGGTGACCTAGGTGTGGATCGAGATCCTGCTGCTGTCCAAGCTGGCCGTCGAGCCGAGGCACGGCTACGAACTGCGCAAGGCGGTGGAGGCGTCGACGGGCCACACCCTGTCGAACAACTCGCTCTACCCGACCCTGCGGCGCTTCGTCGACGCGGGCGCGGTGAGCCGCAGCGCCGAGGAGCAGGAGGCCAAGCCGCCGCGGCACGTCTACACGATCACCGAAGTCGGGCGGGAACTGCTGCACGACCTGCTCGCGGACTTCCCGGCCGACCTGGCGCTCACCGAGCCGGAGTTCCTGGCCCGCGTCGGGAACTTCGCGTGGCTGCGCCCGGAAGAACGAGCGCGGGTGCTCGAAGTCCGCCGGAAAGCGCTCAGCGCCGAGCAAGAACGGCTGGCCGCGCTCGCCGCCGGGCAGGCCGATCCCTGGAGCCGCGTCGCGCTGCACCACGTGCTGAGCAGGCTCGACGCCGAACTCCGCTGGCTCGCCGACCTGAAAACCGATCCGAGAGAAGGCGCATGACCACCATCGAAGAGACGCCTCGCCTCCCCTTCACCCAGGCGGACGCGCTGGCGATCGCCCCGGAGTTCGCGCTGCTGCGGCGGCAGGCGCCGGTGAGCCGGGTGCTCACCCCCGCCGGCGACCCGGCGTGGCTCATCACGTCGTACGAGGAAGCCAAGGAGGTCTTCCGCGACCGCCGCTTCGGCCGTTCCCACCCGAAACCCGAAGAGGCGTCGCGGATTTCCCACGCGGCGCTGCAGGACGGCCCGAGCGGCGACTTCGACTCCGAAGAGCGGGACCACAAGCGGATGCGCCGGATACTGGCGCCCGCGTTCTCCGCGCCCCGCATGCGCGCCCTCGGCGACCACATCGCGGAACTGACCGACCGCTGCCTCGACGACATGGCAGCCGCCCGCGAAGACGGGCCCGTCGACCTGGCCGGCGTGCTCGCGTTCCCGCTGCCGGTGCTGGTGATCTGCGAGCTGCTCGGCGTGCCCTACGCCGACCGCGAGCACTTCCGCGGGCTGTCCGAGCGGATCGCCCGGATGGACGGCGGCGAAGACGCTCAGTCCGCCATGGCGGAGTTCATGGCCTACATGGCGAAGCTGGCCGACGCCAAGCGCGCCGACCCGCAGCCCGACGTCATCTCCGACATGGTCGCGGCGCAGGCCGACGACCCGTCCTTCACCGACGAAGACCTCGCCCGGATGGGGGCGGGGCTGCTGTTCGCCGGCCACGAGACGACGTCCACGCGGATCGCGGTGGGCACGCTGTTCCTGCTCAGCGACCCCGCCCGCCGCGACCGCTTCGCCGCCGACCCCGAAGGCCGGGTCAACCAGACCGTGGAGGAGATCCTGCGGCTGACCGCGACCAGCGGCACGGGCCTGCTGCGGTACGCCCACGAGGACGTCGAGATCGCCGGGACGCGGATCATGCGCGGCGACGCCGTGCTGATCTCGCGCGACGCGGCCAACCGCGACGAGACGGTGTTCGCCGACCCGGACGGGTTCGACCCGGACCGGACGCCGAACGTGCACCTCGCCTTCGGCACCGGCGCCCACGTCTGCATCGGCGCCAACCTGGCCCGCACCGAGCTGCGGACGGTGTTCCCGAAGCTGTTCCGCCGCTTCCCCGGCCTGCGCCTGGCCGCGGAGGTGGCGGAAATCCCGGTCCGCGCCAACCGGATCGCCGGCGGCGTCGAGCGCGTGCCGGTGGAGTGGTGAGCCGATGAAGATCACCGTCGACACCGGAAGCTGCGTCTCGTCCGGCCAGTGCGTGCTGCTCGCGCCCGAGACGTTCGACCAGAAGGAGGACGACGGCACGGTCGTCCTCCTCGCCGAGGAACCGCCGTCCGGCGAGGAGGAGGCGGTCCGGCAGGCCGAGCTGACCTGCCCGGCCGGCGCGATCCGCCTCTCCGGCGCCTAGGGTCTGTCGCGCCGCGTCCGGTTTGCCGGTTAGCCTGCTCCGATGGCCGAACAGCGTGAGCAGCCAGCCCGGAGACGGGACGCGGCCGCGACGCGGCAGGCGCTGCTCGACGCCGGCGCGAAGCTGTTCGCCGAGCGCGGGTTCGACCGGACGACCGTGCGGGACATCGCCGACCTGGCCGGGGTCAACCAGGCGCTGCTCTTCCGCTACTTCGGCAGCAAGGAAGCGTTGTTCGAGGAAGTCATCGCCCGCAGCGGGCGCGAGCACCTGGAAGCCCATCCGGCGGAGCGGCTGCTCAGCGCGTCGCTGCGCAGCATGCTCGAGCCGGGAGGCGACCGGAACCGGACCCTCGAGACGTACCTGCGCTCGTCGGGCAGCGGCGACGTCGGCGCGGTGCTGCGCGCGGAGATCGGCGACGAGTACGCCCGGATCCTGGCCACGCTGACCGACGCGCCGGACGCCGAACTGCGCGCCGACCTCGCGCTGGCCTGGCTGATGGGGATCGGCGTGGTCCGCGAGCTCACCGGCAGGCAGCCGCTGGCCGGCGCCGATCCCGACGACATCGTCCGGCTCGTCCTCACCGCCGTCCGGACGCTGCTGGAGCGCGCCGAGTGATCAAGGCAGGGCGCGGCGCAGCAGTTCCGCCAGGTGCACCGGCGTCCGGCCGGATTCCTGGGCGATCTGCGTCCGGCAGCTGAAGCCGTCCGACACCAGCACCGTCTCCGGGGCGGCCGCACGGATCGCGGGCAGCATCCGGTCCTCCGCCACCGCCTTCGAGACGTCGTAGTGGCCGCGCTCGAAGCCGAAGTTGCCCGCCAGGCCGCAGCACCCCGAATCGAGGGTGGTGTTCCGGACGCCCGCGGCCCGCAACGCGGACTCGTCGGCGCCGAAGCCCAGCACCGCGTGCTGGTGGCAGTGCACCTGCGTGATCGCGTCGACGTCGAGCGCCGCGAACGGGACCGGCGCGCGCTCCAGCAGCTCGGCGAAGGTGAACGTCCGCGAGGCCAGCAGCGCGGCACGCTCGTCGCCCGGCATCAGCGCGGGCAGGTCGCCGCGGAACAGCGCCGTGCAGCTCGGTTCCAGGCCCGCGACCTCGTAGCCGTCCTCCAGGTACGGGGCCAGCACGGACAACGTCCGGTCCAGGACGCGCCGCGCGACGCCGAGCTGACCCGTCGACACCCAGGTCAGTCCACAACAGACTCCGCGGTCCGGCAGCACGACGTCGTACCCGGCCGCGGTGAGCACCTCGTGGGCGGCGTCGAGCACCGACGGCGTCAGGTAGTTGTTGAACGAGTCCGGCCACAACACGACCCGGCGCTCCCCCGATGCCCGGCGCCGGAGATCCGCGCGCGACGACGTGAACGGGGAAGGGGCGAAAGCCGGCAGCGCGCGCTCCGGGGCGATCCCGCCGAGCCGTTTCACCAAGCCCGCCAACCGAGAGCGCCCGACGGCGTTGGCCAGCCGCGGGACCCGGGCACTGAGCCGCAGCCACAGCGGCAGCCAGCCCATCGAATAGTGCGAGGCCGGACGCAGCCGCCGCCGGTAGTGCTGGTGCAGGAACTCGGCCTTGTACGTCGCCATGTCGACGTCGACCGGGCAGTCCGAGAGACATCCCTTGCAGGACAGGCACAGATCCAGCGCGTCACGGACTTCCGTCGAGCGCCAGCCGCCGGTGATCACCTCGCCGTTGATCATCTCCGCGAGCAGGTGCGCGCGACCGCGCGTCGAGTGCTGTTCCTCGCGGGTGGCCCGGTAGCTCGGGCACATCACGCCGCCGCCGCTGGTGTTGCGGCACTTCCCCACGCCGACGCAGCGCCGCATCGCCTGGCCGAAATTCCCCCGGTCCTCCGGGTAGCCGAGGAACACACTGTCCTCGAAGGACTTCGACGTCGCTCGCACGCGCAGGTCCGCGTCGACCGGCCGCGGCGCGACCAGGATGCCCGGGTTCATCCGCCCGGCCGGGTCGAAGATCGCCTTGAACCGGGCGAAGACGTCGAGCATCTCGGGGCTGTACATCCGGGACAGCAGCTCCGAGCGCGCCTGGCCGTCGCCGTGCTCGCCGGACAGCGAGCCGCCGTGCGCGGCGACGAGGTCCGCGGCCTCCTCGAGGAACCGCCGGAAGTCCGCCACCCCCGGCGACGAAAGCAGGTCGAAGTCCAGGCGCAGGTGCAGGCAGCCTTCGCCGTAGTGGCCGTAGACGACGCTGCGGCGGCCGTGCGCCCGCATGAGTTCCTTGAACTCGCGCAGGTACGCGCCGAGCCGCTCGGGCGGGACGGCGGCGTCCTCCCAGCCCGGCCAGGCCTCCGAGCCGTCCGCCAGCCGCGTCGCGAGCCCGGCGCCTTCCTCGCGGATGCGCCACAGCCGGCGTTGCGCGGCCGGGTCGTCGAGGATCGTGAAGCCGGTGAGCTCCAGCGACGCGGCCAGCTCCCGAGCCCGCGCGGCCGGGTCGTCGCCGGCCAGCTCGACGAACAGCCACGCCCCGCCCGGCGGCAGGTCGCCGGCCCGCCCGGGCAGCATCGCGACGAGCTCGGCGTCCACGCCTTCGACGGTCAGCGGCGACCACGGCAGGATCGACGGCACCGCGTCCGCCGCCGCGATGTCGGACGGGAAGCCCAGCACGGCCAGCACCTTGCGGTCGGGGAGCTCGGCCAGCGAAACCGTCGCCTCCAGGATGGTCACGCAGGTGCCCTCGCTGCCGACCAGAGCCTTGGCGACGTCGAAGCCGTTCTCCGGCAGCAGGTGTTCGAGCCCGTAGCCCGACACGCGACGCGGCCAGGTCGAGAGTTCCTTGCGCAGCAACGCCAGGTTGTCCCGCACCAGCGCGCGCAGCTCGTCGAAGATCCGGCCTTCGGTCGGCTCGCCGGGGCCGACCCGCAGCCGCGTGCCGTCGTAGAGCAGCACCTCCAGCGAGCGGACGACGTCGACCGTGCGCCCCCACGCCACCGAGTGCGAGCCGCACGCGTTGTTGCCGATCATGCCGCCGAGCGTGCAGCGGCTGTGCGTCGACGGGTCCGGGCCGAACCGCAGGCCGTGCGGGGCCGCGACGGCCTGCAGGTCGTCGAGCACCGTGCCGGGCAGCACCCGCGCGAGCCGTGCCGAAGGGTCCAGCGAGAGCACCCCGCCGAGGTGGCGCGAGGTGTCGATCACCAGGCCCGGCCCGCACGCGTTCCCGGCGATGCTCGTGCCGCCGCCGCGGGCGATCACCGGCAGGTCACGATCGCGCGCCGAAGCGACCGCCGCGACGACGTCGCCGACCGTCCGCGGCAGCACCACGCCGCGGGGCACGTGGCGGTAGTTGGAGGCGTCGGTCGTGTACAGCGCGAGCGTGGCGGCGTCGGTGAGGATCTCCACACCCCCATTCAAGTCGAATGGACGCCGGCGTACCTCTCCAGCCGGGTATGTCCGGAACCACACCCGGTGTGCCATCGTGATCGAGTGACGGCAAAGGAGCACGTCGCCGAGTACAGCGCGGTGCTGGGCGAGCTGCTGCGCGAGCGCGAGAAGCTGCTCGGCACGCTCGACCGGGTCGCCGCGCTGCACGGGACCGCGCGCCTGATCCGGGAGACGGTCGGCGTGCAGGCCGGGTTCGTCGGCGAGCTCACCACGCCCGGGCTGGCCGTGATCCGGTGGATGTCCGGCAACCGCACCGACGCGCTGCAGGACCTCGAGGTCTCGACCGGTCAGGGCGTCGGCGGGCGGGTGCTGGCGCTGGGCCGGCCGGTGAAGGTCACCGACTACGTCAGCGCGCCGACGATCACCCACCACTTCGACGCCCAGGTCCGCGGGGAGGGCCTGGCCGCGCTGCTCGCCGTCCCGATCGTCGCGCGCGGCGAGACCGTCGCGATCGCCTACGCGGCCATGCGAGAGCCCGCCGACTTCGGTGATGACGCCGTCCGGCGGATGGAGGAGGTCGCCTGCCAGGCCGGTGCGGCCCTGCACCTGGCGAAGGTGGCCGAGACCGACCGCACGGCCGCGGTGGCCGGCGAACGCCTGCGCATGCAGAGCGCGCTGCACGACTCCGTCGGGGCGCTGCTGTTCTCGATCGGCGTCCAGGTGCGCGACCTGCACGAGGACTTCCACGGGAACCCCTCGCTGGAGGCGCGGCTGCGGCGGCTGGAAGGCGACGTCTCGGCGGCCGCGGGCGCGCTGCGGGAGTCACTGCTGGCGCTGTCCGAGTCCAGCCCGGAGCGAGCGCTGCCGGTCGAGCTGGCCGAGCACTGCCGCTCGTTCCAGGCGCGCTGTGGTGTCCCGGCGCGGTTCGTGCAGCTCGCGGCGGTACCGCCGCTGGACGCCGAACGCACCGCGCTGCTGGTGGCCGCGGTCCGCGAAGGCCTGCTCAACGTCGAGAAACACGCGCGGGCGTCCTCGGTGATCGTCAGCCTGCTGCCCCACGATGACGGCGTCCAGGTGGTCGTCGCCGACGACGGCACCGGCGCCGAGGCCGCCCCGGGCACCGGCATGGGCCTGCGGGCGCTCACCGGGCGGGCGCTGCGGCTCGGCGGGCGGGTGAGCCTGGTCCGTGACGACGACGACGGCTGCACCCTGCGCGCGTGGGTGCCGCTGGTGCGGCCGTGACCCACGCGACCGTCTTCGTCGTCGACGACCACCCGGTGGTCCGCGACGGCGTCACCCTGCTGCTGCGCTCGGACCCGTGCCTGAACGTGATCGGTTCGGCGGAGTCCGGGCGGCTGGCGATCGAGCGGGTGGCGTCGCTGGCGCCCGACCTGATCCTGCTCGACCTGCGGCTGCCGGACATGCTCGCGCCGGAGGTCGTCACCGAGCTGCGCCGGGTGCACCCCGAGGGTCGGATCGTGGTGTTCACCGCGCACGGCGACCACCAGGGCGTGCTGGCCGCGCTGGAGTCGGGCGCGCACGGCTGCCTGCTCAAGGACGCCGCGGGCGCGCAGCTGGTCACCGAGCTGCGGCGGGTGCTGCGCGGCGAGCGCGTCGTCGACCCGCGGATCCTCCCGGACGCCGGGCAGCGGTCGGACGCGCTGGCCCGCAGCGGCCTGACCCGCCGCGAGTACGAGGTGCTGCGGCTGGCCGCGCAGGGCCAGACGAACCCGGAGATCGCCGAGTCCACGGGCCTGGCGCGCAACACGGTGAAGACGTACCTGCAGTCGGCGCTGCACAAGCTGGGTGCGCGCAACCGCGTCGAAGCGATCGGGAAGGCCAGCGAAGCCGGGCTGCTGTGAGATCCTCCCGCGGGTGACGATCGACCTCCACGCGCACAGCACGGCCTCCGACGGGACGACGCCGCCGTCCGACCTGCCCCGGCTGGCCGCCGAGGCCGGGTTGACGGTGCTCGCCCTCACCGACCACGACACCTTCGCCGGCCTGGCCGCGGCTTCCGCGGCCGCCTCCGAGATCGAGCTCGTCCCCGGCGTCGAGATTTCCTGCCGGCTCGACGACGCCGAAGTGCACCTGCTCGGCCTGTTCGTCGATCCTCTGTTCGCGCCGCTGGCGGCCGAGCTGGAGCTGATCCGCACCGACCGCGTCCGCCGCGGGATCCGGATGGTCGAGCGCTGCCGGGAACTCGGCGCGCCGATCACCTTGGCGCAGGTCGAGGCGATCGCCGCGGGTGCGCCGCTGGGCCGCCCGCACATCGCCGCCGCGCTGGCCGCGGTGGGCATCACCGACGCCTTCACGTCCGACTGGATCGCCGACGGCGGCCGGGCCGACGTCCCGAAGCACGTGCTGTCCACTGTGGATGCCATCGCGCTGGTCCGCGCGGCCGGGGGCGTGGCGGTGCTGGCCCACCCGCGCTCGGTCAAGCGGCGCGCTTCGGTCTCGGACGCGCAGCTGGCCGCGCTCGCCTCCGCCGGACTCGCCGGGATCGAGGTGGACCACCCGGAGCAGCCCCCGCAGGTCCGGGACCGGCTCCGGGAAGTGGCCGCCGAGCTGGAGCTGCTCGCGACCGGCTCGAGCGACTTCCACGGCGACCGCAAGCCGGTCCGCCTCGGTGAGTGCACCACCTCCCCCGAGACCCTCGCCGCCCTCCGCTCCCGCCGCTCGTGAGTGGTAATTCGGGTTCTAACCCGAATTACCACTCACGAGAGCCGCGGCAGACCGTGTCCGTTTCGTAGCACGCGGGGTCTCCAGGTGGGGGTATCGGATCACTTCCGCCGAACGCAGGATGACCGCCACCGACCGTGACTCACGTCACACGAGCGGAGGAGGCCTCTTGCGTCCCGGAGTGAATTCGTGCTGACCGTGCGTGGCCTGCGGGTGCGGTACGGCCGGTCGACGGCCGCCCTGCACGGGATCGACCTCGACGTCTCCGCCGACGGCGTGCTGGCCGTGCTGGGCAGCAACGGGGCCGGGAAGTCCACTTTGCTCCGCGCGGTTTCCGGCACCCTCCGCATGCACCGCGGGTCGATCGACGAGGGCGAGATCCGCTACGCCGGCCACGCGCTCGGCAGGCTCGACCCCGCGCGGATCGTGCGGCTCGGCGTCGTCGGCGTGCCCGAAGGGCGGCAGGTGTTCGCGCGGATGACCGTCGAGGAGAACCTGCGGGCCGGCGGCATCGGGGCCCGCACCGCGGCCGAGCGGACGGAAGCACGCGAGCGGGTCGGCGCGCTCTTCCCGGTGCTCACCGAGCGCGCCAAACAGCGCGCGGGCCTGCTGTCCGGCGGCGAGCAGCAGATGCTGGCCATCGGCCGCGCGCTGATGTCCGCGCCGAAGCTGCTGCTGCTCGACGAGCCGTCGCTGGGCCTGGCGCCGAAGGTCGTCGAGCAGATCGCGCGGACCATCCGCGAGATCCACGACCAGGGCACTGCCGTGGTGCTGGTCGAGCAGAACGCGGTGATGGCGCTCGGCGTCGCCGACCACGCCGTGGTCCTCGAGGTGGGCCGGGTGGCGCTGGCCGGGACGGCGGCCGAGCTCGCCGCCAGCCAGGACGTCCAGCGGCTCTACCTCGGCGGGCACGCCGAGTCGCAGGAGACCGCCGACGCCGAGGCGGAGACCGCGCGCGCCCGCCTGGCCGGCCGGACCCTGTCGAGGTGGGCCGGATGACGCCGCCGGAACTGCGGGTCGAAGCCGTCTCCCTTCGGTTCGGCGGGATCCGCGCGCTCGACGACGTGAGCTTCACCGTCGCACCCGGCTCGCTGCACGCGCTGATCGGGCCCAACGGTGCCGGGAAGTCCAGCTGCTTCAACGTGATCGGCGGCCTCTACCGGGCCGGCACGGGCCGGGTGCGGCTCGGCGGCACCGAGCTCACCGGGCTCGCGCCGCACAAGCTCGCCGGCCTCGGCGTCGGGCGGTCGTTCCAGAACGCCGCGCTGTCGGCCGGCTCGACCGTGCTCGACAACGTCATGCTCGGCCGGCACGCGCTGACCCGCGGCGGGTTCCTCGAGGTCGGGTTGCGGCTGCCGTGGACGGTCCGCGCCGAACGACGGCACGCCGAACGAGCGCGGGAGATCTGCGCGTTCCTCGGGCTCGGCGCGGTCGTCGACGCCCCCGTGGGCGCGCTGCCCTACGGCGTCGTCAAACGCGTCGACCTCGCCCGCGCGCTGGCCGTCGAACCGGTGCTGCTCCTGCTCGACGAGCCCGCGGCCGGGATGAACGCGGCCGAGACCGCCGAGCTGGCCGGCACCATCAGCGGGATCCGCGCCGAGCTCGGCATCTCCATCCTGCTCGTCGAGCACGACATGGGCCTGGTGATGGGCATCGCCGACCGGGTCACCGTGCTCGACTTCGGCAAACGCATCGCCGACGGCACCCCGGCGCAGGTCCAGGCCGACCCGGACGTCGTCAAGGCCTACCTGGGCACGGAGGCAGTGTGAATACTTTCCTGCAGCTCGTCGTGAACGGCCTCGGCAAGGGCGCGGTGTTCGCGTTGCTGGCGCTGGGGTTCGTGATCATCTTCAAGGCCACCGAGGTGGTCAACTTCGCGCACGGCTCGCTGGTGCTCTTCGGCGGCTACCTCGTCGTGGTGACGCGGGACGCGCTGGGCTGGGTGGGCGCGTCGCTCGTCGGCATCGTCTCGGCCGGGCTGCTCGGCCTGCTGGCGGAACGGCTGCTGCTGTCGCGCTCCCGGCACGCCGACGCGAACAGCCTGGCGCTGCTCACCATCGGCGTCGACGTGATCGTCACCGAGGAGATCGTGCGCCGCCTCGGCGTCGCGCTGCCTTTCCTCGGCGACGCCTGGGACGCGAAGCCGTTCCGGCTCGGCGGGATCACGCTGTTCCGCACGCACCTGGTCGCCCTCGTGGTGGCGGCGGTGCTGATCACGGCGTTCTGGCTGGCCTTCAAGTACTCGAACTGGGGGGTGGCGATGCGGGCCCAGGCGGAGAACCGCGAGGCCGCCGCGCTGATGGGCATCCGCAGCTCCCGGGTCACCGCGACCGCCTGGCTGGTGGCCGGGCTGCTGGCCGGGGTCGCCGTGCTGTTCATCGCGACGCAGGACTTCTCCGGCGCCGGGCTTTCCCGTGGGACGCACTCGATCGCGCTGGCCGCGTTCCCCGCGGCGATCCTCGGCGGCCTCGACTCGACGGCGGGTGCGGTGGTCGGCGGCCTGGTGGTGGGGATCGTGGAAGCCCTGTCCGCGCAGTACGTCTCGTTCGACTTCTCCAAGAGCGCGGTGTTCCTGGTGATGCTGGTGGTCCTGGTGGTGCGGCCGTCGGGGCTGTTCGGCACGAGGGAGCGAACCCGTGCCTGACCAAGCCGTGTCCGAAGTGGACAGTCCGCCCGCGGTGGAGACGCGGCCGCGGCCGCGCCGGGACGCGGCGAAGCTGGTGCGCACGGCGGCCTGGCTCGCCCTGCTCGTCGTCCTGCTCGCCCTGCCGCTGTACCTCGACGCGGCCTGGCTGAAGGCCGGGCAGTACATGATGATCGGCGCGGTCGGCGCGATCGGGCTGACGCTGGTGGTCGGGCAGGCCGGGCAGCTTTCGCTGGCCCACGCGTTCTTCCTGCTCACCGGCGGCACCGCCTACACCGTCCTGGCCGGGCCGGCCGGGGACGACCGGGTCGTCGGCTTCGGCCTCGACCCCGGCCTCTCGCTGCTCGGCGCGGTGGTCGTCGCGGCACTGCTCGGCCTGGCCTTCGCCCCGGTCGCCGGACGGTTGCGCGGGATCTACCTCGGCGTCGCGTCACTGGCCCTGGTGTTCCTGGGCCTCTACTTCGGACAGTCCGCGGAGGAGCTCACCGGCGGGACGTCGACCGGGCGCGCGCCGGCGCCGTTCTCCCTGTTCGGCTTCCCGTTCACCAACGACGGCCCCGAAATCACCCTGCTCGGCGTGCCGATCCGGCAGGCCGAGCGGATGTGGTACCTGTTCCTGCTGCTCACCGTGCTGGCGTTCGGCATCGCCCGCGGGGCCGTCCGCGGGCGCGTCGGCCGGTCGTGGCGGGCGGTGCGCGACAACGAGGCCGCGGCCGCGGTGATGGGCGTCAGCGTGCTGCGGGCCAAGGCGGGCGCGTTCGCCGTCTCGTCGGCCTACGGCGGCCTCGCCGGCGCGATGACCGTGCTGTGGTTCGACATCCTCAAGCCGGACGAGAGCGAGTACGGCACCTACGGCATCAACGTGTCGATCGCCTACCTGGCGATGGTGATCATCGGCGGCCTCGGCTCGGTGCCCGGCGCGCTGGTCGGCGCGCTGATCGTCAACGGGCTGCCGCAGGTCCTCGCCCTGTATTCGGCCGACCTGGGCTGGTTCTCCGGCACCGGCGACGGCGCGCTGACCCCGATCCTGGTCAGCTCGTTCGTCTACGGCGCCGCGATCATCCTGGTCGTGCTGTTCGAGCCGGGCGGGCTCGCCGCGATCGGCCGCCGGATCACCCGTTCTCGCCGTCAACTCCCGGAGGAACCATGAAACGCACACACCTGGCGGCGGCGCTGGTGGCCGTCGTCGCGCTCTCGGCGTGCAGCACGAAGGCGAACGACTCGGGCTCGTCGGGCTCGGACAGCTCCGGCGTCAAGACCGGCAAGGGGGTGACGGCGACCGAGGTGACGCTCGGCGTGATGACCGACAAGTCCGGTGTCTTCAAGAACCTCGGCCTCGGCGTCACGCAGGGCAACGAGCTGTGGGCGAAGGACTTCAACGCCGCCGGCGGCGTGTGCGGCCGGCAGGTGAAGCTCGAAGAGGTCGACCACGGCTACAAGGCCGACACGGCGAAGACGCTGTACCCGCAGATCGAGCCGAAGGTGCTCGGGTTCGTGCAGCTGCTCGGCTCGCCGGTGGTGGCCGCGCTGAAGCAGAACCTGGCCTCGGACAAGACGACCGCCGCGCCCGCCTCGTGGTCGTCCGAGCTGCTGGACAACCCGTACGTGATGATCGTCGGGACGACCTACGACCTGGAGATCATCGACGGCCTGTCGTACCTGCAGGAGCAGGGGCAGCTCAAGGACGGCGACACGATCGGGCACATCTACATCGACGGCGAGTACGGCAAGAACGGCTTGCGCGGCTCGCAGTTCTACGCCAAGAAGCACAACCTGACGCTCAAGGAAGTCAAGATCACCTCGACCGACAGCGACCTGACCAACGTCGTCACCGGCCTCAAGGGCGAGGGCGTCAAGGCGATCGTGCTGACCACCACGCCGACGCAGACCGGCTCGACGGTCGGGGCCAACAAGGCACTGGGGCTGAACGTGCCGGTGCTGGGCAACAACCCGACGTTCGACCCGGCGCTGCTGAAGAGCCCCGCCGCCGGCGCGCTCGACAAGCTGACGGTCGTCGCGAGCAGCGTGCCGTTCTCCGCGGACATCCCGAAGGCGAAGGACGTCGCGGCGAAGTACAAGGCCGCGTACAAGGAAACCCCGAACGGCGGGGTGCCGTACGGCTACGCGGTCGGCGAAGTGTGGGGCGCGGTCCTGAAGAAGGCCTGCGACAACAAGGACTTGACGCGTGAGGGCATCGCCGCGGCCCTGAAGCAGACGACGTCGGCGAACACGGACAACCTGGTCGCGGCGCTCGACTTCTCGAAGCCGGGAACGCCGGCGACGCGCCAGGTGTACGCGGCCACCCCGGACGCTTCCGCCGAAGGTGGCGTCAAGTACGTCAAGCCGTTGTTCGAAGCGCCCGAGGCGAAGGAGTACGTGGCGCCGCACCAGAAGTGAGCCTTCGTCCGGCCAGCGCGGCCGCCTCCCTCAGCGGGGTGGTCGCGTTGGCCTCGGCCGCGGCGAGAATGGTGCGCGCGGTGTCCTCGATCGTCTCGACGCGGGCCAGCGCGGCTTCGTGGTCGAGGTCCTCCGCCTCGCGGGAAAGGGTGTAGAGGATGCCGCCCGCGCTCGCCACGTAGTCCGGGATCCACAGGATGCCGCGCGCAGCGAGGTCGTCGGCGACGGCGTCGTCGGTCAGCTGGTTGTTGGCCGGGCCGACGACGAGCGGCGTGTCGAGCCGGGCCACCGTCTCCGGGCTCAGCACTCCGCCCACCGCCGCCGGGATCACCACGTCGGCGGTCAGGGTGAGTGCCTTTTCCGGCTCGACCCACGTCAAGCCGCGTTGCTCGGCTTCGGCGCGCTTCGCCGGGTCGATGTCGGAGACGACGACGTCGGCGCCCGCGGCCTGGAGGCTCGCCGCGAGGTGGGCGCCGACCGAGCCGTAGCCGCTGATCACCACCCGCCGTCCGGCCGGATCCGGGCCGGCCCCGGCGCGCAGCGCGGCCAGCACCCCGACGGCGGTCGGGCCGCTGGAGGAACCGGTTCCGCCCGCGGATTCGGGCGTGCAGTACGCGTACGGCGAGGCTTCGCGGAGGACCAGCATGTCGGCCGGGCCGGTGCCGACGTCCGGGCCCGCCCGGTAGGCGCCGCCGAACTCGGCGACGAGGTCGGCGTGGTCGAGCAGGACGGCCCGGCGCTCCTCGGGCGAGAGCACGCGGCCCGGTTCGGGCGCGATGACGCTCTTGCCGCCGCCGAACGCCAGCCCCCGGCCACGGCGCACTTCGCCGTCATGGCGGCCGACAGGCGGAGGACGTCGCCGATGGCTTCTTCGAGCGTGCCGTAGGGCTTGAAGCGGCAACCGCCGACGGCGGGGCCGAGCGCGGTCGAATGGATCGCGACCATCGTGGTGATGCCGGATCGACGGCCTCGGCGGACTACGAGCTGCTCATGTGCGGTCATGGCTGCCGAACTTAGGGTGACAGTCGGCAGCCAGGGCAGGCTGCCGAACGAAATTCGGCGAGCCTGCGGAGGGCCCGGTGCTGGACGAACTTGATTCGGCGATCGTGCGGTTGCTGCAGGAAGACGCCCGCCAGACCAACCGGGACATCGCCCGGAAGGTCGGCATCGCGCCCTCGACGTGCCTCGAGCGCATCCGGCTGCTGCGCGAACGCGGCGTCATCCGCGGCTACCACGCCGACATCGACCTGGCGAGCCTCAACCGCGGCGTCCGGGCGCTCGTCACGGCGCAGGTGCGGCCGCTGAGCCGCGCGGTGATCGATTCCTTCCAGCGGTCGATCGCCGAACTCCCGGAAGTGCTCTCGGTGTACGTCACGGCGGGAAACGACGATTTCCTGATCGAAGTGACGACCCCCGACATCGACGCGTTGCACGCATTCCTGACCGACCGGCTGGCGTTGCGCCGGGAGATCGTCGGGTTCCGCACGTCGATCGTTTTCCGGCACCTGCGGAAGACCACGCTTGAACCGCTCCCGTAGGGGTATCCGGGGTGGACCCCGGAACGGCGCGACACGCCACCCCTACGTGGAACCCCTAAATACCCGGGTTCGCACGCTCGGAGGCGGAAACTGTCGGTGGCGGGGCGTCTAATGAGCACGACGGGAAGGAGGCGCCGCCATGATCACCGCATTGAACCATCGTGAGCGGGCCACACTGAGAGCAGTGGCCGGGGGCCACGCCGAGATCAGCTGCAGCTGCGAGCCCGACCTCTTCATCGACGGCCTGAGCTGCTGCGACCAGTCCACCGCGCACCGGCTCGCCCGGCTCGGGCTGATCGCGCCCGCACACCCCGGCAAGTGCGGCGAGCGCGTGCCCGCGCTGCTCACCGAGGCCGGCTCGCGGGCGCTGGGCGAGGTCCTCGCCGCCGCGGCGTAAACACGTTGCCACACACTGGGGTCACTGACAGCATCACCCGATGCACGTATTCCTCGAAACCGAGCGGCTGATCCTCCGCCGGTTCACCGAGAACGACGCGGACGCGCTCTTCGAGCTCTACGACGACCCGGCCGTGATGAAGTACCTCAATGGGGGACAGCCGGCGGACCGCGCCGAGATCGTCGAACTGGATCTCCCCGCGTTCCTCGGTTACTACGAGCGTTTCCCCGGTTACGGGTTCTGGGCGGCGATCGAAAAGAGCACCGGCGGCTTCCTGGGGTGGTTCCATTTCCGCCCGCGGCCGCAAGATCCGCTCGACGAGCCCGAGCTCGGCTACCGGCTGCACCGGGCGGCGTGGGGCAAGGGTTACGGCACGGAAGGCTCGGCGGCACTGCTCGCGAAGGGCTTCACCGAACTGGGGGTCCGCCGGGTGAGTGCGTTCACCATGACGGTGAACAAGGCCTCGCGCCGCGTGATGGAAAAGCTGGGGATGCGGTTCATCCGCACGTACTTCGAGGAGTTCCCGGAGCACGGCCACCTTCAGCCCTGACGGCCGGCGGGTCGCGGTCGCGAACGGTTCGGACGTCCTCCCCGTCTGGGACTCGACCGGCGCCGGCAAGCCGATGG
>NZ_JBSGAI010000077.1:0-25595 GCF_053600695.1 Amycolatopsis sp. NPDC005003 | reverse complement strand
GCGTGCTCCCCTGTTTTGTGTTTTTAATCTGGGGTTCTAACCCGAATTACCACTCACGACCAGCCGCGGCAGACCGCACCGCCGCGGCTCCGCGGGGGAGCTGGCGGCGGGTGCTCGGGGATCGGGCCTTCACCGGGTTCTGCGTCACCCACATGGCGTTCACGCTCGCCAGCGCGAGCAAGTTCTCCGTGCTGCCGCTCGTCGTGCGCGACCTGCTGCATGGTCCACAGTGGATCGCCGGGACCGCCATCACGCTCGGCACCGTGGTCGTCGTCACCGCGCAGCGGCCGATCGTCGCGGTGCTCGCCGGGCGGAGCCGGACCGCCGGGCTCATCGGGGCCGCCGTTCTCTTCGCGATCTGCTTCGCGCTGCTGATCCTGCTCACCAGTCTCGGCTTCTCGATCGCCGAGGCCCTCTTCGGCCCGACCGCCACCGCGGCGGCCGCCGCGGCCGCTCCGCCGGGGGCCGAAGGGCGGGCCAGCTCGATCTTCCAGCTCTCCTGGGGCCTGCCCATCGCACTCGCGCCGGGCCTGCTGGCCGCCCTGCTCAGTGCGAGCAACGCGCTGACCTGGTCGGTTCTCGCCCTGACCTGCGCTTCGGCGGTCCCCGCACTGCTCGTGTTGCGTAAGAAACTGCCCATCGCCCTCCGCGAGCCGTCACCACCCGTGCCCGCCTGAGCGCAAGGGGTATGTGCCCGGTGTTACACCACAATGGACGGATGCAACCGATCAAGTGAACGTGAGACTTTCTCCGTCATGACCGTTCCCCCTGGTCATCTCCTTGCCGAACAGTTCGCGCCGCGCGAACCGACCGCGAGACTCCAGGAGGGGCCGTGCACACCGACGCCGTACACCAGAGCCAGTTCGTGCTGCTGAACGAGAGCACCACGCCCGTCCTGTCGCGCCTGTCCTACCACTCCCACGAACCCTTCGCGGTGACCGTGGCCTTCCGGACCGAGCGCGGCCGGTGGATCGAGTGGACCTTCGCGCGTGACCTCCTGGTGGCCGGGCTCGACGAGCCAGCCGGGCTCGGTGACGTCCGGATCCGCCCGGACCTCTCCGACGACGAAGACTTTCTCACCCTGGAAATCGAGTCACCGGACGGCTATGCGTCGTTCGAGCTCGAGGTCGAAGACGTCCGGACCTTCCTGGACGCCTCCATCGAACTGGTGCCGCTCGGCGAAGAGAGCGCGCACTTCGACGTCGACGGGCTGATCGAGGAGATCAGCAACGTCTGACCCGGAACCTCCCATTCCCGCGGCGAGGACGAAGGGCGGGTTTCGGGCGCGCTGGAGGCGCCCGAAACCCGCCCTTTCGCTGTCTCTCGCGATGCTCAGCTGGTCTTCAGCGTGGCACCGGTGCCCGAAAGCGCCGCGCCGATCGGGTAGAAGTACGTCACGGACGTGTTGCCGCCGGACAGGATGCCCTGCGCGTTGTTGCCGGCGATGAAGCCGCCGCCCGAGTCACCCGCCGCCGAGCGGACGTTGCTCGCGGTCATCCCGGTGACCGTGCCCTCGGAGTAGCGGACGGTCTGGTTCTTGGCGCCGATGGTGCCGCAGGTCCAGCCGGTGGTCGAGCCGGCCTTGCAGACCGACGTGCCGGTCGCGGCGTTCGACTGGCCGCGCACCGCGGTCCCGTTGTTCATCGAGGCGACCGGGGTCCAGCCGCTGCTCGTGTTCACCCGCGCGTAGTCTGCGCCCGGGAACCGGTAGGCGCCCCACGAACCCAGCGCGGCCCCGTTGGAGCCGGTCAGCCGGCCGGCGCCGGTGAGCGCGGCGCAGTGGCCGGCGGTGACGAAGCCGGTGGTCGTCGAGAACCCGACCGAGCAGCGCGACGACCCGCCGATGTAGTAGGCGTCGCCACCGCGGACGTTGGCATAGGTGGTCGGCTTCGACGCGGTCTCGCGGATCGTCACCGCGGCGGAGTCCACACCGGACTTGGCGAGGAACGCCTCCGCGGCGGCGCGCTGGCCCTGCAGCACGTCCAGGGTGACGTGGTTGGTGGCGTCGTCGACACCCCAGCCGGTGACCGCGGCCGGCGCCGACTGGCCGGCGGCGTTCAGGGTGTCCACAGTGGAGTTGAGGTGGCGGGCGCTGAACCTCACGACCTCCGCCTCCGCGCCGGCTTCGCGGATCTTGCCGGCCAGCGCGGCGTTCGTCGTGGTGACGTGCGCCTTGCCCGTGACGGCGTTGTAGGTGGCGCCGCCGAACGCGTCGCCGAGCGCCGCGGTCAGCGATTCGGTGACCCGGTTCGCGACGTCCTCGCTCTTCAGCCGCGCGAGCGCCTGGTCGTGGGTCAGGCCGAGGTCCCGCTGCATGGCGGGCACGATGTCCGGGTTCAGCAGGTCCTGGCCCGACGCGGGGACGGCGGTCGCGGCCAGCGCGCCCGTCGCCATGACCGCGGTCGCAGCGGCACCGAGAAGTCTCGCGATCTTCATGCTTCTCCCTAGATGGTTACGCGCGGCTCCGCACCGGCCACGCAGTGGTACTCCCCCGGGTGAGCGTCCCCGCAGTGGGCGTTACGGTGCAATCCGGGCGCCCGGCGAATGGGTATACGCATTCACCGAGGACGAATCCCCTGCTCCGGCCGGGCCCAAGCCCCCGGTGTCACCCGGTCGGACAGGTCCGTAAGTAGGGTTTCCGTGAACTACTTTCAGTAGTTGCCCTAGCCACTCGAACGCGTGAAGTGACGTTCGAACGTGCGATCGGCCCGCGATTCGCACGCTCGGTGACCCGATGCCCCCGGTTCCCACAGCAAACCGGTGACAGCGGGTAGGCGGACGTGTGACGACAGCTCCCACCACGTATTCGGTGAAAGGTTTACGGACGGATGTGTGCTGCTTAGGCTCCGCGCACCAGTTCTTCGGTGTGCGTCGAGGAGGTCATATGTGGCTGACCACCCCCCGCCCCACCTCGGTGTCCATCCGGTCGGGACCCGCCCGGCTGACCGGCCGCGACACCGAGCTCGACGCCATCGTCGCCGTGCTCCGGCGCCGCCCGGCCGCCGTCCTCATCGAAGGCGAGCCGGGCATGGGCCGGACCCGGCTGCTCGCGGAGATCGGCCGGCGCAAGGAGTTCGACGGCGGCCGCGTGCTCACCGGCGCCTGCCAGCCGCTGCGGCAGCCGTTTCCCTACGGGCCCGTGCTGGAAGCGCTTCGCGCGGTCGGCGACGCCCCGCTCGGCCCGCTCAGCCCGGTCGCCGGCGTGCTGCGGCCGCTGCTGCCGGAGCTCGCGGAAGCGCTTCCCGAGCGGCCCGAACCCCTCGCCGACCCGGTCGCCGAACGCCACCGCGTCTTCCGCGCGGTGCGGGAACTGCTCAACGCCTGCGGCCCCACGCTCGTGCTCATCGACGACCTCCAGTGGGCCGACGAGGACACCCGTGACCTGATGCGGTTCCTCGCCGGCTCGATGCCGCCCGAGCTGGCGGTGGTCGCCACCTACCGGTCCACGACCGACGTCCGCCCCGGCCCGCTCGGCGCCCCGTTCCGGACCGACCCGGCGGTGCACTCCGCCCGCGTCGCGCTCGGCGCGCTCGACGTCGCGGCCGTGCGCGAGCTGGCCGTCGACATCCTCGAACTGCCCCGGGTGACCGACGACTTCGCGGCGAAGCTGCACGAATGCACGGCCGGGATCCCGTTCGTGGCCGAGGAAACGCTGCGGGCGCTGAAGGAAGCGGCCGAACGGCTCCCGGTCGGCGAAGTCCTCTCCGACCGCCTGCTCGAAAACCTCGAAGTCCCGGTGCTGCTGCGGGAGGCGGTCACCGAACGGCTGGCCGTGCTGCCGGAGCCGTCGGTGCGGTTGGCCGGCGCGGCCGCGGTGCTCGGCGTCGCTGCCGAAGCCGCCGTGCTCGGCGAACTGGCCGGGCTCACCGGCGACACCCTCCGCACCGCGCTGCTCGGCGCCCTCTCCGCCCACGTGCTCGGCGAAGCCGGCGACGGCAAGTACGGCTTCCGGCACCCGCTGGCGCGCAAGGCGGTCTACGACACGGTGCGCGGACCAGAGCGCGCGTTGCTGCACGCGCAGGCCATCCGCGTGCTCGCCGCGCAGCCGTCGCCGCCGCTCACGCTGCTGGCCCGGCACTCCCGCGCCGCCGGCCGCGTCGACCAGTGGCGGCACTACGCGGAAGCGGCCGCCGACGAGGCGATCACGCGCGGCGAGACGTCCCGCGCGATCGACCTCCTGCAGTCGGTGCTCGCCGAACCCGGCCCGTCGCAGGCCGACATCGGGCGGGTGGCGGGCAAGCTGAGCCAGGTCGCGCTGCGGGGGTTCCGCCCCGAGGTGCTCGGCACGCTGCAGCGCGTCCTCGAAGAGGTGACGCTGCCGCCGTCGGTCCGCGGGTCGATCCGGCTGAGCCTCGGCATGCTGCTGGTCCGGACCATCGGCGGGCTCGGCCGAGGGCGGCTGGAGGTCGAGCGGGCGGTCGGCGAGCTGACCGACCGGCCGGACCTCGCCGCCCGCGGGATCACCCTGCTCGCCCAGCCGATCGACGGGCTGACGCCGTTGTCGTGGCACGAAGCCTGGCGCGCTCGCGCGGGCGAGGTGTACGAGCGGCTCGACGACCCCGAGCTGCGGCTCGCGCTGACCGCCGACCGCATCGCGGCCGCGTCGCACGTCGGCGACGGCTCGGCGTGGGCGGAGTTCGAAGCGCTCTCGGACACCGTCGGCACGGTCGCCGAGCGCGTCCAGCTGGCCCGCCTGTGGTGCAACCTGGCCGACGGCCAATCGTGGGCGGGCCACCTCGACCGCGCCGAGCGGCTGGTGACCGAGGGCGTCCGGCGCGCGACCGACGCCGGCGCGCTGTACGCGATCGGCCTGATCCAGGGCACCCGGGTCCGGCTCGACTGGGTGCGCGGGCGGTGGACGGGCCTGGCCGAATCCGCCGAGCAGCTGCGGGACAGCTACCCGGAGCTCGGCCCGATCGTCATGGAGTCGTCGCTGGTGCTCGGCGGGCTCGCGGCCGTGCGCGGGGAGTTCGCCGCCGCGCAACGGCACCTGACCGCGGCGAGCGTGCACGCGCCGGACCGCGGCCCGATCCCGGTGGTGCTCTCGGCCGCCGGGGTGCTGATCTCGGTGCTGCTGGCGACCGAAGACGTCGACGGCGCGTGCGCGGTGGCCGACACCGCGGTGGCCGCGGCCGGGCGCAAGGGCGTCTGGATCTGGGCGGCGGCGCTGGTCCCGGCGGCCGCGCAGGCGTACGCGAGGGCCGAGCGCTGGCCGGATGCCGACAACGTGGTCGAAGCGTTCGCGCGCGGCATCGAGGGCCGTGACGCGCCGGTCGCCGCAGCCGCGCTGGTGGCGGGCCGCGCGGTGCTGCTCGAAGCACGCGGCAAGCACCTGGCCGCGGCGGCGTTGTTCGACGAAGCCGCGTCCGGCTACGCGGCCCTCCCGATGCCCTACCCGGCGACGGCCATGCGGGAGCGCGCGTCGATGTGCCGCCTCGCGGCGGGAAACCGCTCGGCCGTCGACGAGCTGACGGCGGCGGCCGAGGCGTACGAGCAGCTCGGGGCCACCCGCGACGCCGGACGCTGCCGTCACCAGCTGCGCGAGCACGGCGCGTGGGCACCCTCGCAACGCGGACGGCGCGGGTACGGGAGCGAGCTCTCGCCGCGGGAGCGCGAAGTGGCCCGGATGCTCGCCGAGGGCCGGACGAACCGGGAGATCGCGGACGGGCTGTTCCTCTCCCCGCGGACGGTGGAACAGCACGTGGCCAAGGTGCTGCGGAAGCTGGGAGCCCGCTCGCGGACGGACGTCGCCCGCAAGCTCCCCCGCGAAGTGACGACCGCACCGGCTGGCTAGCCGGGCGGGCTCGTCCTAACGTGGGCCGGTGACTGAAGAGGCACTTCCCGCGTGGCGGCGGCGGACTTCCGGCGAGACCCGGTGGCCCGCGATGGGCGTCGTCGTCGCCACCCTCGTGCTGCAGGTGTCCCTGCCCGATGACATGGCGCTGCACCCGCGGTGGCTGCTGCCGGCCGTCTCCGCGCTGCTCGTCGTGGCCCTGCTGCTGGTCAACCCGGGGCGGATGTCGCAGTTCAGCGCGGTCGAGCGGGTCATCTCGCTGTTGCTCGTCGGCGCCGTGACCGCGGTGAACGCCGGGTCCGCGGTGACCCTCGTCTACAACATCGCCGCCGGGACGATCGGCGACCACGCCGGCGCCGTGCTGGTCACCGGCGCCATCGTCTACTGGACGAACATCGTCGCCTTCTCCCTCTGGTACTGGGAGTTCGACCGCGGCGGCCCGGGCCGGCGGGCCGCGGGCCGGGCCGAGTACCCCGACCTGCAGTTCCCGCAGATGGCCGACCCGGGCCTGGCGAACCAGGACTGGGAACCGTCCTATCTGGACTACCTGTACTTCTCGTTCACCAACGCGGCGGCCTTCAGCCCCACCGACGTCATGCCCCTGCGGATCTGGGCGAAGATGACGATGATGCTGCAGGCCGTCGTGTCGCTGGTGCTCGCGGTGATGGTCGTCGCCTGGGCGATCAACAACCTGAAATAGCCCGGCTTGAATCGGCTCAGTGGCGGGTCATCGTGAAGCTCTGGCCGTCCGAGCCGATCGCGCCGGGGCTCCAGGTGTAGCTGCCCTTGTCGTCGGCGTCCAGGCCGGACGGGCTCGTCGAGGCCAGGTTTGTCCCGTTGAACTTGACGCCGGTGAACTTGATGCCGCCGGAGATCGACGGGTACGAGTCCGTCGGGGACTCGATGATCGCCTCCGCGGAGGCGTGCTTCGAGGTCAGCGACTTGGTGATCGTCTTCGACCAGCCCTTGGTCGTGTCGCTGATGTCGAGGCGGTAGGTGTTCGTCGCCGTCCGGGTCACCGTGGCGGTGATGTGGTCGCCGGCGCTGACCGAGTTCGAGTAGTACACCGGTGCGGCCGGGTACATCTCGTACCAGGCCTGGTAGACCGGGCGGCCGCTGGAGCAGTCCGTGGCCACGCCGGTCTGCTCCACAGTGGACGATCCGTCGCCGTCGATGCCGACCCACGGCGCGAAGAGGTCGTCGGTCGACGTGCAGGTCACGGACGGTTCCGTCCAGCTCGCGGTGGCCGTGGTGAAGCTGCCGAAGCTGACGTACCCACCCCAGTTGCCGCCCGAGAACTGGTGGCCGTGGAAGTGCTCACCGAAGACGGCGGCGTGGGCGGTGCCCGAGACGGCCAGCGAAGCCGCCGCGGCGGCGACCACCGTGAGGACGCGAAGGGTTTTGGACATGCGGGGACTCCGTTCACCGATGGGGACCGGGAAAACCGTGTCCCCAAGTGTTGGATCCGCACCGAAAAGAAGGTAGCTACTTTCGAAGGGTCTTCACATTCCGGGAAATACTCACCATTTGCCGGAATTGACCACAAAAGACCCGTGAAGGCCTCCGCGGGGGATTAGAGGCCTTCACGGGTCCATGTCGCTCACCTACCGCCCGGTCAGGTGAGCGGGGCTCCGGCTACTGCTGGGCCTGCGCGTGCGCGGCGTCCACGAACTGGGTCGTGTACGTCTTCGACAGGTCGATCTTGTCCTTCTTCGGCTTGACGTTGCTGGACGACTCGCCGAGCACCTTGAGCACGTTCTGCGCCCCGGCCGGGTCCATCCGGCCGTCCTTGGTGAACATCGGCAGGCTGTCCCGCAGCGACTTCACGTACAGCGCCTTGTCCCCGCCCGCGAACGAGGGCGGCATCATCGCGGCGACCTGTTCCGGCGTGTGCGACGAAATCCACTTCAGGGTCTCGACGTACGCATTGGCCAGTTTCTGCACGATGTCCGGATACCGTTTCACGATTTCGCAGCCCATGTACAACGAGCTCGCCGGGTACAAACCGCCCAAAGCGGCTTTCGTGCCCTCGACCGTGCGCATGTCGTAAAGCACCTTGGCCTGGCCCGTGTTCGTCAGCTGCGCGATCGTCGGGTCGGTCGTCATCCCGGCGTCGATCGAGCCCTGGTTCATCGCCGAGATGAACGTCTGCCCGGCGCCGACCTTCACCGGCGTGTACTCCTTCGACGTGACGCCGCCCCGCAGGGCCAGCGCCTTGGTCAGGAAGTCCGTCGACGAACCCAGCGACGTGACGCCGAGGTTGCGGCCCTTGAAGTCCGCGCCCGACTTGACCTCGCCCGCCTTCTTCGTCGCGACCATCTCGGCCTCGCCCGGCACGTTCGCGAACTGCACCACGCTCTCGATGCACTGCTCCTTGGCCTGCAGGTCGATCGTGTGGTCGTAGAACCCGACCACCGCCTGCACCTCACCGGCCAGCAGCGACGTCTCGGCGTTCGCGCCGGACGGCTGGTCGAAGAGCTCGACGTCCAAGCCCTGCTTCTGGTAGGCCCCGATCTGCTGGGCCAGCTGCCCGGGCAGGTAGATCACCTTCGACAGGCCGCCGACCATGATCTTGATGTGCGGCTGGCCGGTGGTGCCGAGCGCGATCTCCCGCGAGTCGCGGCAGGCGGTGAGCCCGGCCGCGGCGACCGCGACCGCGACCACCACCCCGACTGTCCTTTTGAGACGCATGTCAGACCGCCTTGACCGCGGCTTCGGAGGCGGACGGCGGCCGCCACCGCAGCAGCCTGCCTTCCAGCGTGCTGATCCCCCACTCGGCCAGCAGCGCGACGACGGTGATGATCAGCATGCCGGCGTACACACCGGCCGTGTCGAACGTGCCCTGCGCGTTGGCGATCAGGAAGCCCATGCCGGCCTTCGCGCCGGTGTACTCGCCGACCACCGCGCCGATCAGCGCGAAGCCGAACGCCACGTGCAGCGACGACAGGATCCACGACGTCGCGCTGGGCAGCACGATCGACTTGAGCACCTGGCCGCGGGTGGCGCCGAGGATGCGGGCGTTGTCGATCAGGTTGCGGTCCACCTCGCGGGCGCCGGTGAAGGCGTTGAAGAACACCGCGAAGAAGACGAGCACGACGACGGTCGCGACCTTCGACGACAGCCCGAGCCCGAACCAGATGACGAACAACGCGGCGAGCACGATGCGCGGCAGGGCGTTGGCGGCCTTGATGAACGGCGCCAGCACCTGCGCGAGGTACGCGCTGCGGCCGAGGATCACGCCGAACACGACACCGGCGATCGCGCCGATGACGAAGCCGATCGCGGCCTCCTCGACGGTCACCAGGATCTGGTACCAGATCGAACCGAAGTCGGTGCCGGTGCTGAACCACTCGACCAGCCGTTCCCAGATCTTCGACGGCTTCGAGTAGAAGAACGGGTCGATCCAGTACGTGGCGGTCAGCTCCCAGCTGCCCAGCCAGACGACCACGATCGCCAGCCGCAGCAGCCAGATGTTGCGCTTGCGGCGCGCGGTGGCCTGCTTCGCGCGGGCCAGGATGTCCTGCTCGGTCTCCAGGACCGGCAGCGGAGCGGCGGACGGCGCCGCGGGGGTCTCAAGCGACATTGCTCGCTCCCTTCTCACGGGCCTTGTCGACCTCGCTGCGCAGTGATTCCCAGATGTCGGCGTAAAGCTTGCGGAAGTCCTCGGTCAGCCGCAGCTCCTCCACCTTCCGCGGCCGGTCGAGGGGGATCTCGAAGACGTCCTTCACGGTGGCCGGCCCGGTCGTCAGCACGACGACCTTGTCCGCCAGCGCGATGGCCTCGTCGAGGTCGTGGGTCACGAAGATCACCGCGGCCCCCGAACCGGACCACAGCCGCAGCAGCTCGTCCTGCATCAGCGCCCGCGTCTGCACGTCGAGCGCGGAGAACGGCTCGTCCATCAGCAGGATCTTCGGCTTGGTGACGAGCGTCTGGGCCAGCGCGACGCGCTTGCGCATACCGCCGGAGAGCTGGTGCGGGTAGTACTTCTCGAACCCGGCGAGCCCGACCCGGGCGATCCAGTCGACGGCCTGCGCGCGGGCTTCGGCCTTCGGCACCCCGCGGAACCGCGGGCCGGAGGCGACGTTCTCCAGCACCGAGCGCCACGGCATCACGGCGTCGGTCTGGAACATGTAGCCGACCCCGTCCGGGATCGACTTCACGTCCTCGCCGTTCACCCGCACCCGGCCGGCCGACGGCGGCTGCAGGCCGGAGACCAGCGAGAGCGTCGTCGACTTGCCGCAGCCGGTCGGGCCGACGACGGCGACGAACTCGCCGGGCTGGACGGTCATGGTCAGATCGCGGACGGCCGTGTGCACGGAACCGGACCCGCTCGGGAACCGTTTGGTGGCTCCGGTGAGTTCGATCAGTGGGGGAACCATGGCGGGGTGACTCCTTCGTCACGTGGTGGGGCTCACGTTGGGAAGGGACGTTAAGTACGTGTGGCGCCCAGGTGAAGCTTGTCGACGTTCTTCGCGCGAGCTGCACGTTCTGAATGTTTTGCTCATTTAGCGCACGGGCTTGACCTGGGGGTATGGTCCCGGCCATGCCAAAGTGGGCGCTCTTCCCGCGGATGCGGTTCAGCAGGCAGGTCCTGCTGCTGCAGATCGGCGTGGTCCTCCTCGTCGTCGGGATCGGCGTCGCGCTGGTCAGCGTGCTCCTGTCGCAAACCCTCACCGAGCAGTACGGGCAGCGGGCCCTCGCGATCGCGAAGTCGGTGGCCGCGGACCCGGTGGTCGTCGCGAACGCCGGCGCCAAGATCCCCGGCGGCGCGCTCGAGGAGCGGGCGCTGGCGGTCAACGCGGCCAACAACGCCCTTTTCGTGGTGATCACCGACGACAAGGGCATCCGGCTCGCCCACCCCACGCCGAGCGAAATCGGCAAGCCCGTCAGCACGCCGCCGGACCGCGCGCTCGGCGGGGAAGACGAGGTCAGCGCGGTGCAAAGCGGCACGCTGGGGCTGTCCGTGCGCAGCAAGACGCCGATCTGGACACCGGACCACCGGCGGGTGGTCGGCGAAGTGAGCGTCGGCTTCGAAACAGCCGACCCCACCGGCGACTTCAACCGGCTGCTGACGATCACGCTGCTGTTCGCCGGCGGTGCCCTGCTGCTCGGCGCGGGCGCGTCGGCCCTGCTGAACCGGCGGCTGCGGCGCGTCACGCACGGCCTCGAACCGCACGAGCTGACCGAGCTGCTCTATGAACGTGAAGCTGTCCTGCACGGGATCGGCGAAGGCGTCCTCGCGGTCGACGAGAACAACCGCGTCTCCGTGCGCAACGACGAAGCCGAACGCCTGCTCGGCACCGAACTCCCGATCGGCGCGGCGATGTCCGAGCTCGAACTGTCCCCGCGGCTGCACAAGGCCGTCGGCGAGGGCCGTCCGGTCGACAACCTGCTCGCGGTGGCCGGGAACCGCGTGCTGGTGATCAACTCCCGGGCCGTCCGCCTGGACGACCGGCCGATCGGCACCGTGCTCACCTTCCGCGACCGCACCGACCTCGACACGCTCACCCGCGAGCTCGACGGCATCCGCGCCCTCTCCGACGGCCTCCGCGCCCAGCGGCACGAGTTCGCGAACCGGCTGCACACGCTCTACGGGCTGCTGCAGCTCGGCCACCACACCGAGGCCGTCGAGTACCTGCAGACGCTGACCGACTCGTCGTCGGCGCGGCCGAGCGAGCTGGGCGACACCGTCGCCGACCCGTACCTGCAGGCGCTGCTCGTCGCGAAAACCGAGCAGGCGCAGGAAAAAGGCCTCACGCTCAAGCTCGCCGAAGACACCTGGGTGCCCACGACGGTGACCGACCCGATCGCCGCGAACACGGTGATCGGCAACCTCGTCGACAACGCCCTGCACGCCGCCCGGATGGGCCCGCGGCGGCCGGCGACCGTGGAGATCAGCCTGCTCGCCGAGGGCACCACCCTGCACGTGTCCGTTGTGGACAGTGGGCCGGGCGTCCCGGCGGACCTGCGGCGGACGTTGTTCGACGAAGGCGTTTCGACGAAGATCGCGCCCGGCCACGGACTGGGCCTGGCGCTCGCCCGGCAGGCCGCCCGCGCCCGCGGCGGCGACGTCTGGCTGGCCGACCCCGGCGAAGGCGAGACGGGTGCCCTGTTCGTCGCCAAGCTGCCCGGAATGCTGACGGAGGACGGATGATCCGCACGCTGATCGTCGACGACGACTTCCGGGTCGCCGGCGTGCACGCCGGGTTCGTCGAGGAGGTCGAGGGGTTCGCGGTGGTCGGCACCGCGCACACCGCCGCCGAGGCGCGGGCGCGTGTTCGCGAACTCGCGCCGGACCTGATCCTGCTCGACGTCTACCTGCCCGACGAGTCCGGCCTCGCGGTGCTCCCGGAGCTGCAGACGGACACGATCGTGCTGTCCGCGGCGACCGACAGCGCCTCGGTGGCCGCGGCGATCCGGGCCGGCGCGCTGAACTACCTGATCAAGCCGTTCACCACCCGCCAGCTCGCCGAACGGCTGACGTCGTACGCGCGCTTCCGCGGCCTGCTCGCCGAAGACCGGCCGATGGCCCAGGACGACGTCGACCGCGCGTACCGCGTGCTGCACGACCAGGATCGCACGACCGCGCCGAAGGGGCAGTCGACGGCGACGTCCCGGCTCGTCTCGGAACAGCTGCGGCGGGCCGGGCGCCCGCTCTCGGCCGCCGAGGTCGCGGGCGAGCTGGGGATGGCTCGGGCCACGGCGCAGCGGTACCTCACCGCGCTGGCGGAGTCGGGGACGGTCCAGATGCGCCTGCGCTATGGCGCCACCGGCCGCCCCGAGCACGAATACCGCTGGTCAGGAGCCTGAGTCAGCGGCCGCCGTAGCGTTGCGCCATGCTCTCGGCGACCTCGACCCAGGCCTGGATCGGGTTGGAGGACGGCGACGGCGTGGCCGACGGCGGCAGGTCGACCCGCGCCTCGGCTTCCTCGGCCGGAACCGGCTTCTTCGGCTGGGGCTTGGCCTGCGCCTGTGCCTGCACCTGCTTCGGCGCCGGCTTCGCGGGCACCGGCACGTACACGGTCTGCGGCGCGGGCGTGACGACGACCGGCGCCTGCGGGGGTTGCGGGGCCGGGCGCTCCGGCGCGGGTGCCGCGGCCACCGCCGGGCGCGCGTCGAGCTGGGCGACGTCGCGTTCCGGCGCCGGGGCGAACAGGCCGCCGGTGAAGAGGCCGCCGCCCAGCCAGCCGGCCGCGACGAGCAGCACCGCGGCGCCGCCGCCGAGCCAGGTGCGGGCGCGCCGCCGGATCACCACCGACTTCGGGCGCAGGTCCTGGTCGCACACCGGCGGCCGGGTGTAGATCGGCGCCGCCACCCGGGCCACCTCGTCGTCGGTGCGGCGGCGCCGGGGCAGGCTCGCCGCGACGATGCCGGTGCGGTCCAGCAGCTCCACCGCGGTGCGGTCGCTGGACGAACGGGTCGCACTGCGCGGTGCGGTGCGAAGCATCGGGGGACCTCCGGGACGGGGCTGGCGGACCCCACGCATTCTGGACCATTTCGGACGGTGCTGTCCGAAACGTAACTCCATTGAGTGACTATGCGGAGTGAAAGCGATTCGGCTTTGTCGTCACGACTTGAGCCCGAGCCGCGCGAGCGCCGCCAAGGGCCGCTGGTAGGCCGAGCCGAGCACGCGCGGAATCGCGTCGATCACGTAGGCGTCCGGTCCGATGAGGATCCGCGCCGACTTCCGCTCGATCCCGCGCAGGATCGTCTGCGCCGCTTTCTCCGGTGTCGTGCGGGCGATCCGATCGAAACCCTGCGCGGCCTTTTCCTGGTCTTCGGCGGCACTGCGGGAGTTGCGCACGATGTTGGTCTTGATCCCGCCCGGGTGCACGCAGCTCACCGCGACCGGATGCCGGGCGATCAGCATTTCCTCGCGCAGCGCTTCGGTGAACCCGCGGACCGCGAACTTCGCCGCGTTGTAGGCGCTCTGCGTCGGCACGCCGACGAAGCCGAAGACGCTGGAAATGTTGACGACGTGCCCGTCGCCGGAGGCGATCAGGTGCGGCAGGAAGGCCTTGGTGCCGTTCACCACGCCGCCCAGGTTGATGCCCATCAGCCAGTCGTAGTCCTCGAACGTCATTTCTTCGACGGTCGCGCCGAGCGCCACGCCCGCGTTGTTCACCACGACGTTGACCACGCCGAACTCGTCGGCGACCTCTTCGGCGTGGGCCAGCACGGCACTGCGGTCGGCGACGTCCAAGGTGTACGCGCGGGCGTTGTCGCCGGCCAGCTTCGCCGTCTCCTCGGCGTTCGCGGTGACGACGTCGGACAGCGCGACCCGGGCCCCGCGCCGGGCGAACTCGCAGGCGAGCGCGCGGCCGATGCCCGAGCCCGCTCCGGTGATCACCACGACCTTGTCCGCGAACTGCTTCATCGGCCCTCCCGACCATCCGGTGTTACTCCCGAGTAGCCGATGCTAGCGGCTGTGAGCTTGCTGTGGGTGTGCTGATTGTGCCGCTGCGTCGTCCTATGGTGGATCCCGTCGACAGCACCGGGACGAGGAGGCGATGACCGTGCGGCGGCCGTTCGTCCTGCTCACGATCGCCGCGATCGTGCTGCTCGGCATCACCGTCGTCGTGGTCGTCGCGGCCCGGCCGGCGCAACTCGCGGGCGCGACCACTCCGGGCACCGCCACCGTCGAGGCGGCCTCGCCGGCCGACCTGCCCGCGGTGTCCAGCCCCGCGGTCGGTGCGCTGTTCTCCGACGGCGCGCACTACTGCACGGCCAGCGTCGTGCACAGCGAGCGGGGTGACGTGCTGCTGACCGCGGCCCACTGCATCCACGACGGCGAGGGCGGCGGGTACCTGACCGGGCTCTCCTTCGCACCCGGCTACCACGACGGGGTCGCCCCCTTCGGCTACTGGACGGTGTCCGACGAGCTCGTCGCGCCGGGCTGGCAGGCCAGGTCGGACCCGGACCTCGACGTCGGCTTCGCCACCGCGCACCAAGCGGGCGCCACGAAGTCCCTGGAGAGCCTGGTCGGCGCGAACCTGCTGGCCACCGGCACCTCGTTCGAGCAGCCCATCACGCTCACCGGCTACCCGGACGACTCCGAGGTCCCCGCGGTCTGCCAGAACACCACCCGCAAGCAGGACACCTTCCAGCTGCGGGTCGACTGCGCGGGCTTCCCCACCGGCACGAGCGGCGGGCCGTGGGTCACCGGCGAGAACCCGGAAACCCGGCTCGGCACGGTCATCGGCGTCATCGGCGGCTTCGAGTTCGGCGGCGACGACGCCGACACGTCGTACTCGAGCTACTTCGACACCGACGTCCTGGCGCTCTACCGGCAGACGACCGCCCGCACCTGAGGCGGCATGATGCGGGGCATGAGCGAGCCCGTCGACGTACCCATCACCGGAGAGCCGATCCGGCTCGGCCAGTTCCTCAAGCTGGCCGGCCTGGCCGAGGACGGCTCCCACGCCAAGGACCTGATCGACGCGGAAGAGGTCACGGTCAACGGCGAGGTCGAGACCCGCCGCGGCCGCCAGCTGACCGACGGCGACGTCGTGGCCGTGGGCCCCGACCGCGGCAAGGTCGTCCTGGTCCACTGACGCTGGTGCAGATCAGCCCACGCTGGTCAGCGGCGGCAGGCCGAGCGACCCGGCGAGGGCGTCCAGTTCGCGGCGCACCGGCCCGGCCAGCGGCACGCCGAGCGCCCGGCACTGCTCGAGGTGCTGGGCCTCGCGCCAGCCGGGGTAGCGGATCGGCGCGCCGCCCTCCCAGGCCAGCATGCTGCCGAACAGCGCGCTCGCCGCGCGGTAGAACCCGTCGGCGCTGCGCAGGGTCGTCGGTGCGATCGCGAGTACCAACAGGCCGGTGTCGTGCTCGTGGTCGGCGACGCCGGAGAGCACCCCGGCGAGGACCTCGACCAGCAGCGTCAGCCCGGCCGCTTCCGAGCCGGGGCGGTCCATGTCGAACACGAACTCGGGGTACGCGCCGCCCGGCGCCGCCATGCCCAGCGGGTTCATCGGCTGGCCGGGCTCTCCGCCGGCGGCCAGCACCAGCCCGATCATGGCGTGCGGCAGGGCCCGCGCGGCGTGGTGGCCGGCCCGGCCGAACGGCCCGATGCCGCGCAGCGAGACGAGCCCGACGCCGAAGCGGCCGGCCCGGGTCACCGCCCGGTCCATCGCGTCGCCGACGGCCCAGAGCCCGGGCGCGCGGCGGTAGTCGATCAGCGCGGCGGCCCCGCGGTCGGCGATCATCAGCGGCTCGGCGTGCGGCACGACGAGCCCGTTCTTCAGCAGGGGCAGGTGCACGCGGGTCAGCTCGGCGACCCCGGTCTCCGGTGACCCGGTGAGATCGCCGTGGCAAAGCGCTTCGGCGGCGATGCGGGCGCGGGCTTCGGGGAGACCGTGTGCGGCGAAGACGTGCGCCACGAGCGTGACCAGTTCGTCGGCCCGCACGCGGGGCCAGGCCTGTTCCGGGATGGGGGTTTCCGGGAGTTCTTCTTCGAGGATGCCGGGTTCGGGGCGGGCGGAGCGGAACGGGCGCGGTCTGAGGGGCACTTCCCCGACCTTGCCCAGCACCGGTTCGGGCGTCAACGAAGCCGGGCCGGGCCTACCCGACCGTGTGATCGGGACCCGCGAAACGCCGTACTCTGGGCGGCATGTGCCGAAACATCACCACCCTGCGAGGGCTTCAGCCGGCCGCGACGGGCGAGGAGATCGAGGCCGCGGCCCGCCAGTACGTCCGGAAGGTCACCGGCGTCCAGTCGCTGTCGGACGCCACGCGCGAGCCGTTCGAGGCGGCGGTCGCCGAAATCACCGAGATCACCGCCCGGCTGCTGGCGCAGCTGCCCGAGCGCCGCCAGCCGCCGGCGACCGTGCCGCCGCTGCGCCGGCCGGAGGTGCAGGCGCGGATCGCCGCGAAAGCCCTGCGCCAGGCCTGAGTCAGCGCACGCGCTGGGCGTAGCCCCGCTCATCGGTGTGGTCGACGCCGTCGTCCTTGGAAAGGCTGTAGAGCCGGATCTCGGTGCCGTCGGGGTCGGTGAAGCGGACCATCCAGCCGGTGGTGGCTTCGAACAGCGGCGGGTGCTCGACGCCGAGCTCGTCCAGCCGCGCGATCCACGCCTCGGCGGCCGCGCGGTCGGCGATCGAGAAGCAGACCGGGTCGAACCCGGCCAGCCCCGCGGCGGCCTGCTCCTGCACGCGCAGCGCCACCGGCACGCCGTCGATGCCGCCCGCCACCCCGCGGACGACCCCGTCGCCGTCGGGGAATTCGTGGGTGACCTCGAGCCCGAGCACGCGCTCGTACCACTCGCGGCTGCGCGCCAGGTCGCGCACGGGGAACTTGACGTGGTGGAAGCCTTCGATCCGCGCGGTCATCGCCGCCCCTCTCGCCTCGCCGACCTGGAGGGTAACCCCGGCGGCCCGGAATTGTCGGACCCCGTCGCTAGGCTGGCCGCATGGGCGGACAGGCGTTGGTTTTGGGTGGCGGCGGAGTCGCGGGGATCGCGTGGACGACGGGACTGCTGATGGGGCTGGCTTCGCACGGCCAGGACCTGACGGGCGCGGACCTGATCGTCGGCACGTCGGCGGGTGCGGCCGTCGCGGCTCAGGTGACCAGCGGACTTCCGCTGGACGAGCTGTTCGCGCGCCAGGCCGACCCGGCGCGGCAGGCACCGGAGATCCCGGCCGAGATCGACTTCGAGAAGTTCGCCGCCGACTTCGGCGGCGCGGTCACCGGCGCGGCCGACCCGGCCGAAGTGCGGCGGGCGGTCGGGAAGCTGGCGCTGGCGGCGGAAACGGTGTCCGAGGCAGACCGTCGCGCGGTGATCGAGGCGAGGCTGCCGGTGCACGAGTGGCCGGCGCAGCGCCTGGTGATCGTGGGGGTCGACGCGGAGACCGGCGAGGCCCGCCGCTTCGACCGCGAGTCCGGCGTCCCGCTGGTCGACGCCGTGGCGGCGAGCTGCGCGGTCCCGGGCATCTGGCCACCGGTGACCATCGGGGGCCGCCGGTACGTCGACGGCGGCGTCCGCTCGGCCGAGAACGCCGACTACGCGGCGGGGTGCACGCGGGTGACGGTGGTGGCACCGCTGGGCGCGGAGTCTCCCTTGCCGATGGAGAAGCCGCTGCTGGAGGTGCTGGACGACCTGCGCAGGGCGGGCGCGGAGGTCGCACTGATCACGCCGGACGAGGCTTCGCAGGCCGCGGCCGGCGAGAACCCGCTCGACCCGGCCACGCGCACGCCGGCCGCCGAAGCGGGCCGCGCGCAGGGCGCGGCACTCACGCTGACCTGGACCTGAGCGGGCGGGCCGGCACCAGCAGGCCGGCGATCCCCAGCAGCAGCCCGCCGCCCGCGACGGCGAAGATCCAGTCGCCCGGCAGCCGGGCTTCGCCGGCGGTGTCGGTCGCCGGTTCGGTCTTCTCCGGCCAGTAGCGCACCTCGATGCGGGTGCCCCGGACGTAGCCGGGACCGGACTTCTTGTGCGTCCTGCGGTCGTACTTGACGTCGGTCCGCACCTCCCGGGACCGAGCGCCGCCGGGTTCGTCGACGCGCGCGACGACCCGGTCGAGGCCGAGCACCCGCTCGACGGTCGCCGGCGCCACCACCGAGCCGGCGCGGTGCCGGAGGGTGGCCCCGAGGAAGATCAGGCCGCCGAAGGACACCAGCGCGATCGCCAGGCAGGCCATGGAGAACGCCGTCACCGGCGCGCCCGGGCCGGCCGGCTGCCAGCCGGGGCCGTCCGGATCCCACCGCGTCTTCATGCCGTGAGCACGCCTCCGGCGGGGCCCAGGTTGCCCCGGAGCGCGTCGGCTACCCTCGTGGAGCGAGGTAGCGTGTCCGAGCGGCCGAAGGAACATGTCTTGAAAACATGCGAGGGGGCAACCTCTCCGTGGGTTCGAATCCCACCGCTACCGCACCGAGAGCCCGGGCGCTCCGAGCGCCCGGGCTCAGTGTTCGCCCTCCAGCAGGTGCGCCTGCACGCGTTCGAACGCCGCGGCGATCGTCGCCTGCTCCTCGGGGCTCAACAGGTCGATGAGGTGCTCGCGCACGCCTTCGACGTGCGTCGGCGCGGCCTTGTCCAGCAGCGCCAGGCCTTCGTCCATCAGTTCGGTGATGACGCCGCGTTTGTCCTCCGGGTCACGGGCCCGCCGGACCAGGCCCGCCTCCTCCAGCTTGGCCACCTGGTGCGAAAGCCGGCTCTTCGTCGAGCCCATCATGAACGCCAGCTCCGACATCCGCATCCGGTGGTCGGGCTGCATCTGCAGGCAGACGAGCACCTCGTAATCGACCAATGACACCTCGTGGGCGTCGGTCAGTTCGCGGTGCAGCCGTTGCCGCAAAAGAAGGGTCGCCACGACGTAGGAGCGCCACGCCGCCATCTCGGCACCGTTCAACCACCGCACCACACGCTCCTCGCTCATAAGGCAGCGTAGAACGCTGATCAAGGAATCGCGCACTCCGGAGCCGATCCGGTCGACGGTGAAAATGCCGTGGCAACATCGCCCGAAGGTGGGGTTACGAAAAGGTTGAGACTCGGCCGGGAAAGGCGCATTCTGCTTGTGGCGGAAGGTCGGCCAGGGTAAGCGGCGCGGCGACGGCGGCGCGTCGGCCCGGCTCCCCGCCGGAGAGGTCAGGTGGTTGTGTGACGGGTGATTCTCGCGGTTGACCGCCAGCTGCGTCCCCGCGACCGGAACGGACTCCTACCGGGTCGGCCGCGATTGCGAACAGCTACTGAGCGGGCTTCCATGCGCATCACGCATACGGCGTCGGTCGGGCCTGGCTCCGGTCACGGCCTCGGAAGCCGTGACGACAGCGCCTGAACGCCGGCCCCGGAAGCGGCCAACCGCTCGACCAAAGACATACCTCGGTACAAGCCTGGGTGCGCCCGTCAACGCGACGGCCGCACCCAGGCTCGTTACGATTCCGAGGTGAGATTCGACGACGACGCCGGTCTGGACGCCTCCGAAGTCCAGGACCTGCGCGGAAGCGGTGGAGGCGGCGGCGGGATCGGCGGCCGCGTGGCGCTCGGCGGCGGTGGACTCGGGATCGTCGGCGTGATCATCTACTTCGTGCTCTCCCAGCTGGGCGGGGTGAGCACGGGCGGCAGCGGCCTGAGCGGCGGGCTCGGCGGCGTCGGGTCCGGCCAGGCGGTCGACAACTCGAAGCTCGCCAGCGAGTGCAGGACCGGCGCGGACGCCAACAAGAACCACGACTGCGCGATCGTCGCGGTCGTCAACTCCGTCCAGGACTACTGGACGCAGCAGTTCGCGCGCTCCGGCTCGACATACCGGAAGGCGCCGACGAACTTCTTCAACGGCGGCGTGCGCACCGGCTGTGGCAGCGCGACCTCCGACACCGGCCCGTTCTACTGCCCGGCCGACTCCGAGGTCTACATCGATCTGTCCTTCTTCGACGAGCTGAAGACCCGCTTCGGCGCGCAGGGCGGCCTCTTCACCGAGGCGTACGTACTGGCCCACGAGTACGGCCACCACGTGCAGAACCTGCTCGGCACCTCGCGCAAGGGCACCGGCACCGGCCCGACGTCCGGTTCGGTGCGCCTGGAGCTGCAGGCCGACTGCTACGCCGGCGTCTGGGCCAACCACGCCTCGACGACGCCGACCGAGAGCGGCAAGCCGCTGATCACCGACGTCACCCAGGACGACATCAACTCCGCGCTGGACACCGCGTCCCGCATCGGCGACGACTACATCCAGGAGAACCTCGGCGGCGGCCAGGTCGACCGCTCGAAGTTCACCCACGGCACGTCCGCGCAGCGCAAGAAGTGGTTCACCACCGGCTTCCAGACCGGCGAACCCGCCCGCTGCGACACCTTCGGCACGAACAACCTGGGCTAGGCCCGGGCACACGACGAAGGGGCCGCCCCGGCAACCGGGACGGCCCCTTCGGTCTGTCGTCAGGCAGTCAGTGCGTGCGGGTCACCCGCGACGGCGCGGGCGGAGAAGTTCCGCTGCGCCTTCCGCTCGGCGGCCTTCTGCTTGGCCACCTTCGCCTTGCCCGGCTGGACGCCGTTGATGCTCTCGGTGCTCGTCGCGTAGACCCCGAGGGCCCAGGCGACGCCGTCGGCGTTGCGGTCCAGCGCGACCCGGTCGATGTTGCCCAGGTTGTCGCAGGCCTGGTGGTAGCACGGGTCGAACGCGATGCCGGCCGTGCCGCCCCACTTCGCCGCCTGCGCCGGGGTCTTCAGCACCTCGGCACCGGTGTCGAGACCGCCGGCCGGGATGCCGACGGCGATGAACTCGCCGTAGTCCGAACGCCCGGTGAAGTCGGTGCCCTCGAGGGACACACCCCGCGCGGCCTGCATGAAGTCGACGAAGGTCTTCTCGATCTGCGCCGAACCGTACGGGCCGGCGCCCGCGCCGACGCCGTCGGAGTTGTCGCCGTCGTAGGCGAAGTAGCCGGCGTTCGGCGAGCCGATCATGTCGAAGTTCAGGTAGAGCGCGATGTCGAGCTGCTGCTCGAAGGTCAGCTGGTCGACGTAGTAGGTCGAGCCGATCAGGCCGAACTCCTCCGCGCTCCAGAAGCCGAAGCGGACGGCGTTGTTGACCTTCGGGCTGCTCCCCAGCTGCAGCGCGGTCTCGAGCAGGGCCGCCGAGCCGGAACCGTTGTCGTTGATGCCCGGGCCTTCGGGAACGCTGTCGAGGTGCGAACCGAGCATCACGACGTTGTCCTTGCGCCCGGTCTTCGTCTCGGCGATGACGTTGTAGCTGGTCCGCGCCTCCTGCAGGGCCCGCAGCTCCAGCGTGACGTTCTGCCCGCCGAGCGTGGCCAGCTGCGCCCCCGCGGCCGCCGTCACGCCCCCGGTCGGGATCGCCGCGTTCTCCGGGCCCCCGAGCGTCCCGTTGAGCGCGCCGTCGGTGTTGTTGTAGACGACGGCGCCGATCGCCCCCGCGGCGGCGGCCGTCTGCTGCTTCTGCGCGAACGAGCAGCCGCCGCGCTTGATCAGCGCGATCTTGCCCGCGACGTCCGCGGTGTAGTCGGTGGCTTCGCAGCCGCTGGTGTCGTCGACCGCGACCACGGCGAGCGGCGCGGTGATGCCGCCGACCGGCGTCGACTTCGTGTACTCCATGGCGATGATCGGGACGTTCGCGCCGCCCGCCGTCAGCTTCTCGGCGAGGGTCTGCGAGTAGGTGAACGGGAACTCTTGACGGGTCACCTGGTAGCCGGCCGCCTCGAGCTTGGTGGCGATGTACTCGGCGGACTTCTTGTGGCCTTCCGTGCTCGCCGCCCGGGTGCCGCCGTTGGTGTCGGCAAGGCGCTGGAGGGCGATCAGGTGCCGGTTGACGCCGTTGACGTCGATCTTCTTGACGAGCTGTTTCGCCAGGGCAGGACCGTCGGGGAGGGTGTCCGCGGCGGCGGCCGGGGTCAGGCCGAGCACCAGCGTGGCACCGGCGGCTATCGCCACCGGCGGGAGGAACTTCGTTCTGAAGAGTGACATGGTTGCTCACTTTTGTTCGATATGCGAGGTCCGTCAATGCGCCTTTCGGCGGGAACTTTGCGCTCGGTATACAGTCGACACATGTACGCGATCACCATCCGTGAACCAGGTGACCCGGACGTTCTCGAGTGGGCGGAGGTCGCGGATCCGCGGCCCGGACCCGGCGAAGTGCTGCTGGAGGTCGCGGCGAGCGCGGTGAACCGCGCGGACCTGCTCCAGCGCCAGGGCTTCTACCCGCCGCCGCCCGGAGCGAGCGAAACCCTCGGCCTCGAGTGCTCAGGCACGATCGCGGAACTGGGCGAAGGTGTCGAAGGCTGGAACGTCGGCGACGAGGTCTGCGCCCTGCTCTCCGGCGGCGGCTACGCGGAGAAGGCGGTCGTCCCGGCCGGGCAGCTGCTGCCGGTCCCGGGCGAGATCGACCTGCTCACCGCGGCCGCGCTGCCCGAGGTGGCCTGCACGGTGTGGGCGAACGTCGTGCTGCACGCCAACCTCTCGGAAGGCGAGGTGCTGCTGGTCCACGGCGGCGCCGGCGGCATCGGCACGCACGCCATCCAGGTCGGCAAGGCACTCGGCGCCACCGTCGCCGTGACCGCGGGCTCGCCGGAGCGGCTGGAAAGCTGCCGCCAGCTCGGCGCCGACATCACGATCAACTACAAGACGGCCGACTTCGTCGAGGTGCTGCGCGAGCGGACCGGCGGCGCGGACGTCATCCTCGACAACATGGGCGCGTCCTACCTGGGCCGCAACGTCGACGCGCTGAAGCAGGACGGCCGGCTGGTCATCATCGGCATGCAGGGCGGGGTGAAGGGCGAGCTGAACGTCGGCGCGCTGCTCGGCAAGCGGGCGTCGGTGTTCGCCGCGGGCCTGCGGTTCCGCCCGCTCGACCAGAAGGCGGCGATCGTCGCCGACGTCCGCGAGCGCCTCTGGCCGCTGGTCGCCGAGGGGCTGGTCAAGCCGATCGTCGGCCAGGTCGTGCCGATGGCCGAAGCCTCGACCGCGCACCGGGTGCTCGAAGAGGGCAGCGTGTTCGGCAAGGTGCTGCTCGCGGCGAAGTCTTAACGCAGCTCTTCCAGCACGCGCACGAGCTGGTTGATCTCGAAGACGTTGGAGTAGTGGGCGAGCCCGATCCGCACGGCGCCGCCCACTTCTCCGACGCCGAGTGACGCGAAGACACCGCTCGTGCCGTCGTCGGCGAAGGCGCACAGGCCCTGCGTCGCCAGGTATTCGGCGACCTCGGGCGCCTTCTTGCCGGCGACGGCGAAGGCGAGGGCGGGGATGCGGCGCATGGCGTTGCCGATCACCATGATGTGCCGCAGCGACAGCAGTTCGGTGGACAGCTGCGCGAGCAGCCCGGCGTGGTAGGACTTCGCCGACCCGAGCGAGGTGACCAGGCGCTCGCGGCGCGAGCCGGTGGCGGCGTCGTCGAGGCCCGAGAGGTAGTCGATCGACGCGATCAGCCCGGCGAGCAGCGGGTACGCGTGCGGGCCGAGCTCCAGGCGGGCCGCGCCGCGGGCCATCGGGTCGAGCGAGACCGACGGGATCCGCTCGATCAGCTCGGGGTCGCGGAAGACCAGCGCACCGACCGACGGCCCACCCCAGGCCTGCGCGGACACGACCATGACGTCGGCGCCGAGCGCGTTGATGTCGAGCGGCAGGAAGGGCGCGGCGTAGGTGGCGTCGACGACGACGAGCGCACCGACCCGCTTGGCGAACTCGATGATGGTCGGCACGTCCGGCCGGGTGCCGACGGACCCGGACGCGAGCGTGACGGCGACGGCCTTGGTGCGCGCCGACACGAGCTGCTCGTACTGCCACGCGGGCAGCTCGCAGGTCTCGATGTCGATTTCGCCCCAGCGCACGACGGCGCCGACACGCTTGGCGGCCCGCTGCCAGGGCGCGAGGTTCGCCTGCTCGTCGAGCCGGGACACGACGAGTTCGTCGCCGATGGTCCAGCGCTCGGCGAGCGCGTCGACGAGCCGGCGCAGCATGACGGGCGCGCTCGGCCCGAGCACGACGGCAGCCGGGTCGGCCCCGACCAGGTCGGCCACGGCCCGGCGGGCCGCGGTCACGATGCTTTCCGCGCGTTGTGAGGCCGGAAACGCTCCGCCCGGCCCGGACACCGGGGCGCGCATCGCCGTGGAAACGGCCGATGCGACCTGTTCCGGGACCAGCATTCCGGCGGCGCCGTCGAAGTGAATCCAGCCGTCACCCAGCGCGGGAAAGAGCCCACGGATACGAGCGACGTCGAACGCCATGGGGACACCGTACGGACGTGCGGTTTCGCCGTGCGCCCGGGGTTGGGTGGAGAGCCACCGGGAACCCGGTTTACGGCTACGCTCGGAGACGGACACCCCGTGGGTGTCGCGGAGCGTGTCGAAGGCAAGCCAGGATGGAGCACATGACCGAGCCGAACTTCACAGCGGGTGACCCGGGCCAGGAATCTTCACCCCACGTGGTGGTAGTCGGACCGGACGGCACGCCGGTGGGAGCCCCTCCCGCCGACGGCGACCACCCCGAGTCGGTGGGCGACCTCGTCGAAGAGCCGGCGAAGGTGATGCGCATCGGCACGATGATCAAGCAGCTCCTGGAGGAGGTCCGCGCGGCCCCGCTGGACGACGCCTCACGCACACGCGTGCGTGAGATCCACCAGACGTCGATCCGCGAGCTGGAGAAGGCGCTGGCGCCGGAGCTGCAGGACGAGCTGGAGCGCCTGGTGCGCCCGTTCACGGACGACTCGACGCCGTCGGACGCGGAGCTGCGGATCGCCCAGGCCCAGCTGGTGGGCTGGCTGGAGGGGCTGTTCAGCGGAATCCAGACGGCCCTGTTCGCCCAGCAGATGGCGGCCCGCGTCCAGCTCGAGCAGATGCGGCGAGGACTGCCGGCGGGCCCTTCGGGGGCGGCCGGGCTGGGCCATGAGCACGGGCCGGGGATCTCGGGAACGGGCCAGTACCTCTGACGACCGGGCCGGCTGGTCCACATCTCCGGCCGCTTTTCCACATCTCTGACGGCTGGGTTGTCCACGGGTTCGACGGGAGGTTGTCCACAGACCGGAGGTCCTGTGGACAACCTCTGTGGACAACTCCGTTTCGGCGGGTCTTGTCCGGGGGCGCCGATAGACTGGACTTGGGGACGCCCCCCAGGGAGGGCGGGGGAGTTTTCGGGCCCGGTCCCGCCACCGCCTTCGCCGCTCCTGCCGGGTAACCGCCTGCGGAGGGCGACCCCGCACAGCAATGGGCCAGCCGTCGCGGTCGAGGTGACTCACCGGCGTGAGCGGCACGCTGCCACCCAGACCTCCCGCAACCCCGATCCGAAGCCCCAACACGGCCGGCAGTGCCGGGTCAAGGCACGCTTTCCCGCCAGGACCCAGCACAGCAGGGCCGGGTGAGAAAACACGAC
>NZ_JBSGAI010000076.1:0-27101 GCF_053600695.1 Amycolatopsis sp. NPDC005003 | reverse complement strand
CGCACCTCATTCTGGAGGAAGCGCCCGAGGAAGGTCTGCCGCGGCTTGTCGTGAGTGGTAATTCGGGTTCTAACCCGAATTACCACTCACGACCGGCTGTGGTGCCGATCGTGGTGTCGGCTCGCGGGGCACTGGCCGGTCAGGCCGGGCGGCTGGCCGCGTTCCTCCGCGAATCCGACGCGCCCCTGTCCGCCGTCGCCGGGGCGCTGGTCTCCGGCCGCTCCCGGTTCGATGACCGGGCCGTCGTGGTGGCGGGCAGCCGGGACGAGGCCGTGACCGGCTTGGAAGCGTTGGCTCGCGGGGAAAACACAGCCGCGGTCACCGGTCGGGTGGGTTCGCCGGGCAAGGTCGTGTGGGTGTTCCCGGGCCAGGGCTCGCAGTGGGTGGGCATGGGCCGGGAGCTGCTCGACGCGTCGCCGGTGTTCGCCGAGCGGATCGCCGAGTGCGCGGCCGCGCTGGAGCCGTGGATCGACTGGTCGCTGCTCGACGTCCTCCGTGGTGAGGGTGACCTTGAGCGGGTCGACGTGCTGCAGCCCGCGTGCTTTGCCGTGATGGTCGGCCTGGCCGCGGTGTGGTCCTCGGTCGGGGTGGTTCCCGATGCGGTCCTCGGCCATTCGCAGGGCGAGATCGCCGCCGCGTGCGTGTCGGGTGCGTTGTCGCTGGAGGACGCGGCGAAGGTGGTCGCGTTGCGCAGCCAGGCCATCGCGGCGAAGCTGGCCGGCCGCGGTGGGATGGCGTCGGTCGCGCTGAGCGAGAAAGACGCCGTCGCCCGCTTGGCGCCGTGGGCCGACCGGGTCGAGGTGGCCGCGGTCAACAGCCCGTCGTCGGTGGTGATCGCGGGTGATGCCGAAGCGCTCACCGAGGCCGTCGAAGCCCTCGGGGGACGGCGGGTGGCGGTGGACTACGCGTCCCACAGCCGGCACGTCGAGGACATCGAGGGCCCCCTGGCCGAGACTCTGGCCGGGATCACGGCGCAGGCACCGGTGGTGCCGTTCTATTCGACGGTCACTGGCGAGTGGGTGCAGGACGGCGTCCTGGACGGCGGCTACTGGTACCGGAACCTGCGCAACCAGGTCCGCTTCGGCCCGGCGGTGGAGACACTGATCGAGCAGGGGCATGGCGTGTTCGTCGAGGTCAGTGCCCACCCGGTGCTGGTGCAGCCGATCAGCGAACTCGCCGACGCCGTCGGGACACTGCGGCGGGACGACGGTGGCCTGCGGCGGCTCCTGACTTCGATGGCCGAGCTGTTCGTCCGTGGCGTCGACGTCGACTGGGCGACCCTCGTGCCGCCCGCGCGGGTGGATCTCCCGACGTACGCCTTCGACCACCGGCACTACTGGCTGCGGTACGTCGAGACCGCGACCGACGCGGCGGGCCCGGTGGTGCGGCTGCCCGGAACCGGCGGCCTGGTCTTCACCTCGCGGTGGTCCCTGAAGTCGCAGCCGTGGCTGGCCGAGCACGCCCTGGACGACATCATCGTCGTCCCCGGCGCGGCACTGGTCGAGCTGGCCATCCGGGCGGGCGACGAGGCCGGGACCCCGGTGCTGGACGAACTCGTCGTCGAGACACTGCCGGTCGTACCCGAGCGCGGCGCGATCCGGGTGCAGGTCACGGTGGGCGGACCGGACGAAACCGGTGGCCGCCCGCTCGAGGTGTACGCCCAGCCCGACGACGCCACCGACGAGTGGATACGGCACGCCACCGGCACGCTCTCGGCGGCGCAGTCGCCGAGCCCACGGCAGAACGGCGACGAGATCTTCGCGGAAGTCTCCTTGCCCGACGACGTGGACGCCGGCGCGTTCGGCATCCACCCCGCGCTCCTGCACACGGCCCTGGTCGGCGAAGACCTGTCACAGCCCATGGAATGGCGAGGCGTGACACTGCACGCCGAGGGTGCGTCGGCCCTGCGGGTCCGGCGGGGGCCCGGCGGTTCCCTGGAAGCGACCGACGGCGCCGGCAACCTGGTCGTCACGGCGAAGGAAGTGGTGCTGCGGCCGGTGTCCTTCGGACCGCCGAGCGCCACCCGGGACGCGCTGTTCCAGGTGAACTGGATCGAACTCCCCGGGAGTCCGCAGGCCGACGGCGACGCCGACGTGCTGGAGGTCCCCGGCGGCGACTCCCCGCTGACCGCCACCTCCCGGGTCCTGGAAAAGCTCCAGACCTGGCTGACCGAGCCCGAAACGGACCGCCTGGTCGTGGTGACGCGTGGTGCGGTGCCCGCCGGGGACACCCCGGTCACCGACCCGGCCGCCGCCGCGGTCTGGGGCCTGGTGCGGTCCGCGCAGGCGGAGAACCCGGACCGGATCGTCCTGCTCGACACCGACGGCGAAGTCCCGCTCGGCGCGGTGCTGGCCACCGGCGAACCGCAGGTCGCCGCGCGCGGTGCCGCCCTCTACGTCCCGCGTCTCGCTCGCGCCGACGCGGCCCCGCCGAAGAGTCCACAAGGGACGGTCCTCGTCTCCGGTGCCGGTGTGCTCGGCGAGATCGTGGCCCGGCACCTGGTCACCCACCACGGCGTGCGGAACCTGGTCCTGGCCAGCCGCCGCGGGCTCGACGCCGACGGCGCGAAAGACCTCGTCACCGACCTCACCGGAGAAGGCGCGGAGGTGTCCGTCGTCGCCTGCGACCTCGCCGATCGCGGCCAGGTGGCCGCCCTCCTGGCCGAACACCGCCCGGCGAGCGTCATCCACACCGCGGGCGTCCTGGACGACGGCGTCATCGGGACACTGACCCCGGACCGGCTGGCCAAGGTGTTCGCCCCCAAGGTCGACGCCGTCCGCCACCTCGACGAGCTCACCCGCGACCGGGACCTCGACGCGTTCGTCGTCTTCTCCTCCGGCTCCGGCGTCTTCGGCTCGCCCGGCCAGGGCAACTACGCGGCCGCGAACGCCTACCTGGACGCGGCGATGGCGGCCCGCCGCGCGGCGGGCCTGCCCGGCCTGTCGCTGGCCTGGGGCCTGTGGGAACAGGCCACCGGCCTGACCGCCCACCTCGGCGGCACCGACCAGGCCCGGATGAGCCGCGGCGGCGTCCGCCCGATCACGGCCGAAGAGGGCATGGCCCTGTTCGACACGGCGCTGGGCGCGCAGCCCGCGTTGCTGGTGCCGGTCAAGCTCGACCTGCGCGAGGTGCGGGCCGGCGGTGCCGTGCCGCACCTGCTGCGCGGGCTGGTCCGGCCGAGGCGGCGGCAGGCACCAGTGGCGTCCACAGTGGACAACGACCTGCCGTCGAAGCTGGCCGGGCTGGCCGCGCCCGAGCAGGAGGCGCTGCTCGTCGACCTCGTGCGCGGCCAGGTCGCCGCCGTGCTCGGGCACGCCGGGCCGGACGCCGTCCGCGCCGACACCGCGTTCAAGGACGCCGGGTTCGACTCGCTCACCTCGGTCGACCTGCGCAACCGGCTGCGGGAGAGCACCGGGCTGAAGCTGCCCGCGACGCTCGCCTTCGACTACCCGACCCCGCTGGTCCTCGCCCGGCACCTGCGTGCCGAGCTCGGCGCCGGCGACGACGCGCTTTCGGCGGTGCACGCCCGGATCGAGGACGTCGAGGCGCTGCTCGGCGGGCTGGTGCTCGACGAATCCACGAAGACCGGACTGACGCTCCGGCTGCAGGGCCTGGTGGCCCGGTGCACCGGCGTGAGCGGGGAAGCGGACGGCGAAACGCTGGCGGACCGGCTCGACGCCGCGTCCGCCGACGAAGTCCTCGACTTCATCGACGAGGAGCTGGGCCTCGGCTGACCCCGGCCCGGGACCCACGCTCCAGCAAACCTTTGTGAGGACACAGGAATGGCCACGGACGAGAAACTCCTCAAGTACCTCAAGCGCGTCACGGCGGAGCTGCACAGCCTGCGCAAGCAGGGCGCCCGGCACGCCGACGAGCCGCTCGCCGTCGTCGGGACGGCCTGCCGGTTCCCCGGCGGGGTGGCCTCGCCCGAAGACCTGTGGCGGCTGGTGGCCGGCGGTGTCGACGCCCTCTCGGACTTCCCCGACGACCGGGGCTGGGACCTGGACGGCCTGTTCGACCCGGACCCGGACAATCCCGGGACGTCGTACACCAGCCAGGGCGGCTTCCTGCGCGGGGCCGGGCTGTTCGACGCGGGCCTGTTCGGCATCTCGCCGCGGGAGGCCCTGGTCATGGACCCGCAGCAGCGGGTGCTGCTGGAGACGTCCTGGGAGGCCCTGGAGGACGCCGGGGTCGACCCGCTTTCGCTGAAGGGCAGCGACGTCGGCGTGTTCTCCGGCGTCTTCACCCAGGGCTACGGCGCCGGGGCGATCACACCGGACCTGGAGGCGTTCGCGGGCATCGGGGCGGCGTCGAGCGTGGCCTCGGGCCGGGTGTCCTACGTCTTCGGGCTCGAAGGCCCGGCGGTCACCATCGACACCGCGTGCTCGTCTTCGCTGGTGGCCATCCACCTCGCCGCCCAGGCCCTGCGCGCGGGCGAGTGCTCGATGGCCCTGGCCGGCGGGGCGACGGTGATGCCGACGCCCGGCACGTTCGTCGCGTTCTCCCGGCAGCGGGTGCTGGCCGCGGACGGCCGGTCCAAGGCCTTCTCCTCGACCGCGGACGGCACCGGCTGGGCCGAGGGCGCCGGGGTGCTCGTCCTCGAACGGCTTTCGGTGGCGCAGGAACGCGGCCACCGGATTTTGGCCGTCATCCGCGGCAGTGCGGTCAACCAGGACGGCGCGTCCAACGGCCTGACCGCACCGAACGGGCCTTCGCAGCAGCGCGTGATCCGCAAGGCACTCGCCGGGGCCGGGCTGGTCGCGTCCGATGTGGACATCGTGGAGGCGCACGGGACGGGCACCGCGCTGGGCGACCCGATCGAAGCGCAGGCGCTGCTGGCGACCTACGGCCAGGGCCGCGAGCGGCCCGTGTACCTCGGCTCGGTCAAGTCGAACTTCGGGCACACGCAGGCGGCCGCCGGCGTCGCGGGCGTGCTCAAGATGGTGCAGGCGCTGCGGCACGGCGTCATGCCGCCGACCCTGCACGTGGCCGAGCCGACACCGGAGGTCGACTGGTCGGCCGGCGCGGTCGAGCTGCTGACCGAGCCGCGCGAGTGGCCCGCCGGGGACCGGCCGCGCCGGGCCGGGGTGTCCGCGTTCGGGATCAGCGGGACCAACGCGCACCTGATCCTGGAAGAGGCACCCCCGCAGCCCGTCGTGAGTGAAGATTCGGGTTCTAACCCTCTTTATCACTCACGACCGGTGCCGCTGGTCGTCTCGGCGGGGAGTCCGGCGTCCTTGGCCGCGCAGGCCGGGCGTCTCGCCGACGTCGTGGAGTCCGGCGTGTCGAGGGGGCAGCTGGCGAGTGCGCTGCTGTCGAGCCGGGCGCTGCTGGGCGACCGCGCGGTCGTCGTCGCGAGCACGGACGAGGACGCGGTGACCGGGCTGCGTGCGCTGGCGCGCGGGGAACGCGCGCCCGGCGTGGTGACCGGGTCGGCCCGGCCGGGCAAGGTCGCCTACGTCTTCCCCGGCCAGGGTTCGCAGCGGCTCGGCATGGGCCGGGCGCTCCACGGCCGGTACCCGGTGTTCGCGGCGGCGTTCGACGAGGCCTGCGAGCAGCTGGACACCTGCCTGGCCGGCCGGGCCGGGCACCGCGTGCGGGACGTCGTGCTGGGCGAGGTGCCCGCCGAAACCGGCCTGCTGGACCAGACGGTGTTCACCCAGGCCGGGCTGTTCGCGGTGGAGAGCGCGTTGTTCCGGCTCGCGGAGTCCTGGGGCGTCCGGCCGGACGTCGTGCTCGGCCACTCCGTCGGCGAGATCACCGCCGCGTACGCCGCGGGCGTGTTCTCGCTGCCGGACGCGGCCCGGATCGTCGCGGCGCGGGGCCGGCTGATGCAGGCACTGGAGCCGGGCGGGGCGATGGTCGCCGTCGCCGCCTCCGAAGCCGAAGCCGCCGAACTGCTCGGCGAGGGTGTCGAGCTCGCCGCCGTCAACGGCCCGTCGGCGGTGGTCCTCTCCGGCGACGAAGACGCGGTCCTCGCGGCCGCCGCCCGGATGCGCGAGCGCGGGCACAAGACCAAGCAGCTCAAGGTTTCGCACGCCTTCCACTCCGCGCGGATGGCACCGATGCTCGCCGAGTTCGCCGCCGAGCTGGCCGGCGTGACCTGGCACGAGCCGGAAATCCCGGTCGTCTCCAACGTGACCGGCCGGCTCGCCGAGCCCGGCGAACTGACCGAGCCGGGCTACTGGGCCGAGCACGTGCGGCGGCCGGTGCGGTTCGCCGAGGGCGTCGCGGCCGCGGCGGAGTCCGGTGCCGCCGTGTTCGTGGAGCTCGGGCCGGGCGCGGCGCTGACCGCCCTCGTCGAGGAGGCGGCCGAGGTCACCTGCGTCGCGGCGGTGCGGGACGACCGCCCGGAGGACACCGCGCTGATCGTCGCGGTCGCGGAGCTGTTCGTCCGCGGGGTGGACGTCGACTGGTCCGCCCTGCTGCCGCCGGTGACCGGGTTCGTCGACCTGCCCAAGTACGCCTTCGACCAGCTGAACTACTGGCTGCAGCCCGCCACGCGGGCCACGGACGCGGCTTCGCTCGGGCAGGTCGCGGCCGACCACCCGCTGCTGGGGGCCGTCGTGCTGCTCCCGCAGTCGGACGGCCTGGTGTTCACCTCGCGGCTGTCGCTGAAGTCGCACCCGTGGCTGGCCGACCACGTCATCGGCGGGGTGGTGCTCGTCGCCGGCACCGGGCTCGTCGAGCTGGCCGTCCGGGCCGGGGACGAGGCCGGCTGCTCGGTCCTCGAGGAACTCGTCATCGAAGCCCCGCTGGTCGTCCCCGGGCGCGGCGGGGTCCGGATCCAGGTCGTCGTGGGCCCGCCGGGGGAGACCGGCTCGCGCACGGTCGAGGTGTACTCCCTGCGCGAGGACGCCGGCGGGGAGGTCTGGGCCCGGCACGCCACCGGCCTCCTGGCGGCCACCCCGTCGGCGTCGGAACCGTTCGACTTCACCGCCTGGCCACCGCCCGGCGTCGAGCGCGTCGACGTCGGGGACTTCTACGACGGTCTCGTCGAGCGCGGGTATGCCTACGGGCCCTCGTTCCGGGGCCTGCGGGCGGTGTGGCGGCGGGGCGACGAGATCTTCGCCGAGGTCGCCCTCTCCGAGGACGACCGCGCGGACGCGGCCCGGTTCGGCATCCACCCCGGGCTGCTGGACGCGGCCCTGCACGCGGGGATGGCCGGGGCCGCCTCGACGGAAGAGCCCGGCCGGCCGGTGCTGCCGTTCGCTTGGAACGGCCTGGTGTTGCACGCGGCCGGGGCGTCGGCCTTGCGCGTCCGGCTCGCCCCGAGCGGCCCGGACGCCTTGTCGGTCGAAGCCGCGGACGAGGCCGGCGGGCTCGTCGTGACGGCGGATTCCCTGGTCTCCCGGCCGGTGTCGACCGAACAGCTGGACACCGCGGCCCACCGTGACGCGCTGTTCCGCCTGGAATGGACGGAGATTTCCCCGGCCGGGGACGCGCCCACGGACGACGTCGAGGTGCTCGAAGCCGTCGGCGAGGACCCCCTGGAACTGACCGGCCGCGTCCTGGAGGCCGTGCAGACCTGGCTCGCCGACGCACCCGACGACGCCCGCCTAGTCGTGGTGACCCGCGGCGCCGTCCGCGAGGTGACCGACCCCGCCGGTGCTGCCGTGTGGGGCCTCATCCGCGCCGCGCAGGCGGAGAACCCGGACCGGATCGTCCTGGTCGACACCGACGGCGACGTCCCGCTGGGCCGGGTGCTGGCCTCCGGCGAGCCCCAGGTCGCGGTCCGGGGCACTACGCTGGCCGCCCCGCGGCTCGCCCGCGCCGAGGCCGCGGAGGCACCGGCCGTGACCGGCGGGACGGTCCTGATCTCGGGCGCCGGCTCGCTCGGCGTGCTCACCGCCCGGCACCTGGTCGCCCGGCGCGGCGTCCGGCGGCTCGTGCTCGCGAGCCGCCGAGGGCCCGACGCCGAAGGCATGGCCGAGCTGACCGCGGAACTCACCGCCCAGGGCGCCGAAGTCTCCGTGGTCGCCTGCGACCTCGCCGACCGCGCCCAGGTCGAGGCGCTGCTGGCCGAGCATCGGCCGACCGCCGTCGTGCACACCGCGGGTGTCCTCGACGACGGCGTCTTCGACTCGCTGACGCGGGAGCGGCTGGCCAAGGTGTTCGCGCCCAAGGTCGACGCGGTCCGCCACCTCGACGAGCTCACCCGCGAGCTCGACCTCACCGCCTTCGTCGTGTTCTCGTCCGCGTCCGGGGTCTTCGGCTCGGCCGGGCAGGGCAACTACGGCGCCGCCAACGCCTACCTCGACGCCGTGGTCGCCAACCGCCGGGCCGCGGGCCTGCCCGGCACGGCGCTGGCCTGGGGCCTGTGGGAGCAGACCGACGGCATGACCGCCCACCTCGGCGGCGCCGACCAGGCGCGCGCGAGCCGCGGCGGTGTCCTGGCCATCTCGCCCGCCGAGGGCATGGAGCTGTTCGACGCAGCGCCGGAGGGGCTCGTCGTCCCGGTCAAGCTGGACCTGCGCACGACCCGGGCCGCCGGGACGGTGCCGCACCTGCTGCGCGGCCTGGTCCGCCCCGGCAGGCAGCAGGCGCGTCCGGCGTCCACTGTGGACTCCGGCGTGGCCGGGCGGCTCGCCGGGCTCGCCCCGGCCGAGCAGGAGGCACTGCTGCTCGACGTCGTCCGCACGCAGGTCGCGCTGGTGCTCGGGCACGCCGGGCCGGAGGCCGTCCGCGCGGACACGGCGTTCAAGGACACCGGGTTCGACTCGCTCACCTCGGTGGAGCTGCGCAACCGGCTGCGCGAGGCGACCGGGCTCAAGCTGCCCGCCACGCTGGTCTTCGACTACCCGACGCCGGTCGCGCTGGCCCGCTACCTGCGCGACGAACTCGGCGGCGGCGTGGCCACCACTCCGGCGGCGAAGACGACGGCCGCGGACGCCGGCGAGCCGATCGCCATCGTCGGCATGGCGTGCCGCCTGCCCGGCGGAGTCACCGATCCCGAAGGCCTCTGGCGCCTGGTGCGCGAGGGCCGCGAAGGCTTGTCTCCGTTCCCCGACGACCGCGGCTGGGACCTGGAGAACCTGTTCGACGACGACCCCGACACCACCTACACCAGCCAGGGCGGATTCCTCGAAGGCGCGGGCCTGTTCGACGCGGGCTTCTTCGGGATTTCCCCGCGTGAAGCCCTCGCCATGGACCCGCAGCAGCGGCTGCTGCTGGAGGCGTCCTGGGAAGCCCTCGAAGGGGCCGGCGTCGACCCGGGTTCGCTGAAGGGCGCCGACGTCGGCGTGTTCGCCGGCGTGTCCAACCAGGGCTACGGAATGGGCGCGGACCCGGCCGAACTGGAGGGCTACGCGAGCACCGCGGGCGCTTCGAGCGTCGTGTCGGGCCGGGTCTCCTACGTCTTCGGGTTCGAGGGCCCGGCGGTCACGATCGACACGGCGTGCTCGTCGTCGCTGGTCGCGATGCACCTGGCCGGGCAGGCGCTGCGGCAGGGCGAGTGCTCGATGGCACTGGCCGGCGGGGTCACGGTGATGGGGACGCCCGGCACCTTCGTCGAATTCGCGAAGCAGCGGGGCCTGGCCGGCGACGGCCGGTGCAAGGCCTACGCCGAAGGCGCGGACGGCACGAGCTGGGCCGAGGGCGTCGGTGTCGTCGTGCTGGAGCGGCTTTCGGTGGCGCGCGAGCGCGGGCACCGGATCCTGGCCGTGCTGAGCGGCAGCGCGGTGAACTCCGACGGCGCGTCCAACGGCCTGACCGCGCCCAACGGGCCGTCCCAGCAGCGGGTGATCCGCCGGGCCCTTGCCGGCGCCGGCCTGCAACCGTCCGATGTGGACATCGTCGAGGGCCACGGCACCGGGACGGCGCTGGGCGACCCGATCGAGGCGCAGGCGCTGCTGGCCACCTACGGCCAGGACCGGGAGACGCCGTTGTGGCTGGGTTCGGTGAAGTCGAACTTCGGGCACACGCAGTCGGCCGCGGGTGTCGCGGGCGTGATCAAGATGGTGCAGGCGCTGCGGCACGGCGTCATGCCGCCGACCCTGCACGTCGAAGAGCCCACCAGCCAGGTCGACTGGTCCGCGGGCGGGGTCTCGTTGTTGACCGAGGCCCGGGAGTGGCCGCGCAACGGCCGTCCTCGCCGGGCCGGGGTGTCCTCGTTCGGGATCAGCGGCACGAACGCCCACCTGATCGTCGAAGAGGCGCCGGACGAGCCACCGGCCGTCGGCGAGAAGCCGGCTGGCGTGGTGCCGCTGGTCGTGTCGGCCCGCAGTGCCGGCTCCCTGGCCGGGCAGGCGCGCCGGCTGGCCGCGTTCCTCGGGGACGAGCCCCTTTCCGGCGTCGCCGGTGCCCTGCCGGGCCGGGCCCGGTTCGGCGAACGCGCGGTCGTGGTGGCGGAGTCCGCCGACGAGGCCCGCGCCGGACTGGCCGCGCTCGCCCGGGGCGAGGACGAACTCGGCCTGGTCACCGGCCGGGCCGGGACACCGGGCAAGCTCGTCTGGGTCTTCCCCGGCCAGGGCTCGCAGTGGGTGGGCATGGGCCGGGAGCTGCTCGACGCGTCGCCGGTGTTCGCCGAGCGGATCGCCGAGTGCGCGGCCGCGCTGGAGCCGTGGATCGACTGGTCGCTGCTCGACGTCCTGCGCGGCGACGGTGACCTGGACCGGGTCGAGGTGCTGCAGCCCGCGAGCTGGGCGATGATGATCGGCCTGGCCGCAGTGTGGTCCTCGGTCGGCGTGGTCCCCGACGCGGTGCTCGGCCACTCCCAGGGCGAGATCGCCGCGGCCTGTGTGTCCGGGGCGTTGTCGCTCGAAGACGCGGCGAAGGTGGTCGCGCTGCGCAGCCAGGCCATCGCCGCGAAGCTCTCCGGCCGCGGCGGCATGGCCTCGGTCGCTTCGGGCGAAGCCGATGTGGTGCCGCGGCTGGTGGACGGGGTCGAGGTGGCCGCCGTCAACGGTCCGGGATCCGTGGTGATCGCGGGGGACGCCGAGGCCCTCGGCGAAACGCTGGAAGTGCTGTCCGGTGAGGGAATCCGGGTCCGGCGGGTCGCGGTGGACTACGCCTCGCACACCCGGCACGTCGAAGACCTCGAGGAGCCCCTGGCCGAAGCCCTCTCCGGGCTCGACGCCCGGGCGCCGCTGGTGCCGTTCCTCTCCACCCTGACCGGCGAGTGGATCACCGACGACGGTGTCGTGGACGGCGGCTACTGGTACCGGAACCTGCGCGGCCGGGTGCGGTTCGGCCCGGCCGTGGACACGCTGCTCGGACAGGGGCACGGCGTGTTCGTCGAGATCAGCGCCCACCCGGTGCTGGTCCAGCCGATCACCGAGCGCACCGACGAGACCGACACCGTCGTCACCGGTTCCCTCCGGCGGGACGACGGTGGCCTTCGCCGGCTGCTGACGTCGATGGCGGAACTGTTCGTCCGCGGCGTCGAAATCGGCTGGGCCACGCTGGTGCCGCCCGCCCGGGTGGACCTGCCGGCGTACGCCTTCGACCACGAGCACTACTGGCTCCGCGCCGCGGACTCCGCGTCCGACGCCGTCTCGCTGGGCCTGGCCGGGGCCGACCACCCGCTCCTCGGCGCTGTCGTGGCGCTGCCGCAGTCCGACGGCCTGGTCTGCACCTCGCGGCTGTCCCTGCGGACGCACCCCTGGCTGGCCGACCACGCGGTCCGGGACGTCGTGATCGTCCCCGGCACCGGGCTGGTCGAGCTGGCCGTGCGGGCCGGTGACGAAGCCGGCTGCTCGCTGCTCGACGAGCTGGTCATCGAGGCACCGCTGGTGGTGCCCCGCCGCGGCGGCGTCCGCGTCCAGGTCGCGCTCGGCGGTCCCGGCGAGGACGGCTCGCGCACGGTCGACATCCACTCCCTGCGCGAGGACGCGGACGGCTGGGTCCGGCACGCGACCGGCGTGCTGGCCCCGGACGACCGCCCGCGGGGCACCGCCGGCTTCGACTTCGCCGCCTGGCCGCCGCCCGACGCGAAGGCGGTGGACATCACCGGCGCCTACGACGTGCTCGCGGACGTCGGCTACGGCTACGGGCCCACCTTCCGGGCCGTGCGCGCGGTGTGGCGGCGCGGTGACGAAACCTTCGCCGAGATCACGCTGCCCGAGGGGACGGACGCGGCCGCGTTCGGCATCCACCCCGCGCTGCTGGACGCGGCCCTGCACTCGACCATGGTCAGCGTCGCGGCGGACACCGAGTCCTACGGCGACGAGGTGCGGCTGCCGTTCGCGTGGAACGGGCTGCGGCTGCACGCGGCCGGCGCCTCGATGCTGCGGGTGCGCGTGGCCAAGCCCGAACCGGACAGCCTGTCCCTCGAAGCCGTCGACGGAACCGGTGGCCTGGTCGTGACGCTGGAGTCCCTGGTCGGCCGCCCGGTGACGAACGACCAGCTGACGATGGCGGCGGACACCGGGGCACTGTTCCGGGTGGACTGGACCCGGCTGTCCTCTGTGGACACGACGCTGCCGGAGCCGTCCTGGGTACCGGCGGCGACCGCCGAGCAGGTGGCGACGCTGGCCGACGATGTGCTGACCGGCGCGGCCGAAGCACCGGCGGTGGCCGTCATGGACGCCGCCGGGGACGATCCGCTGGAACTCACCGTCCGGGTGCTGGACGTCGTCCAGTGCTGGCTGGCCGGCGGCGGCCTGGAGAGCACGAAGCTGGCGATCGTGACCCGGGGCGCGGTGCCCGCCGGCGACGGCGGGGTGACGGACCCGGCCGGGGCCGCGGTCTGGGGCCTGGTCCGCGCCGCGCAAGCGGAGAACCCGGACCGGATCATCCTCGTCGACACCGACGGCGAGCTGCCGTTGGGTGCGGTGCTGGCCACCGGCGAGCCGCAGCTCGCGGTGCGGGGCACGACCCTCCACGTCCCGCGGCTCACCCGCGCGGCGGCCAAGGACTCGGACGTGGACTTCGGCGAGACGGTGCTGATCACCGGCGGCACCGGGTCGCTCGGCGGCCTGGCCGCCCGGCACCTGGTCGAGCGGCACGGCGTGCGGAAGCTGGTCCTGGCGAGCCGGCGCGGTCTGGCCGCCGAAGGCGCGAAAGACCTGGTCACCGACCTCACCGCGCTCGGCGCGGAGGTCGCCGTGGCCGCCTGCGACGTCGCGGACCGGGACCAGGTGGCGGCCCTGCTGGCCGAGCACCGGCCGACCGCCGTGGTGCACACGGCCGGTATCGCCGACGCCGGGGTGATCGGGACGGTGACGCCGGACCGGCTGGCCGCGGTGTTCGCCCCCAAGGTCGATGCCGTGCGGCACCTCGACGAGCTGACCCGCGGCCTCGACCTCGACGCGTTCGTCGTCTACTCCTCGGTGTCCGCGGTGTTCATGGGCGCGGGCAGCGGCAGCTACGCCGCAGCCAACGCGTACCTGGACGGGCTGATGGCCCACCGGCGCGCGGCCGGCCTGCCGGGCCAGTCGCTCGCGTGGGGCCTGTGGGACCAGACCACTGGCGGCATGGCGGCCGGGACCGGCGAAGCCGGCCGGGCCCGGATGACCCGGCGCGGTGGGCTGGTCGCCATGAAACCCGCGGACGGCATGGATCTCTTCGACGCCGCCATCGGGGCGGGCGAGGCGCTGCTGGTGCCCGCCCGGCTCGACCTGCGGGGCCTGCGCGCCGAAGCGGCGGCCGGCACCGAAGTGCCGCACCTCCTGCGCGGCTTGGTCCGCGCCGGACGGCAGCAGGCCCGGCCGGCGTCCACTGTGGACGAGAACTGGGCCGGGCGGCTGGCCGGGCTCGGGCCGGACGAGCGGGCGAAGGTCGTCCTGGAACTGGTGCGCACGCAGGTGGCCGGGGTGCTCGGCTACCGCGCCGCCCACCAGGTCGACCCGGACCAGGGGCTGTTCGAGATCGGCTTCGACTCGCTCACCGCGATCGAGCTCCGCAACCGGCTGCGCGCCCGCACCGAACGGAAGATCGCGCCGAGCGTGGTCTTCGACCACCCGACACCGGCACTGCTCGCCGCGCACCTGACCGAACTGCTCTGAAAGAAGGTGGTGAACGTGTTCGACGTGGAGACCTACCTCCAGCGGATCGGCTGCGGCGGGGAAACCGGCGTGGACCTGGAAACCCTGGCGAAGCTGCAGAAACGCCACCTGATGGCGATCCCGTACAACAGCCTCGCCTACCCACTGCGGGACGCGGTGAACGTCGTCGACCTCGACGAGGACGCCGTCTTCGCGACCAGCATCGCCGAAGGGAAGGGCGGCGCCTGCTACCACCTGAACCGGCTGTTCCACCGGCTCCTGACCGAGCTGGGCTACGACGTCATCCCGCTCGCCGGCAGCACCGCCGAAGGCCGGGAGAACTTCGGGACCGACGTCGAGCACATGTTCAACCTGGTCACCCTGGACGGCGCCGGCTGGCTCGTGGACGTCGGCTACCCCGGCCCCACCTACGTCGAGCCGCTGCCGGTGTCGCCCGCGGTGCAGACCCAGTACGGCAGCCAGTTCCGGCTGGTGGAGCAGGAAACCGGGTACGCGCTGCGACGCCGGGGCGCGGTCACCCGCTGGAGCGTCGTCTACACCTTCACGACGCAACCGCGGCAGTGGCGCGACTGGAAGGAACTGGAGGACAACTTCCGGGCGCTGGTGGGGGACACCGCCCGCACCGACACCCAGGAAACCCTGTGCGGCCGGGCGTTCGAAAACGGCCAGGTCTTCCTGCGGCAGCGCCGGTACCTGACGGTCGAGAACGGCCGCGAACAGGTGCGCACCATCACCGACGACGACGAGCTCCGGACGCTGGTGGCCCGCGTGCTGACCGGCGACCTCGGCTGACCACGGAAGGCACGACGATGAGGGAAAAAGAGGGCCTGCTGGCGAAGTTCACCGGCCTCTGGCGGACCGCGTACCACGTGCACTACGTCCCGTACCTCGGCTTCTTCTACGGCGGCGAGTACCTCCACCACGGCAGTGAGCCGGTGTCCCGGATCACCGACCTGCCCTACCGGACGCTGCCGGAGCCGCGGGAGCCGTCGCCGTGAGGACGACGATTCCGGTGCGCCTGGCCGAGCGCTCCTACGACGTGGTGGTCGGCCCCGGGGTGCGGACGGCGTTGCCCGACGTCGTCCGGCGGCTCGGCGCCCGGCGGGCCGTGGTCGTCTCGGCCCGGCCGCACGCCTGGGTGCCCGGCACCGGCGTCGAGACGCTGGTGCTGCCGGCCCGGGACGGCGAGCCGGCCAAGCGGCTGTCCACAGTGGAGGAACTGTGCGGCGAGTTCGCGCGGTTCGGGCTGACCCGCTCCGACGTCGTGGTCTCCTGCGGCGGCGGCACGACCACGGACGTCGTCGGGCTCGCCGCCGCGCTGTACCACCGGGGGATCGCCGTGGTCCACCTGCCCACGTCCCTGCTCGCGCAGGTGGACGCCAGCGTCGGCGGGAAGACCGCGGTGAACCTGCCGGCGGGCAAGAACCTCGTGGGCGCGTACTGGCAGCCGAGCGCGGTGCTGTGCGACACGGACTACCTGACCACCCTGCCGCGGCGGGAGCTGCGGAACGGCCTCGGTGAGATCGCCCGCTGCCACTTCATCGGCGCGCCGGACCTGCGGGGACGGCCGCTGCCGGAGCAGATCGCCGCCGGCGTCACCCTCAAGGCGGGCATCGTGGCGCGGGACGAGCGGGACGCCGGGCCGCGGCACCTGCTCAACTACGGCCACACCCTCGGCCACGCGCTGGAGATCGCGACGGACTTCGCGCTGCGCCACGGCGAGGCGGTGGCCATCGGGACGGTCTTCGCGGGCCGGCTGGCGGGCGCGCTCGGCCGGATCGACCAGTCCGGTGTGGACGAACACCTCGCCGTCGTCCGCCACTACGGCCTGCCCGCCGCGCTGCCCGAGGGCGTCGACGCCGACGTGCTCGTCCGCCGGATGCGCCGGGACAAGAAGGCGCTCACCGGGCTCGCCTTCGTGCTGGCCGGGCCGCGGGGCGCGGAGCTGGTGCGCGACGTGCCGGCGGACGTCGTCACGGACGTGCTGGCCCGGATGCCCCGCGAGAGCCTGGAAAACCTGGTGGGCACGACGGAAACGGCGGCGACGTGAAGCGGCTCGCGGACCCTGGCCGGGCGGTCGAGGAGGTGCTGGCCGGCCGGCTGAGCGCGGCGCTGGCCCGCCCGGCCGCCCAGCAGCCGTGCTGGCCGGACGCCGAGCGGGCCGGGGCGGTGCTCGAGCTGCTGCACGACGCCGAGCCGATCGTGGCGCCGGAGGAGACCGCACGGCTGCGCGGCCGGCTCGCGTCGGTGGCCCGCGGCGAGGCGTTCCTGCTGCAGGGCGGGGACTGCGCGGAGACGTTCGCCGGCAACACCGAGCCGCACCTGCGGGCCAACCTGGGGCTGCTGGAGCGGATGGGCGGGGTGCTGGCCGAGGCGGCCGGCCTGCCGGTGGTCGAGGTCGCGCGGATGGCCGGGCAGTTCGCGAAGCCGCGGTCCAACACCGTCGACGCGCTGGGCCTGCCGGTCTACCGGGGCGACATCGTGAACTCCCCGGAGTGCACGGCCGCCGCCCGTACGCCCGACCCCCACCGGATGCTGCTGGCCTACGCCCACGCGGCCGGCGCGATGGACCTCGTCCGCAAGCTCTGCGCCGAGCGCGTCGAGGCACCGCAGGTGGTGCTGGCCGGCGCCCGCCGCGCGTCCGCCGCGGGTGCTTTCCCGAACGATGTCCGGCCACCGCGTCCGGCCGAGATCTTCGTCAGCCACGAGCTGCTCCTGCTCGACTACGAGCGGACCGGGCTGTGGGCGGATTCCGGCGGCCCGGAACCCCGGCTGTCCAGCGGGCTGGCGCACTTCCTGTGGATCGGGGAACGCACCCGGCAGCTCGACGGCGCCCACATCGCCTTCGCCGAACTGCTGTCCAACCCGATCGGCCTGAAGCTGGGGCCGAGCTGCACCCCGGAGGAGGTCGTCGAGTACGTGCGGCGGCTCGACCCGCACCACACGCCGGGGCGGCTGACGCTGGTCAGCCGGATGGGGCACGACCGGGTCCGCGAGCTGCTCCCGCCGATCGTGGAGAAGGTCACCGCCTCCGGGCACGAGGTGATCTGGCAGTGCGACCCGATGCACGGCAACACCCGGACCTCGGGCAACGGCTACAAGACCCGGCACTTCGGGCACGTCGTCGCCGAGCTGGCGGGATTCTTCGCGGTGCACCGGCAGCTCGGCACCCACCCGGGCGGCATCCACGTCGAGGTGACCGGCGACGACGTCACGGAATGCCTCGGCGGCGCCGCGGGCATCGCCGAGGCCGACCTGCCCGGCCGCTACCTGACCGCCTGCGACCCGCGGCTCAACGCCGACCAGTCGCTCGAACTCGCGTCCGCCGTCGCGAACATGCTGGGCTGAGGAGTGGCGGTCATGGGCATCAGCGGCACCACCCGCCTGTACGCCGTGCTGGGCGATCCGGTCGCCCAGGTCCGGTCGCCCGGGCTGCTGAACCCGCTCTTCGCCGAGCTGGGCGTCGACGCGGTGCTCGTCCCGGTGCACGCGAAGCCGCCGGACCTCGCGCGGATCGTCGCCGGGCTGCAGGCCGTCGCCAACCTCGATGGCATCTTCGTCACCGTGCCGCACAAGCCGGCCGCGGCCGGGCTCGCCGACCGGCGCAGCCCGATGGCCGAAATCACCGGCAACGCCAACGCCCTGCGGCGCGAAGCCGATGGCCGGTGGTACGCCGAGAACTTCGACGGCACCGGGTTCGTGGCCGGGCTCGCCGGGGCCGGGCACGATCCCCGGGCCCGGAAGGTGGCCGTGGCCGGGGCCGGCGGCGCGGGCAGTGCCATCGCGGCGGCTCTGCTGGCCGCGGGCGCGGGCCGGCTCGCGGTGTGCGACCCGGACACCGCGAAACGCACCGCGCTCCGAGCCCGCCTGGACGCGTATTGGCCCGGCCGGACGTCGATTTCGGCCGCACCGGACACCGCGGGCGCCGACATCGTCGTGAACGCGACGCCGCTCGGGCTGCGGCCCGGCGACCCGTTGCCGTTCCGGCCGGACGAGCTGGCCCCGGGAACCGTGGTCGCCGACATCGTGATGAAACCCCGCGAAACCCGCCTTCTCCGCGAAGCGGCGGCTCTGGGCCACCGCGTCCATTACGGAATTCACATGCTCGAAGGCCAATTGAACTCCTACCGCGCTTTCTTCGGCCTGGGCTGACAAAGCCGCACTACCAAGCCGGGGGATGTCGGCGGGCCGGGCGCCGATCTAGCCTTTTTCCATTCGAACCCCAGCGGAGATTCGGAGAACCATGAACGCGCGAAAGGCACCGGAATTCCCCGCGTGGCCGCAGTACGACGACGCCGAGCGGGACGGGTTGGCCCGCGCGCTCGAACAGGGTCAGTGGTGGCGCATGGGCGGGACCGAGGTGAACTCCTTCGAGCGCGAGTTCGCCGAGCACCACGGCGCCGCGCACGCGCTGGCCGTCACCAACGGCACGCACGCGCTGGAGCTCGCCCTGCAGGTCATGGGCGTCGGCCCGGGCACCGAGGTCGTCGTGCCCGCCTTCACCTTCATCTCCTCGTCCCAGGCCGCCCAGCGGCTCGGCGCGGTCACCGTCCCGGTCGACGTCGACGCGGCCACCTACAACCTCGACTCCGACGCCGTGGCGGCCGCGGTCACCTCGCGCACCAAGGTGATCATGCCGGTGCACATGGCCGGGCTGATGGCCGACATGGACGCGCTGGCGAAGATCTCCGCCGACACCGGCGTCCCGCTGCTGCAGGACGCCGCGCACGCGCACGGCGCACGCTGGCAGGGCAAGCGCGTCGGCGAACTGGACAGCATCGCCACCTTCAGCTTCCAGAACGGCAAGCTGATGACGGCGGGCGAGGGCGGCGCGGTCGTCTTCCCCGAGGGCGAGACCGAAAAGTACGAAACGGCGTTCCTCCGGCACAGCTGCGGCCGTCCCCGCGACGACCGCCGGTACTTCCACCAGATCGCCGGCTCCAACATGCGGCTCAACGAGTTCTCCGCGTCCGTGCTGCGCGCGCAGCTGGCCCGCCTCGACGCGCAGATCGCGGTGCGCGACGAGCGCTGGACGCTGCTGTCCCGGCTGCTCGGGGAGATCGACGGCGTGGTGCCGCAGGGCGGTGACGTGCGCGCCGACCGCAACTCCCACTACATGGCCATGTTCCGCATCCCCGGGCTCGCCGAGGAACGCCGCAACGCCCTGGTCGACCGGCTCGTCGAAGCCGGCCTGCCCGCTTTCGCGGCCTTCCGCGCGATCTACCGCACCGACGCCTTCTGGGAGCTCGGCGCGCCCGACGAGAGCGTGGCCGCGATCGCCGAGCGCTGCCCGAACACCGACGCGATCAGCAGCGACTGCGTCTGGCTGCACCACCGGGTGCTGCTGGCCGGCGAGCCGGAGCTGCACGCGACCGCCGAGATCATCGCCGACGCCGTGGCGCGGGCATGAGTGTCCGGGCCGCGGTGGTCGGGCTCGGCTGGGCGGGCCGGGAGCTGTGGCTGCCCCTGCTGCGCGAGCACGCGGACTTCGAGGTGGTCGCCGCCGTGGACGCCGACCCGGCGTCCCGGCAGGCGTTCACGAAGGCCACCGGCATCCCCACCCACGCCGCGGTGTCCGCGCTGACCGCGCGTGACGTCGACCTCGCCGTCGTGGCGGTGCCCAACTACCTGCACACCGAGGTGGCGGGCGCGCTGCTCGCCACCGGGATCTCCGTGTTCCTGGAGAAGCCGGTGTGCCTGACCTCGGCCGAGATCGGCGTCCTCGCGGCGGCCGAACGCAGCGGCGGCATGTTGCTGGCCGGCAGCGCCGCCCGCTACCGCGGTGACGTCGGGGCCCTTCGGGGCCTCCTGCCGGAGCTGGGCGACATCCGGCACGTCGCCATGGGCTGGATCCGGGCGCGGGGTGTCCCGCGCGCGGGCGGCTGGTTCACCCGGCGCGAGAAGGCCGGCGGGGGAGCGCTGTACGACCTCGGCTGGCACCTGCTCGACACGCTCGCGTTCCTGCTCGGCCCGGCCGCCTTCACCCAGGTCATCGGCGTGACGTCGGACGACTTCGTCAACGCCGGCGCCTGGCGCGCGGCCTGGCGGCAGGACCAGCTCGGCGCCGACGCCGCCGACGTCGAGGACACCGCGCGCGGCTTCCTGGTCCGCGAAGACGGCGTCTCGGTCTCGCTGCGGGCGAGCTGGGCCTCGCACCAGGCGCGGGACGTCTCGGTGATCCACGTCGAGGGCCGCGCCGGCACCGCGGACCTGCGGTGCACCTTCGGCTTCAGCCCCAACCGCGAGCCCGAACCCGTGCTGACGGTGACGCGCGAAGGCACCACCACCCGGCTGCCCGTGCCGCTCGAACCCGTCGGCGTCGAATACACCCGCCAGGTGGGCGACCTCGCCGCGATGCTGGCCGATCCCGGCAACCGCGGCCGGGCCGTCGCCGAAGCACGGCCGATCGTGCAGATGATCGAGAACTTCTACACCTCCGCGGGCTCGGCGCGTGGCGCGGTCCCGGCGTTCCAGTAGAGAGGGGTGCTCGATGACGTTCCCGATCGTCGATCGGCCGCAGACCGGGGCCGATCCCTCGGTCCCGGTCCGGCACGCGGTCATCTTCGACCTCGACGGCGTCGTCGTCGACAGCTTCGCGGTGATGAGCGAGGCCTTCGCCATCGCCTACGCGGAGGTCGTCGGCGACGGGCCCGCGCCCTTCGCCGAATATCGGCGCCACCTCGGCCGCTATTTTCCGGATATCATGCGGATCATGGACCTTCCGCTGGAGCTGGAAGAACCGTTCGTCCGCGAGAGCTACCGCCTCGCGAGCGAGGTCCAGGTGTTCGACGGCGTCACCGAGCTGCTGCTGACGCTGCGGGCGCGGGGCCTGCGGCTGGCCGTCGCCACCGGCAAGAGCGGCCCGCGGGCCCGGTCCCTGCTGGACGACCTCGGCCTGCTCCCGTTCTTCGAGCACGTCATCGGCTCGGACGAGGTCGCCCGGCCCAAGCCGGCCCCGGACATCGTGCGGCACGCGCTGGACCTGCTGGACGTCCCGCCCGGGCAGGCCATGATGATCGGCGACGCGCCCACCGACATCGCCAGCGCGCAGGGGGCGGGCGTCGCTTCGGCCGCCGCGCTGTGGGCGCCTCCGGACGACATCGGCGAGCTGCTCGCCGCCGGTCCCGACGTGGTGCTGCGGCAGCCGGCCGACCTGCTCGCGCTCTGCCCGTCGGTGCCCGGCCGCTGACGACGTGGGCACCCCGTACCACCTCGGCATCGACGTCGGCGGCACCAAGGTCGCCTTCCGTGTCGAGGCCGGCGCCGAGTGCATCGAGGAAACCTCGTTCTCCTGGGGCGCCCGGCGCAGCGCGGAGGAGGACCTCGCGCAGCTGAGCGAGCACGTGGCCCGGCTGCGCGAGCGGCTCGGCGTCCCGCTGGAGGCGGTCGGGGTCGCGATGCCCGGCACGGTCGGCCCGGACGGCCGGATCGCGACCTGGCCCAGCCGTCCGGAGTGGACCGGGGTCGACCTGAAAACGGCGTTGCACGAGCTGTTCCCCGAAGCGGCGGTCGCCTGGGCGGACGACGGCGACCTCGGCGCGCTGGCCGAGGCACGGGCCTCGGGCTGCGAAAACCTGCTGTACATCGGGATCGGCACCGGCATCGGCGGCGGCCTGGTGCTGGGTGGCGTGCCGTGCCCCGGCCTCGGCCGCGGGTCGTTCGAGATCGGCCACGTGATCGTCGAGATGGGCGGGGTCCGCTGCGTGTGCGGCCGCCGGGGGTGCCTGCAAGCGCTTGCTTCCGGCCCGGCGACCCTCCGCCGCGCGTCGCTCCTGCGCGGAGCGGACGTCTCGTTCTACGCGCTGCAGCGGGCCTTGCGCGAAGGGGCGCCGTGGGCGGCCGATGCGCTCGAAGGGACCACCCGCGCCTTGGCCGCGGCGGTGACCGGGGTGCAGGAACTCGTCCACCCGGACCGGGTGCTGATCGGCGGCGGGTTCGCGGCGGGGATTCCGGAGATCGTGCCGTCGGTGGCCGGGCACCTCGCGGATTTCGTGCGGCAGGGCCAGACCCCGGTACCCGTGCAGCCGGCGGCGCTGGGCGGGTTGTCTTCACTGCGCGGCGCGGTGGCGCTCGCCGGGGCGGTGGCCGCGGGAGAAGTGTTGTGACTGCTCATCTGCGGGATCCCGCGCGCGCTTCGCGTGCGTAGGTTCGGCGCCATGGGCACTCTCGTTTCCTTCCACGCACACCCCAACGACGACACCACCACCTGCGGCGGCGTCCTGCGCAAGGCCCACGAGGACGGCCACCGCGTCGTGCTCGTGCTCGCCACCCGCGGCGAGCTCGGGTACCAGCCGGACGGCCTGCTCGCCCAAGGCGAAACCCTGGCCGACCGCCGGGCGGCCGAAGCCCGGGCGGCCGCCGACGTGCTCGGCGTGGACCGGCTCGAGTTCCTCGGCTACGCCGACTCCGGGATGGTGGCCGCCACCGAGGGCGGCACGTTCCAGACCGCGGACGTCGAGGAGGCCGCGCGCAAGCTCGCCGCGATCCTCCGCGAGGAGAACGCCGACGTGCTGACGGTGTACGACGAGAAGGGCACCTACGGCGACCCCGACCACATCCAGGTGCACCGCGTCGGCACCCGGGCGGCGGAACTCGCGGGCACGGCGAAGGTCTTCCAGTCCACGATCAACCGCGAGCACATCAAGGCGAACCAGCGCGTGCTCGCCGACCAGGCCGGCGTCGAGCTGCCCGCGGGTCCGGACTTCGGCACCCCGGAAGCCGAGCTCACCTGCCGCGTCGACGTCTCCGCGTACACCGAGTACAAGCGCAAGGCGCTGCTCGCCCACGCCAGCCAGATCACCCCGCAGTCCACGCTGTTCACCGACCTGCCGGAGGACGCGTTCCGGACCATGTTCGGCACCGAGTGGTTCATCCGCGCCGGTCAGGGGCCCGGCATCACCGAAACCGACCTCATGGCGTGACAGCGCTTTCTGCGCTCCGGGCCGCATCGCACGGGCACCCGCCTGCGCCGTGCGGCCCGGCTTTCACGGCGGCACTCAGTCGCCGGTGGACGGCCCTGGCCCGGTCGTGGCGTACCGGGCGGCGGTGGTGCGGACGGCCTCGTCGACCACCTGGGCGACGCGTTCGGCGCTCACCTCCCAGCCCGGCACCAGGAGTGTCGGCCAGAAGACGTAGTTGGAGATCATGCCCAGGAACTGGGTGGCGGCGAGGTCCGCGTCCTCGACCCGCACCGTTCCCGCCTCGTGTTCGGCGATCAGGTAGCTGCGCACGGACTCGAAGTAGGGCATCTTCCCCTGCGAGAACTGCGCATGGGCCAGTTCGGGGAACCGGGGCAGCTCGGCGATGACGATCCGGAACAGGTCGGTCATCCGGGCCCGGCCCAGCAGCTCGGCGTAGCGGCGGCCGATGGCGGTGAGCCCCTCGACGACGTCGCCGGCCGGCGGCGGATCTTCTTCCTCGGCGGTCGACCACGACTCCGTGACGATGGCGTCGAACAGGGCGGCCTTGGTCGGGAACTGCTTGAACAAGGTGGCCCGCGAAACGCCCGAGCGCTCGGCGATCCGCGCCAGCGACGTCCGGTCGTAGCCCAGCTCGAGAAACAGCGCGGTCGCGGCCGCCACGATCAGCGCGCGCTTCTCCTGGGCGACGCGCTGGTGGTACGTCGTGACGGCCCTGCTCATGGGCCGAGCATACGAGGTGAGTGGCTTGACTCGCCACTGGCGCCCGCCTAGTGTCGGGTGCATGGTGAGTCGACCGGCTCACCATTGCCGTACCGAAGGAATTCGAATGCCCCGCTTCGACAACCAGACCGTGCTCGTGACCGGCGGGACCGGCGGCCAGGGCTCGAGCCACGTGCGCGCCTTCCACGTGGAGGGAGCGAACGTGGTGATCGGCGGCATCGACGCGCACCTCGGCGCCGCTCTCGCCGACGAACTCGGGACCCGTGCTCGCTTCGTCCACCTGGACGTCACCGACGAGAGCTCGTGGTCCGCTGCCGTGCCGGCCGCCGAAAGCGCTTTCGGCGGCCTGAACGTGCTCGTCAACAACGCGGGGGTGCAGAACCCGCCCGCAACGATCGAGAACACGGACCAGGTCACGTGGTCGCGCATCCTCGACGTCAACCTCACCGGGACGTTCCTCGGCATCAAGGTCGCCGCCCCCGCTCTGCGCCGCGCCGGAGGGGGAGCCATCGTCAACATCGCCTCGACCATGGGCCTGGGCGGCACGGCGCACTACGCGCCGTACGTCGCGGGCAAGTGGGCCGTGCGAGGGCTGACCCGGACGGCGGCGCTCGAGCTCGGCCGCGACCACATCCGGGTGAACGCCATCCACCCCGGCGTGATCTCGACCCCCTTCATCCACGAACCGGCAGCCGGGGCGGCCGCGGCCATCGCCGACTTCTACTCGCCCGAGCCGTTCGCCATCCCCCGGCTCGGGGAGCCGGCCGACGTCACCCGGCTGCTGCTGTTCCTCGCGTCGCCGGACGCGTCGTTCGTCACGGGGTCGGAGTACGTCATCGACGGCGGGCTCCTCCTCGGCCCCGCCCTTCAGGCCGAGCCGGTATGAGCACTCCGGACGACTCCGCGACGAAAGCTGATGCGCACCAGCTTCCCCCATTGGCTGTCATTGCGCTGAGCCCCTTGCGCACCGCTTCCGACCCCTTATATGGTGTATAAGAACTTGTCGGAAGCAATTCGCTACCGGGGGAGCCCTCTTGCGCGAAATGCACGCCACGGTGGCGGTGACCGAAACCCGGAATCCACGACGCTGGCTGATCCTGGCCGTCATCTCGCTGGCCCAGCTGGTCGTCCTGGTCGACAACACGGTCCTGAACCTGGCGATCCCCAAGCTCACCGAAGACCTCGGCGCCACCACCGCCGATATCCAATGGATGATCAACGCTTATGCGCTCGTGCAATCCGGGCTGTTGCTCACCGCCGGGAGTTTCAGCGATCGGTACGGCCGGAAACGCTCGTTGCTCGTCGGGCTCGTGCTTTTCGGCGCCGGTTCGCTGGCCGCCGCGTTCAGCCTGTCCTCCGGGCAGCTGATCGCGGCCCGGGCCGGGATGGGCATCGGCGGGGCACTCCTGACGACCACCACGCTGGCCGTCGTCATGCAGGTCTTCGACGAGAAGGAACTGCCGAAGGCGATCGGGCTGTGGAGCGCGGTCAGCTCCTTCGGGTACGCCAGCGGCCCGCTGATCGGCGGTGCGCTGCTCGCCCACTTCTGGTGGGGCTCGATCTTCCTCGTCAACATCCCGGTGGCGCTGCTCGGCTGCGTCGCCGTGGCGAAACTCGTGCCGGAGTCCAAAGACCCGCAGGGCAAGCGGCCCGACCTGGTCGGCGCGGCGCTGTCCACGGTCGGCATGGTCGGGGTCGTGTACGCGATCATCTCCGGCCCGGAGCACGGCTGGGCCTCCGCCACCGTCCTGGTGGCGGCCGCGATCGGCGTGGTCGCGCTGGCCGCGTTCGTCCGGTGGGAGCTGCACGTGCCGAGCCCCATGCTGGACATGGGTTTCTTCCGCAACCGCCGGTTCAACGGCGCGATCTCCGGCGGCCTGCTGGTGGCCTTCGGGATGGGCGGCTCGGTCTTCCTGCTGACGCAGCAGCTGCAGCTCGTGCTCGGCTACGGCCCCCTGGAGGCCGGGCTGAAAACGGCTCCGCTGGCGCTGGTGGTCGTCGCGCTGAACGTCGCCGGCCTCGGCGCGAAGCTGCTCGAGAAGCTCGGCATCGCGTGGACGATCCTCGCCGGGATGACGCTGAACGCCGTCGGTCTCGCCATGGTGGCCGTGCTGGGCACCCCCGACCGCGGGTACGGCGGGATGCTGGCCGGCCTGCTGGTCATGGGCGGCGGCATCGCGCTCGCCATGCCCGCCATGGCCAACGCCATCATGACCTCGATCCCGGCCGAGAAGGCCGGGGCGGGAGCCGCGGTGCAGGGCACCGTGAACCAGTTCGGCAGCGGGCTCGGCGTCGCCATCCTCGGCGCCGTGCTGAACTCGCGGTTCGCCGCGCTGCTGCCGGTCGGCCTCGGTGCCGGCGCCGCCGGTTCGCTCCACGAAGCGCTGCTCGACGCGCGGACGCCCGAACTGCAGGCCCAGGTGCGTGAGGCCTTCGCGGGCGGTGTGCGCGCCAGCGAGCTGATCGGCGCGCTGGCCGTCGTGCTGGGCGGCCTGGTCGCCGGCCTGCTGCTGCGGCGGGCGGCCCGTGCCGAGGCCGCCCCGGCGGTATCCCCCTGAGCAGGCAGGGTGCGTGGCGCCACGCACCCTGCCCCCGTACCGTTGAACTCTTCCGCCGTCGAAGGGAGGGCCGCGATGGGCAAGCGGGCTTCGCAGCCGCGCGACAGCGTGTGGCTTTCCCCGCGGCCGGCGCGCAAGCACCGGGCCGGCGAATCCGAGCTCGACCGCGAGAAGATCGTCGCGACCGCGGTCCGCGTGCTCGACGCCGAGGGCGACGCGAAGTTCTCGATGCGGCTGCTGGCCGAGGAGCTGAACGTCACCCCGATGTCGGTGTACTGGTACGTCGCGAACAAGGACGACCTGCTGGAGCTGGCCCTGGACGCGGTGGCGGGCGAGATCGAGCTCCCGGCCCTCGACGACGGCCACGACTGGCGCGCGGACCTGCGCGCCCTCGCCCGCGCGTGGCGCCGCACGATGGTGGCCCACCCGTGGGCGATCCGCTGCTACGGCGAGTACCTGAACATCGGCCCGAGCAGCCTGAAGTTCACCGAGTGCGCCCAGGCGGTGATGGCGCGTTCGCCGTTGCCGCTGAAGGACCGGTCGGTGGCGCTGAACGTGGTCTTCCAGTACGTCTACGGCTTCACGGCGACGGAAAGCCGGTGGCTGGAGCACCTGGCCGAGACGGGCCGGACGGCGGAGGAGTTCGCGGCCGAGGTGAGGGGCAGCATGGCGGCGATGTCCTCGGCGCTCGAGCAGGGCGGCCTCCTGGAGCGCGACGGCGACCAGTCGATGGCGGAACTGCGTGACCGCGACTTCGACCGCGGGCTGAACTGGCTGTTCACCGGCATGGTCGCCGGCGGGTGAGGCGGCTCCGCCCGCGCCGTGCGTCGGGCGAAAAGCTGCGGCCGGCCGGGGAATCCCCGGCCGGCCCCCCCGCCCCCACCCCCCGACCCCGGGACACCCCCCCCGGGCAAGTCCTCCGACCCCCCCACGAAAAAAAACACTCATAAAACAAA
>NZ_JBSGAI010000075.1:0-27247 GCF_053600695.1 Amycolatopsis sp. NPDC005003 | reverse complement strand
GGCTGGGCGGCCTCCCCCCGCCGGGCCGCGCGTCGTCCCCCGGCGCCGCGCGGCGCCGGGTCACTCCCCGGGGTTCTTCGTCTTCTCGGCCTTCTTCGATTCCTTCTCGGATTCCTTCGCGGCCTTCGACGAAGACTTGGCCGCCTGCTTGGACTCCTTCGCGGCCGGGTCGTTCCCGAGGCCGTTGCCGTTGTTCCCGTTCCCGCCGTTCCCGTTCCCGTTTCCGTTGTTGCCGTTGCCGTTCCCGTTTCCGGTGCCCGAAACCGCCGGGTCCCCGGAATTCGCGGCCCCGGCCGACTCGCCCGCCGGCTGCACGCCCGTCGGCGCCACGCCCGGGGTGGTGGCTACCGCCGAGCCCGCCGCGTCCGACGTCGGCGCGACGCCGCCCGGCGGCACCCCGGCGCGGGAGCCCGCCTGCGGCCCGGTCCGCACGGGCTGGGTCGTGGTGCCCTCCTCGCCGGAGAACGGCGCCGGGGCGTCGCTGGACGTGCTGGCGCCGATCGTCACCGTCGTGACCAGCGCGGCCCCCGCCACGGCCACCTTCGCCGCCGTGGCCCACGACAGGGCGGACGCCCCCGTGCCGGTCGCACCGGCGGCGGCACCGGAGGTGGCGAGCGAGCCGGTGGTGGACAGCCACTGCGAGACGATCGGGACGCCCAGGATGAGCGGGGCCACCGCGGCGGGCAGTTCCTCGTTGAGCTGCCGGAGCCCCGCGGCCAGCTCCCGGCAGTCCGGGCAGCGGTCGAGGTGGGCGGCGATCCGGTGCGCCTTGTGGTCGGAGATGCCGTCGCGCACCCATCGGGCCAGCTGGCCGGAGACGTTCTTGCAGTTGCGCCGCCGCGCCTCGGGCACGTGCTGGTCCAGGTACGCCTGGCGCAGGCCCTCGCGGGCGCGGTAGGCCAGCGCGGCTACTCCGTTCGGCGTCATCCCGAGGTCTTCGGCGATCTTCGCGGGCGACTCGCCGTCGATCTCGGTCCGCCACAGCACCGTCTTCCACCGCTGCGGCAGGCTCGCGAAGGCGTCCGCGGCGACCGTGGCGTGCAACCGGCTGCCGACCGGCTCGTCACTCCCCGCACCCGGCGTCACGTCCGGCACCTCGGCCACCAGTGACACGGCGGCGTCGCGCCGGCGCCAGCTGATCATCGTGTTCCGGATGGTCGTCAGCAGGTAAGGACGGAAATCCTCGTCCGGGCCCTCGCCGGCACGCAGGATCCGCAGCACGCGGGTGAACCCTTCGGCGATCAGGTCGTCGCGCTCCGCCCGGTCGGCCGCGATCGCGGCGGCCACCCGCCGGGCGGCGGGGAGGTGCCGGTCGTAGAGCTCGCCGTACGCCGCGATGTCGCCACCGCGGACCGCCGCGATCAAGGCCGCGTCGGTCGGGACGTCCGTCGTCCCGGTCGCCGCCGGCGCCACTTCGGTCACCACTCCCCCTCGCCGTGCGCATGCACGTGCAGAACGTCCCGAGATAGTCGCGCAACGAGTGACACCTGCGCAAGGTTGCGGCGCCGAAAGCACTTTCCAGAGTTTTCGCGGCAGCCGAGCGACGGGAGCGTGGACTTGTCACATCTCTGAGCGATCCCGGGTGGATTCCCACCGGTTCGCGACGCCGTCGTTGTCCCCGCCTTTACCGGCGAGTAAGAGACAACCGTGGTGGCCGGGCCGGCCACCAGCCATTGTCCGATGTGGACGGTCGAAGAGCCGGGAGCCGCTCTTCGGGCCGTCGACCAGCAGAAGGGGTTACCCATGCGCAGAGCCCTGCTCGTGCTGCTGACCGTGCTCCTGCCCGCCGTCCTGCTCACCGGGACCACCCAAGCCGCGCAGGCCGCCGCCGCGCCCACCGTCACGGCGGTGCCCGCGGACGCCGGGCGCGGCTGGCCGGTCAGCGGCGCCCGCGGCGTCCTGGACCTCGCCGCGCGCGGGTACGTCGAGGAGGAGTACCTGCTTTCCGGCCGGGCCGACACGTTCGACCAGGTGGGACTGTGGACCGACGACGGCCGCTGGGCCACGCGCGTGGCCTCGAGCGGCAACCCGTACACCACCCGCCTGGTCGTCGTGCGGCCGCGCGACCCCGCCCGGTTCACCGGCACGGTCGTGGTCGAATGGCTCAACGTCAGCTTCGGCGTCGACATCCCGGTGGACTTCTCCCAGTCCTACGAACACTTCGTCCGCGAAGGCTACGCCTACGTCGGCGTGACGACCCAGAAAGCCGGTGCCGACAAGCTCAAGAGCCTCGATCCCGCACGGTACCCGGCGGTGAACCTCAGCGGTGACGCGCTCTCCTACGACGTGTTTTCGCAGGCCGCGCAGGCGGTCCGGGCGAACCCGCAGCTGCTGGGCGGCCGGACGCCCGCCGTGGTGCTCGGCACCGGGCACTCGCAGTCCGCGCTGCGGCTGACCACCTTCGCGAACGCGATCCAGCCGGTGCGGCGCAGCTACGACGGCTTCCTGATCCACGGCCGGGCCGCGCTCGCGTCGCCGATCGGCGACGGCGCCATCGGGCCGCTGTCGGCGAAGATCCGCACCGATCTCGGTGTCCCGGTGTTCGTCCTGCAGTCGGAGACCGACGTCATCGCGTCCGCCTCCGTCCGGCAGGACACCGCGCAGGTGCGGACCTGGGAGGTCGCCGGCACCGCGCACGCGGACCAGTACGGCCTGAACCTGTACAACGCGGCCAACGCCCGGGACCGGTCCATCAACGACGGCGCCCCCACGACGTGCGACAAGCCGGTCAACAGCATGACGTTCCGGTACGCGGAGAACGCGGCGTTCCGCCACCTGGACCGCTGGGCGCGCGGCGGCGCCGCCCCGCCCACGGCGCCCCCGATCTCGATGCTGCTCGACATCGTCATCCTGCGCGACGGCGACCAGAACGCCCTCGGCGGTGTCCGGCTGCCCGACCTCGACGTCCCGGTGGCCGCCTACTCCCCCAACAACAGCGGTGGCAACGTGCCGGGCGCGTGCCTGCTGCTGGGCACCACCACGCCGCTGACAGCGGCCCGGATCCGGCAGCTGTACCCGGACCACGCCACCTACCTCGCCCAGTTCACCGCGGCGGCGGACCGGGCCCTGCGGTCGGGCTACCTGCTGCCGCCCGACCGCGACGAAGCCGTGGCCAGGGCGCAGGCCGCCCCGGTGCCGTAACCGTCCACAAAGGAGCCACACGGGCGGGTCCGGCCGCTTCGGGGCCGGGCTCGCCGTCGGATCGATCGAAAGAACCCCTCGCCACCGCCGATCTCGCTACCCCGCCCCCTTCGATTCCGAACAGATGAGGAGGTGGCGATGCGGTACAAGGCGTCGCGGTCGCGGTTTCCCTGTCGCCCCGGCCGCGCCCGCTCAAGCTGGGCGCGTGCCAGGGCAAGGTCGAGACCTACGCGGCCGCCTGCCGGGCCGAGCCCCGCCGGAGGACGCGTCGCGGACCGGCGCACCCTCCGGACGTCACTGAAACCTGTTCCACTTCGGCGCCAAGCTGACAAACCCGGCCCGATCACCGTATCTTGTCGAGAACAGTAACGTGTTCTAGTCTGGCGCCGTGGAAGGGACCGGGATGGACGAGCAGGCGATGCGGTATCCGAACCACCTCGGCCACCTGGTGGTCTCGGCCCTGAAACGGCACCGGGACAAGCCGGTGATGGTGCTGGGCGAGACGACGATGACCGGGGGCCGGACCGCCGAGCAGGTCAGCCAGTACGCCCAGGCCTTCGAAGCGCTCGGCGCGGGCACCGGCGCCCCCGTCGCGCTGCTGTCGCTGAACCGGCCGGAAGTGCTGCTCATCATCGCCGCCGGCCAGCTGCAGGGCTCGCGGCGCACGGCGCTGCACCCGCTGGGGTCGCTCGACGACCACGCCTACATCCTCGCCGACGCCGGCATCACCACGCTGATCATCGACCCGGTGCCCGCCTTCGTCGACCGCGCGCTCGGCCTCCTGGACAAGGTCCCCGGCCTGACCCAGGTGCTCACCATCGGCCCGGTGCCGGAACCGCTGGCCCACGTCGGCAAGGACCTGACCGCGGCCGCCGCGACGTTCGAGCCGGGGCCGTTGCGGCCCGCCGTGCTCCCGCCGGACCAGGTCGTCTCGATCACCTACACCGGCGGGACCACCGGCAAGCCCAAGGGCGTCATGGGCACCGCGCAGGCGATGACCACGATGACGCAGATCCAGCTGGCCGAGTGGGAATGGCCCGAAACGCCGAAGTTCCTGATCTGCACGCCGCTGTCGCACGCCGGCGCCGCCTTCTTCGCCCCGACGCTGATCAAGGGCGGCTCGCTGGTCGTGGTGCCGAAGTTCGACCCCGCCGACACCCTGCGGATCATCGAAGAGCAGCGCATCACCGCGACCATGCTGGTGCCCACCATGCTCTACGCGCTGATGGACCACCCCGACTCGCGCACGCGCGACCTGTCCTCGCTGCAGACGGTGTACTACGGGGCCGCGTCGATCAACCCGGTGCGCCTGCGCGAGGCGATCGACCGGTTCGGGCCGATCTTCGCGCAGTACTACGGCCAGTCCGAGGCCCCGATGGCGATCAGCTACCTCGCCAAGGGCGACCACGACGACGCGCGGCTGGCCTCCTGCGGCCGCCCCTCGGCCTTCCTGCGCACTGCGCTGCTCGACGCCGACGGCAAGCCCGTCGAGCCGGGCGAGCCGGGCGAGATCTGCGTCGCCGGCCCGCTGCTCGCCGGCGGTTACTGGAACCTGCCGGAGATCACCGCGGAGACGTTCCGCGACGGCTGGCTGCACACCGGCGATGTCGCCCGCGAAGACGAGGACGGCTTCTGGTTCATCGTCGACCGGGTCAAGGACATGATCGTCACGGGCGGCTTCAACGTGTTCCCCCGCGAGGTGGAGGACGTGGTGGCCGAGCACCCGGCGGTGGCCCAGGTGGGCGTGATCGGCACCCCGGACGAGAAGTGGGGCGAAGCGGTGACGGCGGTCGTGGTCCTGCGCTCCGGCGCCGACGGCGACCTCGAGCAGCTCACGGCCGAGATCCAGGCGGCGGTGCGGGAGCGCAAGGGCCCGGTGCACGTGCCCAAGCAGGTGATCGTCGCGGAGTCCCTGCCGATGACGGGGCTGGGCAAGCCGGACAAGAAGGCACTGCGCGCCCAGTACCAGCGGCACGGGGCCGCCGTGTAGGGCGTTATACGGTCCGCCGGGCGATCTCCACCTCGACCGGCGACCTCCCGGACGCGGCGCGGGAAGCGGGCGTTCGGGCACTTCGTCGCGCTGCCGGTCGTGGGCACGGACCGGCAGCCGGCCGGCCCGGCGAGTCGGTGCGCACACTGCCGACCGCACGCGCCGCTCCGCGGCCGATGGTCACCGACCCGCGGGCGCCCTGGTTCGGCGCGGTGCCGGGGCCGGGCGCGCGGCCGGCGGAGACCACGCTCGCCGAGTGGCTCGCCCCACTGGAAGCCGAGCGGGTACGCTGACGTCACCTAGTCAACAAATTGAGTATTCGAGGTGACCATGGACAGCTTCCGCAAGGCCGTCGAGGCGCGCGACCCCGAGGCCATGGCCGCGACGCTGGCGGAGAACGTCGTGTTCCGCAGCCCGGTCGCGTTCAAGCCGTACCCGGGCAAGGCGATCACCGCCGCGATCCTGCGCGGCGTGCTGCGCGTGTTCGAGGACTTCCGCTATGTGCGCGAGCTCAGCGGCGGCGAAGGGCGCGACCACGCGCTGGTCTTCGAGGCCCGGATCGGCGACGTGCGGGTCGAGGGCTGCGACTTCCTGCACCTCGACGAAGCGGGCCTGATCGACGAGTTCACGGTGATGGTCCGGCCGCTGTCCGCGGCGCAGGCGCTGGCGGAAGCGATGGCGGCCCAGTTCGAGCAGATCCAGCGCGAAGCAGTCAACTAGTTGAGTATGGGACTGCGGCACGCGCTGATGGCGGCGCTGCTCGAAGGCGAGGCGTCGGGCTACGACCTGGCGAAGGGGTTCGACGCCTCGGTGGCGAACTTCTGGGCCGCCACCCCGCAGCAGCTCTACCGCGAACTCGACCGCATGGCGGCCGCCGGCCTGGTCCACGCCCGGCTCGTCCACCAGGAGCGGCGCCCGGACAAGCGGCTGTTCTCGCTGACCGACGCCGGGCGCGGGGCGCTGCACGCGTTCACGGCGCAGCCGCCCCGCCCGGGCGTGATCCGCGACGAGCTGCTGGTGCAGGTGCAGGCCGTGGACGCGGGCGACGAAGCGGCGGTCCGGCGCGCGCTGGCGGAGCGGATGGCCCGGGCGGAGACCAAGATCGCCGGCTACGAGCGGCTCCGCGCCCGCCTGCTGGACGGCCGGTTCGAAGACGACTACCTCGCCGAGGCCGAGCGGATCGGCCCGTACCTGACGCTCATGCGGGGCCTGTCGTTCGAGCGCGAGAACCTGCGGTGGTGCGAGCAGTCGCTGAAGGTACTGGACCGGCGGACCAGCTGAGCTGTCCGATGTGGACGGCGACGCCCAGCCTCGCGCGGCTGGTACGGCAGCCGACTTGCGCTCGCGAAATGCCATCCCTGCCACCGGCGGCTTTGAGCATCTTCGACGAAAGCATCGCCGCGGACGAGACCTGCGACCCGGATCGATAATAGATCAATCGGCAAGGCTCCCAAGAAGGCGAACCACGAGTAAAGCCGGATTTTGATCGACCCAGGTGGACGTAACGGAAACACGCGCGGGAACGACCCCGTATCATGAGTGCTACCAGAAGAAGCATCGTACTTCCGTCCCTGACCAAGCTGAGCATCACGCTCGGCTCGCTTTGCCTGACCTTGATCGGTGGCGGCCTCGCACTGCTGCTGAGCGCCAACCCGGGCAGTCCGGCGTTCGAGACGGCGAAATGGCTCTTGCAACTGGCATCGATCTTCGCCGGCACCGGCGTCATAAGCGCGGTGCTCCGACAGAGCGAGATATCGCGCGCACAGCAAGAGTCCTACGCCCGCGACCTCCAGGAACTCGTGACTGGACACGACAGAGTCCAACTGGCCGTTCGCATGCTGTCCGCACACGCCACGGCCAAGACCTACTCGGAACAGATCCAGAAAATCAGCGAAGTTCGCGAGATCATCCGGCACCTCACCTCATCGCCCAACATCCACAACGAATACCCACTCTTCGACGCATTGAAGCGGATGCGCCAAGACCTGAAGTACCTGATCAAAGAATACGAAGACCACTACCTCCCCGTCGCCCGACAACAACGCGTCGACGAATACTTCCTGACCTACCGACTCAAGAAACTCGCCGAAGTCGACTCGGACGACTTTCCACTGCTCGCACCACATCTTTCGGGCCCACTCCCAGCCGGACAGATATTGTCGTCCGACAAGAATTTTCCTTGCCTGAACAAGTTCTGCATCGAATACAAGTCAAGCGACTTTCGAAAGTTCTACGAAGTAGCCAAGATCATCCTCGAGCAGAAGGCCGGCACCCGAGATCGCAAGGACAGCGAGGTGACAGAGGCCGTGGCCGAAGCCATCAGACTGTTGGCCGCACCCAACATGTTCAGCTCGAGTTACGCACCCACACAGATCGATCCGACACACCGCAAGCTGCCAGGGTAGCTACCCCGCCCGTGCTTGCACACGAGACCGGAAGGGCCGGGCTCGGACGCCGTCGCGTCTGGTCCCGGCCGGTCCCGGTACTCCCACATCTTCCCGGCGTCACAGACCAAGTCGGAGCCTCATCGGGCATCCGCTGCTGCTGCCGCCTGCGAGTACCCCATCAGGCTCACCCTCACCTACCTGCCATTGCAGGGCAAGGCGCTGGTTTGTACGCCTCTTGTACGGCCACCTCCGACGATCGTTCCCACCGAATCGTTCTGGAGGACACGTGGATCCACCCCCGAGGCGACGCCGTCGTCAAGTTGCCAGCCGTCGAGCGCCAAGGTGACGCGGGCACGTTCGAAACACGCCCGGTGGTTGTCGCCGTTTTCGTGTCCGGCGTACTCGGCCATCACCCGATCTCCCTTCGGCTCGGATCCATCCTTCACGAGCACAGCATGTTCCCCGCTCCACGCACGTCTCAATGTGAGACCGGGGCAAACCACCCACCAGCCCGGCGAGCGTCCGGGCGCCGACCACCGAGGTTCTTCTCCATGTCACTGCACCACCGCATAGCCCAGGCCGCGCTGGCCGCCGGCGTGCTCGCGGGCCTGGTCGCCGCCCCGGCGGCCGCCGCCGCGGCCGCGCCGGCCACCCTGCCTGCCGACCAGTACACCCTGACCGCCAACTACAACCAGTTCGACGCGGTGAACAGCGCCCTGGTGTCGAAGCTCGGCACCGCGGCCGTCCACACCGTGATGGAGAACGCGAACCACGACCGCGCCGCGCTGCCGTCGTCGTTCTCCGTCGCCGGGCTCTCCACGGGGTTCCGCTTCGACAGCGACGACAACTCCGACTGCACCAACTACCCGCAGGGCATCACCACCAGCCGCGACGCCGTGGGCACGGCGAACGGCGGCAACTACGACGGGCACCAGCTCGTCGCGGTCAGCTGGTACACCAAGGACGGCTGCAGCGGTGACCAGTCGCGCAGCCGGATCACCCTGGCCGACTGGGACGCCGACTACCCCAACAAGTACCGCAAGATCCTGCTCGTCGAGCCCACCGGGACCGCGGACGCCCCGGACTTCAAGGACATCCCGATCCACGCCGGCGGCATGTCCTGGTACGGCGACTACCTCTACGTCGCCGACACCGGGAAGGGCATGCGCGTGTTCGACATGCGCAAGATCCTCAAGACGGACAACGGCGGCACCGCCGACCAGATCGGCCACCAGAGCGGCAGCACGTACTACGCCCACAACTACGCCTACGTCCTGCCGCAGGTCGGCTCGATCTCCTCGAAGACGACGTCGGGGACGAACCTCGCTTGGTCGTCGATCTCCCTCGACCGCGTCAGCAAGTCGATCGTGATGACCGAGTACACCTGCTCGTCCGGCTGCACGGACTACCCGAACCGGGCGCCGCGGGCGATCCGCTACCCGTTCGCGTCCACCGGCACCTTCGCCGCGACGACCACGGCGAGCCAGGCGCTGCAGCTGCCCTGGTACAAGCTCAACGGCGTGGCCTCGCACAACGGCCGCTGGTGGTTCCAGTCGTCCGGCCAGAAGCAGCTCTACTACTGGAAGCCGGCGGCCGCCGCGCAGACGTTCGCCTGGGTCAGCAGTGGCGAGAGCCTCTCGTACTGGGAGGACGACACCGCCGCCGACCTGCTGTGGTCACTGCAGGAAGGCGCGGGCAGCCGCAACGTCTTCGCGGTCACCCAGGCCACCTACGGCGGCGGCTGAGCAGCCTGATCACCCACGGCCCGTCCGGGACAGCTCCCGGGCGGGCCCTTTTTTGCCCCCTCGAGCCTGACCCCGCCAGGGTGTGGTTGCGCCACCCCGCCGCTGCCCATACTGGCTTCATGGAGGCCAGACGACGACTCGGCGAGTTCCTCCGGACCCGCCGAGCCCACCTGCAACCGGAAGACGTCGGCCTGGCCACCTACGGCGACCGGCGCCGGGTGCCGGGCCTGCGCCGGGAAGAGCTCGCCCGGCTGGCCGGGGTGAGCGCGCCCTACTACTCGAGGCTCGAACAGGGCCAGTCGGCCAACGCTTCACCGGAAGTGCTGGACGCGCTCGCGCAGGCTCTTCGCCTCGACGAGACCGAACGACGGCACCTGCACGAGCTGGCGGCCGCCGCCCGGCGGCCGGTCCCTCGCCGCCGCCTGCCGCCGGAACGCGTCACCCCCGCTGTCCGGCAGCTCCTGGCCGCCCTGGGCGACGTGCCGGCGATCGTGCTCGGCCGGTGCAGCGATGTCCTGGCGTGGAACGTCGCCGGCCACGCGCTGTTCGCCGGGCACCTGGAGCCGGACGCGCCCGAGCGGCCCGGACGCCGCCCGAACATGGCGAGGCTGGTGTTCCTCGACCCGCACACCCGCGAGCTGTACGCCGACTGGCCGGGCAAGGCCCGCGCGGTGGTGGCGACGCTGCGGATGGCGTCCGGACGGCACCCGGACGACCCGCGCACGACCGCCCTCGTCGGCGAACTTTCCGTGCGCAGCAAGGAGTTCGCCCGGTGGTGGGCGGACCAGCGCGTCAAGTCCGGCGGCGACGCGGTCTACGAGATGCGCCATCCCCTGGTGGGCCCGATGACGGTCACGCACCAGGCGCTGCGCACCGAGCAGGAGCAGCACGTCGTCGTCGCCACCACCGAACCCGGCTCGCCGTCGCACGCGGCGATGACCCTGCTGGCCCACACCACGGCCACCGCGCGCCGCAGCTTGCCGGCGCGCGGCTGAAAAACCGTTCCCTGTCAAGGCATCCTCAGTGTCCACAACGGATGCCGAGTCCGGCGTGCCCGGAAAACCCCACCGAGAAGGAAAAATGACCGAAATCAAGCTCGGGGACGTCACCGTCACCCGCGTCGAAGAGCAGCACGGACCGATCATGCCCACCCGGGACTTCTTCCCGGACCTGCCCGAGCGGGCCTGGCAGGAGCACCGCCACGAGCTGGAACCCGATTTCCTGACCGCGGACGACCTGGTGCTGTCGTCGATGCAGACCTGGCTGCTGCGCAGCGAAGGCCGCACGATCCTGATCGACACCGCGGTGGGCAACGACAAGCACCGCCCGGCCGTCCCCGCCTGGGACCACCTGCGGCTGGACTACCTGGACCGGCTGCGCGAAGCCGGCGTCCACCCCGACGACGTCGACCTCGTCGTGCACACCCACCTGCACCTCGACCACATCGGGTGGAACACCCGGCTCGTCGGCGGCACCTGGGTGCCGACGTTCCCCAACGCCACGCACCTCATGCCCCGCGCGGACTTCGAGCACTGGGACCCGGCACGCAACCCGGCGGTCGCCGAGGGCGTGAACGCGCACGCCTTCGAAGACAGCATCCAGCCGGTGCTCGAGGCCGGACAGGTCCGGCTGTGGGAGGACGCCCACACGATCGACGCGAACCTCCGGCTCGAAGCCGCGCCCGGCCACACGCCCGGCTCCAGCGTGGTGAAACTGGCCTCCGGCGGCGACCGCGCCCTGTTCGCCGGCGACGTCCTGCACACGCCCCTGCAACTCGCCGAACCCGGGCACGACAGCTGCTTCTGCGAAGACCCGGTCCAGGCCCGCGCCACCCGGCAGCGCCTGCTCGGCTGGGCCGCCGACGAGAACGTCCTGTTCGTCCCCGCCCACTTCGGCGGGCACAGCGCGCTGGAAGTCGAGAGGCGCGGTGGCGCGTTCGCCGTCAAGCGGTGGGGCCCGTTCCCGCGGCGGTGAACACCGGGTGAGATCCGGATCACGTCGGCGTGGCTCGACGCGCTCCCGGGGCCGGTGCCTGCCATCCTGTGCCGTCAAGAGGTAGCGGACGAGAGGACAACCCCGTGGGCATCATCGCCTGGATCGTGCTGGGTCTCATCGCCGGGGTGATCGCGAAAGCCCTCATGCCGGGCAAGGACCCGGGCGGCTGCATCATCACGATCCTGCTGGGCATCGCGGGCGCGTTCGTGGGCGGCTGGATCGGCAAGACACTGTTCCACACCCAGCTCGGCACGTTCTTCGACCTGCGCACCTGGGGCCTGGCCATCCTGGGCGCCCTGATCATCCTGGCCGGCTACCGGCTGATCTTCAACCGCCGCGACTGACGCACCGGTGGGGGCGCCGGCACGGCGCCCCCACCGGCGTCGGCTCAGTTGAGGGTGACGCCGTAGGCGCTCAGCGCCTCGCCGACCGGCTGGAAGTACGAGCTCCCGCCGCCCTTGCCGGAGGTGATGCCCAGGCCGACGCTGCCGGCGAACAGGCAACCGCCGGAGTCGCCGGGGTTGACCAGCGCGTTGGTCTGGATCAGCTGGTACACCGAGCCTTCGGCGTAGTTCACCGTCACATTGGTCCGCTGCACCGACCCCGAGGTGAGGTGCGTGGTGCTGCCGCTCTTGCTGATCCGCTGCCCGACAGTCGCGGTGCCGGCGGAGGTGATCCGCTGGGTGGAGCCGTTCCACAGGGTGACCGCGCCGGGCGCGCTGCCGGTGGTGTTGCGGATGAGCCCGTAGTCGTTGGTCGGGAAGCTGGCGCCCTGCGACGGGCCGACGTTCCACTGCGACACCGCGCGGGTGCAGTGGCCGGCGTCGATGAGGTAGTTCTGGCCGCCGCGGTTGGTGTTGAAGCCCGCCGAGCAGCGGGTGCCGCCGCCGGTGATGGCTTCGCCGTTGTAGATGGCAGTGTGCATCTCGCCGGCGACCCGCTCCACGCGGACCCGGTCACCGAGCGACGCGGCCGCCTGCACCAGGGCGTCGGTGCCCTTGGCCGCGTCGGCCAGGGTCAGCACGACCTGGTTCGTCTTCGGGTCGAGCCCGATCGAGGTGTGCGCCACCGCGGGCAGCGCCTGCAGGGCGTCCTGCGCGCTCGCGAGCGCGGCGCTGGAGTGCTTGACCAGCCGGGCCTGGGCGCCGGCTCGCTCGACCTGGCCGGCGGCGGCCTGGTCCAGCACGTTGACGACGGGCTTGGCGGCGGCGTCGAGGTAGCCGTCGGCCGCGCGGGCCCCGAGGGACGCGGTGACGCGCTGCAAGGTGTCGACGCCGGCCGCCTGCGTACGCAGCAGCGCGACGGCCGCGGACTCGCTGATCCCCGCTTCCGCGGCGAGCGAAGCGACGGCTTCGCTCTGCACGGTGGCGGAGTAGCCGTCGACGGTGGCGGCGGAGACGGGCGTGAAGAAGCCGATGGCCGCGGCGGCGGCCACCAGCGCGGTGGCGGAGCGGGCGAGGAGGTGGTGTCCCGGGGACGTTCTGCGCATGCCGGTAACTCACTTTCGCGATCGCGGGCGAAGCCGGCGCGAGGGATGGCCGCGCCGGAGGAGCCGGCGCACGGGCCGGCACCGGTGATCCGGTGGGTCGAGGGTGGTCCGCGGCCCGGCGGGCCGGTACCGACTTTCGTCGGACAGGACAAAAGATAGGTACCGGGCAATTCGCCCAGACCCGGTTCGCGCAGAGCAACCGGACAGCGGGCGGGAGCTTCCGCGCCGGGTCCGGCAGCGGAGATGTTGGCGCACAAGTGGTTCTTGAGCTGAAGTGAACGAGAATCCACTGTTCGCCCGAAGGTGCTCGCCGCCTCGCCTGTCTATGCTGGACGGCGGTAAGACCTTCGGTTCCGGGGAAGACGCGCGACATGAACGACCAGCGGCAGGTGCTCGTCCGGGCGGAGTCCCGGCACGTCGTCGTCTCCGGCCTCGGCGACACCTCCGAGACACTCACGTACCCCGGTGTCACGCTCACCCGCGTCATGGCCGGCATCCCGGACGAAGGCCTCTGGCTCCCGATGGGCGAGCGCCCCAGCGAGGTCGACGACGAAACCCTCATCGAGGCGCTGCGCGCCGCGTTCCTCTGGCGGATGGACCGGCCTCCCCCGCCGTTCCCGGCCGGATGACTAACGGCCGCAGTACCGGGTAGCCCCTCCTGCAGAAGGAGGAGTCGCACGGTGCACGTGAACTGGGGCGCGGCACGCGAGCCGGAGTGGCAGGTACTGGACGTGGCCGGAGCCGACCCCGCCGCGCTGACCTCGGCGCGCCGGTGGGCGGAGGCGAAGCTGGCTTCGCTCGCCGACGCCGACCGGGTCGATGCGGTGATCGTGGTCGGGGAACTGCTGGAAAACGCCTACGTCCACGCCACCGGCCCCCGCCAGCTACGGCTCCACCTCGCGCACGACCCGTGCGTGCTGACGGTGGCCGTCGCCGACACCGGAACCGGAGAGCCACGGCTCCGGGTCCCGGGCCGCTCCGGTGGCCGTGGCCTGCTGCTCGTCGACGAACTCTCCCTCGCCTGGGGCGTGAGCCACCACGACGAAGGGAAAGTCGTCTGGGCCCGGCTCGCCTGCGAGGACTAGCCGGCGTCGCGCGTCCGAGATCCGTCGACGCCGGCACCAGCCCGAGCGCGAACGACCTGGGACGCGACCCTAGCGGCCGTTCCAGTGGACGGTGTCCGGGAACTCGACGAACTTCCGCAGGTGCTGCTGCTCGGTGCGGCCCTGCACGGGGAGCCGGAAGATCGAGCCGTCCGGCCAGGTCAGCGTGCTCTTGCGGAAGCTGAGCTCCGGCGCCTGCGGCTTGCGTGCTTCCCAGACGATCCGCGGCGGCGCGCCGGCCGGGTCGGTGGCGGTCGATCCGGTGTCCACCACCGCCAGGCACGACGGCGAGCACGCCAGCCACGCGCCTCCCACGGACCGCAGGCGGTCGGCCAGGTCGAGCGCCATCGCGTTCTCCGGGCCCGAAACGGCGATCGCCCGCTGGAACGGCAGTCCCGGCCGTTCGCCGTGGGCCAGGGCGAAGACGCCGAACACCGCGGCGCCGATCCCGCGCAGGATGTTCCAGAAGAAGCGCCGGACGAGCCGCTTGCCCACGACGGTGCCGTCCCGGCGGCGGCCGGGGACGTCGTAGCCCACGTCGGTGTCGCCGAAGTGCAGCACGATGACCGGCTCACGCCACCGGTCCCGCAGCAGCGCCTCGACCCGCTCGCGGTGCCCGGGCCGGACCTTGGTCTCCTGCGCCCAGTTCTCGATGCGCTCGCTCAAATGTCCAGGTCCTTGCGCGTCTCCTCCGGGCTGCGGTCCCCGCCGATCTCGCTCTTGTCGAACCACGGCTCATCCCCCTCGGCGGAAACGGCTTCCTTGCCTTCGGCGAACGCACCCTTGCCCGCGCCGATGCCGGCCTTGACGCCCGCGCCGGCGAGCAACGGCTTGACGCCGGCCGAGGTGCCGAACATCGTCGTGAGCGCCCGGTTGCTCGGCTGCCAGCCCTGGGCCACCGCGCCGAAGCCGAACTTCGTCTCGCCCGGCATCACGCCGATGCGCAGCTTGCGGGCGAACACCTCGAGCTTGCCGGAGTAGCGGACCAGGAACTCCATGAACTTGTCGAGCAGCTTGCCGAACTTGCCGAGGTAGCGCGTCACCTTCTGCAGCACGCTGGCGGCCTTGGCGATCGACGCGGTCATCGCGGCCGCCACCGAGCCGCCGAAGCTGATCACCGACGCGGCCAGCGCGGGCAGCCACAGGGTGATCAGCCAGGACACCAGCTCGGTGATGATCCCCTTGATCACCTCTTCGATGACCACCATGACCATCGACCACATCTGCAGCACCTCGGCCACCGAACCGGCGGCCGAGCCGATGCCGCGGATGCCGGAGGAGAAGTCGCCGAGGGCTTCCTTCGCCGCGTTGCCCGCCTCGTCGACCCACTCGGCCAGTGCGGTGTCGCCGGTGCGCTCGAAGTCGTCGGCGAGCGCGACGAACCCCTGCGCGATCGTCACGAAGTTCTCGGAGGCGTGGCCGATCGCCGGGCCGTCGCCGGTGACCTGGTGCAGCGCGTCCTGCAGGGGCTGGACCAGTTCGAGCAGCATGTTCAAGCCGTGGCTGACCAGCCAGCCGATCGGGTCCATCGCGAAAGTGACCATGTCGGCGGCCGCGGCACCGACGAACGCCGCGCCGTCACCCACCAGTGCCGCCCCGGCGGACGCCAGCTCCCCCGGGCCGTCCGCCTCCGCGGCCTGCCGGGCGTGCTCGCCGATCTTCTTGCCGGCCTTGTAGGCGGTGCCGGCCACCGGCACGAACCCGGCCGCGCGGTCGAGGTTGGCGCCCATGCTCTCGTCGTAGGCCTCGACGTCCAGCGCGTCGGCGATGCTCTTCTTCGGCTCGGTCATTCGCCCTGCCCGATCGCGTCGATTTCCGCCTCGTACTTGCCGAAGGTCACCTTGCCGGCGTCTTCGGCGCCCTGGTACATCTCCGCGGCCTTGGTCAGCTTCGTGGTGAACCCGTCCACGCCGTCCTTGAGGTCGGTCAGGAGCGACCGCAGCTCGGCGAGGCGGTCGGTGTAGCCCTGCTTGGCCCAGAGGCCGACGAGCCCCCACGCTTCGTTCGTGACGTCCGCGGCGTCGATCTTCGCGCCGAACTTGTCCGCCTCCTGCTCGTAGAACGGCAGTTGCTTGGCGTACGCGGAGATCGCGCCGATGTTCGTCTGAATTCCGTCTGGCATCGCGGGTTTCCCTAGGATCGGCGGAGGATGGGGCCCTGGTCGAAGTCGTCGTCGTCGCCGCCGACGGGCCGGCGGACGGGCCGCGACGGCTGCCGCGGCTGAGGCTCCGACGCGGGCTCGGCCGCCGCGGTTCCGAACGCCTCCGCCTGGGCTTCGCGCACCTGCGCCGAGACGTCCACGCCGAACGCGTCGCCGAAGGTCTCGTCCACGATCCCGGCCTGCTGCTGCGCCGCCGCCGCGGCCGCCCGGCGGATGGTGCTCATGATGGTGGCGGCCAGCTGCCCGGCTTCGACGCGGGTGGCCCCGGCGGTGAGCCGCAGGTCGGTGATGGTCCCGCCGGCGCCCGCGGTGACGGTCACGGTGCCGTCCGGGGAGGTGACGGTGGTCTCCAGCCGGGCGATCCGCTCCTGCATGTCGCCGACGCCGGCGAAGCGGGCTTCGGCCTGCCGCACCTTGCTCTGGAAGTTCTGGAACTGGGCGATCAGCTCGTCCATCTGGGCGGACATCGGGTCTCCCTTTGGTGCGGTTCGGGGCCTGTGTCCGCATCATGACAGATCCGGTTCGCCGCCGATCGCGTTTCGCGCCGATCGCGCGATCAGAAGTCGACGAGCTCCACGGTGACGGTGCAGGTGTCCCCCACACCGACGCCTTCGGCTTCCCGGACAGCCCGCTTGAGGGGCAGGACGTAGGCCTCTCGCGCACCGTCCGGGAAGATCGACGTCCGCCAGCTCGTGGCGCCGATCGTCACCCGGACGCGCACCGAGCCGAAGCCGCGCCGCGGCCCGGCGGCGAGCTCGCGGATGTCCTCCGACGCGTCGGCGGGCAGGCTGACGAAGACCCAGCTGTCGGTGCGCCGGGCATCCCACTCCCACAACTCGGCCTCGAACACGATGATCACGCCCGCAGTGTCACACGGGGCACCGACAGTTTCCGCCCGGCGGCCGTCGGAGACTCAGAGACACGGCGGCCGGTAACCGTCGATGCGCAGGCCGCGGAACTCGAGCTCGTTCGGCGTCTTCCCGACGAACACCAGCCCGCGCGCCTCCGCCAGCGCCGAGGCGAGCGGGTACGACGGCCGGCCCAGCTCCGGCAGCCACGTCCAGCGGCGCGGCGAGAAGCTGAAGAACCTCGTCACCAGCCGGCCGCCCGTCGACGGCACCAGGGTCAGCCACTTGTCGCCGCCGCTCCAGTGGGACGCCGGGCGCAGCTGGACGTACAGGTCGTCGGTCGCGCGGTAGGTCAGCAGGAACCCCGCCGAGCCGGACAGGTCGGCCTGCGCGTCGAACCGGTTGCCCAGCCACACCACGGCCACGTGCCACTCGGCGTTCAGGAACGACACCTTCGCCGCGTACCGGTGCCCCGACGGCACGAGCAGGCTGCCGACGGCCGGGACGGTCGTCCCTTCGCCGCTGGCCAGCCACTGCTGCAGCCGGTCGATCGACGGTGTCGCGCACTCGCGGCCCGGCGATCCCGACGATGCGGAGGCCGGTGCCGTCCCGATCAGCGGGACCACCAGCAGGGCCGTCAGGGCGGAAAGCGTTCTGGCGAAAGGAAAGCGACCGCGCATTCCCGGCAAGCTAGCACCGCCGCCCGCCGAGCACCACCTGCCCGGACGGGCCGGCAGGCCGCCCGGCTAGGCTCTTCGACGGCGAAAACGACCAGCTTCGCCGAGGCAAGTGCACCACGACGCGGGGAGAACAACCCATGCTGGACCGAGCGGTCATCGACGCCCTCTTCCCTGCCGACCTGCCCGGACCCGAGCACTGGGAGCAGCAGTACCCCGCCCGGGAGCTGCCCGAAGGCGCGCTGGTCACGCGCCTCGGCCCGTCCCCGACCGGGTCCCTCCACCTCGGCGGCGTCTACGTCGGCCTGATCGACCAGGACGTCGCCCGGCGCTCCGGCGGCCGCTACCTCGTGCGCATCGAGGACACCGACCAGTCCCGCGAGGTCGAGGGCGTCCTCGAGCAGTTCGAGCGCGGCTTCTCCTACTTCCACCTCGCCGCCGACGAAGACATCCACCGCGGCGGCGACTACGGCCCGTACCAGCAGTCGGCGCGCGAGCGGATCTACCTCAGCTACGTCCGCGAGCTGCTCCGCGAGGGCAAGGCGTACCTCGACTTCGCCACCAAGGAGGAGCTCGCCGCCATCACCCAGCGGCAGCAGGCCACGAAGCTCCCCACCGGCTACTACGGCAGCTGGGCGATCTGGCGCGACGCCGACCCGGCCGACGTCCAGGCCAAGCTGGACGCCAGCGCCCCGTACGTCGTGCGGTTCCGCGCCCCGGACGACACCGGCGCCCGTGCCCGGTTCACCGACGCCATCCGCGGGCCGCTCGAGGCCGAGGCCAACCGCAACGACGTCGTCATCCTCAAGAGCTCCGACCAGAGCCCGCGGCTGCCGACCTACCACTTCGCGCACGCCGTCGACGACCACCTCATGCGGGTGAACCTGGTGATCCGCGGCGACGAGTGGATTTCGTCGGTCCCGGTGCACCAGCAGCTGTTCGACGCGCTCGGCTTCGAGCCGATCACCTACGCGCACATCGCGCCGCTGATGAAGCAGGAGGGCGGCAGCAAGCGCAAGCTGTCCAAGCGCAAGGACCCGGAAGCGTCGGTCGACTTCTTCATCGAGGCCGGCTACCCCGCCGAGGCCGTCCTGTACTACCTGCGCGGCCTCGTCAACGGCCGGCTCGCGGAGGTGCCGCTCGAGCAGGCGCTCACCGAGCCGATCAACCTCGACGAGTGCGGCGTCGCCGGCCCGCTGGTGGACCTGGTCAAGCTCGACGACATCGCCGCCGACCACATCGCCACCCTTCCGGGTGCCGCGATCCTCGAAGCCGTCCGCGGCTGGGCCGAACGGTTCGACCCCGAGCTGCGCCGGGTTCTCGACGAGGAGCCGGACCTGGCCCTGCGCGCGCTGGCCGTGGAGCGCGAAGGCGCGGAGAACCCGCGCAAGGACCTGAAGAAGTGGAGCGAGTTCCGGGCCGTGTACGGCTTCTTCTTCCCGCAGCTCCACGCCGCCGTCACCGGGCCCGACGACGAGCGCATCGCCGCACTCGGCGTCGACCCCGCGGTCGTCCGGGCCGTGGCGCACGACTTCGCCGCGGACTACCGCCAGCTCGACGACGGGAGCGAGTGGTTCGACCAGATCCGCGCGGTCGCGGCCAAGCACGGCTTCGCCCGCAACGCCAAGGAGTTCAAGAAGAACCCCGAGGGCTTCCCCGGCTCCATCCGGGAGGCCTCGCAGATCATCCGCATCGCCCTCACCGGGTCGACCCGCAGCCCCGACCTGCACGCGATCACGCAGGCGCTGGGCCAGGACGAAGTGCTCGGCCGGATCGCCGCGCTGACCAAGTAGGACCCGCGGGGCTCCGGCGCGTCAGGCGCCGGAGCCCTCGTCCTCGAACGGCCGGAACCCGAAGCGCACCACGCTCGCCGGCTGCGTCCTGGCTCCGCTGTCGGCCACCGCGGTGATCAGCCCGGCCGCGTCCTCGCGGTCCAGCCGGGCCAGGAGGCGGGCGAGCTCTTCCGCCGCGCCCACCGGTTCCGCCGGCGTCTGGATCAGCGTGCGATGGAGGATCCCCACGTCCCAGCCGTCCACGCTGCCGCTGCCCGCCGCGGTCCGGATCGTCGCGTCGAACAGCCAGCGCGGCGGTTTCCCGGTCAGCGCCGGTGTCGCGTGCGCCGTCAGGCCGACGACCTGGTCGGCCCGGAGCAGGCCGTCACTGAGTGTCGCGATCCACACGTTGGTCAACCCCATGGATCAACGGATAACAGCCGCGGCCCGGCTCGGCAAGCCCACCGGCTCACTCCGGCTGTTCGGTCTTCGTCTCCTCCATCATCAGCAACGCGCCGTGGCTCTCCCCGTTCGAGCTGCGCAGCGCACTGCAGAGCAGCCGGACGACCGCGGCGCGGCCGCGCCGGTTGATCGCGTCGAGCATCAGCTCGCCGTAGTACGCCGGGTCCGCCAGCGCTTCGCGCACCACCGGGCGGATTTCCCCGACCGGCAGGCCGATGTCCAGGTTCAGCAGGTGGATGCCTTCGGCTTCCTCCCGCCGCACGCCCCACAGGTCCTCGGCGCCGCGGTTCCACGCCTTGATCCGCATCTCGGCGTCGATGACGACGATGCCGGCCCGGATCGAGGTGAGCACCGACTCGAGGAACTCGTTCACCTCGTCGAGGTCGAGGCTGCGCTCACGCAGCGCGTCGTTGATGGTCTGCAGCTCGTCGTTGGTGGACTGCAGCTCCTCGTTCATCGTCTCCAGTTCCTCGTTGGTGGACTGGAGCTCCTCGTTGGTCGTCTCCAGCTCCTCCACGGTGGACTGGAGCTCCTCGTTGGTGGTCTCGAGTTCCTTATTGGTCGACTGGAGCTCCTCGTAGGCCGACTCCAGCTGCCGGTTCGTGTGCTCCAGCTCGGTGAGCAGCTGGCGCGCCCAGCTGACGTCGTGGAACACCACCGAGACGCCGAGCAGCGTCTTGCTCTTGTTCACCAGGGGGTTGACGTGGACCTCGTACCACACCGTCTCCCCGGCCCGGCGCCACTCGACGTCCTTGATCCGCAGCGACCGGCGCTCCAGCCGGGCCTGTTCGACGTAGGCGCGCAGCGCCACCGGGCGGTAGGAGACGTCGAGGTCGCGCAACGGCCGCCCGATGTCGCGTTCGGACAGTCCGAACGCGACTTCCGCCTGGCGTTGACCAGCGCCGTCGTCTCGCTCTCGGTGAAGACGATCTGGGCGACCGGGCTCGCCGAAAGGCGTGCTCACGCAGTTCCTCGATGCCGGAGATGTCCTGGGTGCGCCGCTGCGGGAAGCTGTGGGACACGAAGTGGTTGTAGCTCACCGGAGCGTTGACCGCCTTGCGGAAAACCCGCCGCTTGAGGTCCACCGGCTCGAAGATCCTGCTGTGGGACAACAGCATCTCGGCCTTGCCGAGGAACAGCACCCCGCGGGGGGCGAGGGCGAAGTGGAACCGCTCGAGGATCTTGGTCTGGGTCTCGGCGTTGAAGTACATCAGCGTGTTGCGGCAGACCAGCAGGTCGATCCGGGAGATCGGCGCGTCCTGGACGAGGTCGTTGCGCCCGAAGATCACCGAACGGCGCAGGTCCTTGCGGAAGCAGTACCGGCTGCCCTGCAGCTCGAAGAACTGCTCGAGCTGCGCCTCGGTGAGCCCTTCGACCTCCGCCGGGGTGTAGGCCGCGTGCCGGGCCTGCGCCAGCGCCTCGTCGTCGACGTCGGTGGCGTAGATCTTGACCCGCTGCCGGAACGCCTCGATCCCGAGCACGTCGGCGAAGAGCATCGCGAGGCTGTAGGCCTCCTGCCCGGCCGCGCAGCCGGCGCTCCACACGCGGATCGGCTCTTCGGGGCTGCGCTCGGCCAGCAGGGTGGGCAGCACGTGGTCGCGCAGGTGGTCCCACGCGTCCGGATCGCGGAAGAACCCGGTCACGTTGATCAGGATGGTGTTGAACAGCGCGACGAACTCGTCGGCGTTGACCTGCAGCTGGTCGATGCAGTCCGCGTAGCTGTCGATCTCGACCTGGCTCATCCGGCGGCGGACCCGGCGCATCAGGCTGCTGCGCTTGTACCCGGTGAAGTCGAAGCCCCGCGACTCCTTGAGGTAGGTGAGCACGGACTCGAACTCGCCGTTGGGTTCCTTGGGCTCGGTCACGGTCCGACACGCTACCCGGCCGGACGGTCACCGGTGGTGCGGGGACGGGAAAGCAGCACCGCCCACACGACCTTGCCCCCGGCCCACGACCGGCTGCAGCCCCACGTGCGGGCGACCTGCGTGACCAGTTTCAGCCCCATGCCCGGCTCGAACGGGGACAGCCGTTCGAGCAGCACGGCCGGCCGGGGGTCCTGATCGGCCACGGCCACCGTGCACACCCCACGGCGCAGGTCGAGCCGCAGTTTCGGTTCGGACGTGGTGTGCCGCAGCACGTTCTCGACCAGTTCGGTGGCGATCAGGCGGGCGTCTTCGCAAAGTTCGGGCACGCCCCACCCGCACAGCCGATCCGCGACGAAGTCCCGGATCTGCGCCGAAGTACCGTCGCTGCGCGGGAAGACGCGTTCGCACCGGCGGCGCACCGGGTGGTCCAGCGCCGCTGCCGCCGCCGTCAGGTCGACGCGGACCGGGACGTAGCGGTCGACCACGTGGCTGCTCAGCAGCCCCCGGTGGCCGGCCCCGCCCGCCGCGAGCGTGAACGGGATGCCCGGCCAGTCGCCGATCCGCATGGCGACCAGGGAGAAGACGCTCACCAGGGACGAGTCGGCGATGGCCAGCCTGCTGATGTCGGCCACCAGCCCGTCCGGCGCGTCGGTGGCGATCTTGAGCAGGCCGTCACGCAACGTCGGGTACGAGGTGAGGTTCAGTTCACCGGTCACCCGCACGACGGTCGCCTCCCCGTGGCGGCCGACATCCAGGTGAACAGGGGTGTGACTCATGGCGCCGTCGTTTCCTCCCCGGCCTCTTCGGTCGTCTCGAGGAGGAACCGGCGCAGCGTCTCCGCGGCGTCGGCGGCTTCCCTGGCGGAGGCGGCGTAGCGTTCCCCCAGGCCGCCCGGGCGCCGCCCGGACACCTGCGAGGCCATCTTCCGGGCCAGCCCCGCTTTCTCGTCGAGCGCGCGCAGGGCCTTCTGCAGCGCGAACCGGAACTCCCCTTCGTGGGCCGCCAGCAGCGCCTGCGCCGACCAGGCGTGCCCGATCCGGCAGCGGAACCGGCCCGCGGGGTCGACCTCGGTGAGCGAGCCCTGGCAGTCGGGGCACGTGTACCCCGATCCGCTCTCCTGCTCGGTGCGCGGGAGCGCACCGGCCCGCACCGCCTCACGGGCGATCCGGTCCTCCAGCACGAGCGTCCCGGACGGCGGTGGGACCTCGCCCGGGTCCACCGGGATCCGGACGAGCTTGTCGAGCAGCGCGCCGAGCTCCCCGGCCCGCACCACGTGTTCGGTGTCCACCAGGGCCAGCGCGTTCTCCGGCATGCCGCGGTACAGCGCCTCGGCCGGGTCCTGGACGACGGCGGTGCCACCGCGGTCCGCGATCGCGCGCAGCCCGGCCGCCCCGTCGTCCAGCACGCCCGAAAGCACGACACCGATGACCTTGGGCCCGCCCGTCAGCGCGGCCGAGCGGAAGGTCGCGTTGATGGCCGGGCGGTGCCCGTTCTCGGTCGGTCCCATCGTCAGGATCAGGACGCCGTCTTCGATGAGCAGGTGGCGGTCGGGAGGGGCGACGTACACGGTGCCCGGCTCGATCGGCGCGCCGTGGCGCGCCGTCCGGGCCGGCAGCGGGCCCGCCCGGTCGAGGATGCGGGCGAGCGCGCTCTCCGTCTCGGCGGGGAGGTGCATCGTGACGAGCACTGCGCCGGGGAAGTCGGGCGGCAACGCGGACACGAGCGCCCGCAGGACCTCGACCCCGCCGGCCGAAGCGCCGACGACCACGAGGTCACGCCGGAAAGGCGGCACCGCGTCCACCTCCTCACTCTGCACCCTCACGGTAGTGCAGGCCGTTCATTACTCCGGGTAGCCCCCACCGGCGGAGCTAAACGCCGGTTTTCCCGTGGCCGGGGCGACGTGGCCGAGACCGGCACCGGTTATTTCGGCCGAGGGCAGCACCGCGTGGACCCGGCCCGTGCGCCCCGCCGGGACGACCGGGGCGACGACCGCGAACCGCGCCGGATGGCCGGTGGTCACCGGCGCTCACCGCCGACGACGACCAGCGAAATCCGCCACGCTGCCGGACGGCCCCGCATGCGACTGATGGTGTCACGGAACAGCCCCGGCGACCAGCGCACCGGCTCCGCCGCGGACGTGAGATGCTCGACCACGCAGGCAGGCCGAAGGCGGGAGGCGCAGCGGGTGACCACCTGGATCGACGTGATCAACTTTGTCCGGACGCGGTACGAGGTCCTCGAGGAGTCGGAGGACTGGCTGCGGTTCCGGCTGGAGGGTCCCCGGGACCGGACGCAGCAGGTGACGGTGCACCACCTCGCCGAGCTCGACGGCGGCTCGTGGATCGAGATCTCCTCCCCCGTCGGCTGGGCCGACAAGCTCGACCTGCGGCGCCTGCTCGAGCTGGCCGGCGGCTCGGCCGTCGGCGGCGCCGGGGTGGTGGACGGCGTCGCGCTGCTCAAGCACACCGTGCCCCTGGAGGACCTCAGCATCCAGGAGGAGTTCGAGCGCCCGCTCAAGGCGGTCGTCGCCCGCGCGGACGCCTTCGAGCACGAACTCACCGGCTCCGACGAGTTCTGAGGCGTCCGCACCGGACGCCTCAGCCGGACCGCCGGGCCCGGTCGGTCCGGCGCCGGTTCTCCTTCTCCAGCGCGGCGACGAGCTCCTCTTTGGACATCCGCGACCGGCCGGCGATGCCGAGCTGCTTGGCGCGCTCGTAGAGGTGCTGCCGGCTCGCGGTGGCGTTGACGCCCCCGTGGGTCGGCTTCCCGGGCTGCCCGGCACCCCCGGCGGCCTGCTCGTCGGACGGGCCGCGTTCCGGCTTGGGTTCCCAGTGGTCGCCGACCTTCTCGAAGGTGTGCTTCAAGGCCGAGTAGGCGGTCTGCCGGGCCCGCCGGCCGGGGCCGTAGGTGTCGAGCGCGGAGTCGTGCGCGGCAACCCAGGTGTCCTGGGCCTTGCGCGGCGACCGCAGCAGGGTGCTGGGCAAGTCTTCGCGTCCGGGCATGCCGCCTCGGCTACCCGGCCCGCCACCCGCCAAACCCCCACTGGCCCGATGCCTCACCGATCACGCGAGATGCCCCTTCAGCCACGCGAGATTCCCCAACCGACCCTTTGAGTACGTGAGCCGACCCTCCACGCAAGCGCCCCAAGGCCGCCTTGGGGCGCTCCGGCGGGAGCCGCGCGGGACCGTCCAGGACCGCCCGGGGAAAGTCAGGACCGCCCGAAAAGGGGCGGAGCCTCCTGCGCAGCCCGAACCGGGGGTCGGGCATGCTGGTGACCACTGTTTTCGGGTCGAGGGGACGAGAGGGCGAAAATGGGTGTTTCACCCGAATTGACCATTCCGGCGAGCGTCGAAAGCCCGGCACCGCCGCAGCCGCCGACGTCGCCCGTGGCGCGGTGGCTGCTCGAACACCGGGTGGCGCCCGTCGGCCGCGCGGGCGGTGAAGACCACGGCACGCCGCAGGCGTGGTGGAAGGTCATGTGCCTGACCGGCGTCGACTACTTCTCGACCCTCTCCTACCTGCCCGGTATCGCCGCGCTCGCCGCCGGGGCGCTCTCGCCGCTGGCCACCCTGCTGATCGTCGCGCTCACGCTGCTCGGGATGCTCCCCATGTACCGCCGGGTGGCCCGCGAAAGCCCGCACGGCCAGGGTTCGGTCGCGATGCTGGAGACCCTCCTGCCGTTCTGGCGCGGCAAGCTCTTCGTCCTCACCCTGCTCGGGTTCGTGGCGACGTCGTGGATCATCACGATCACGCTGTCCTCGGCGGACGCCACCGTGCACATGCTCGAGAACCCGTACCTGCCGGGCTTCCTGCACGGCCACGCGGTGCTCATCACCGTCGTGCTGCTGCTCATCCTCGGCGGGGTGTTCCTGCTCGGCTTCAGCGAGGCCGTCGGGGTGGCCATCCCGCTCGTCGCCGTGTTCCTGCTGCTCAACGCCGTGGTGACGGTCGCGGGCGTGATCGACCTGCTGGGCGATTCCGCCGCCCTCTCCCACTGGACCGACGCGCTCACCGCCGGGGGCGGCGGGTTCGCCGGCGTCGTCGGCCCGGCCGTCATCGCGTTCCCGATGCTGGTGCTGGGGCTCTCCGGGTTCGAGACGGGCGTCAGCATGATGCCGCTGGTCGCGGCGGACGGGAAGACCGCCGAGGAGAAGCTGGAATCCCGGATCCGCAACACGCGCAAGCTGCTCACCGCCGCCGCGCTCATCATGTCGGTGTTCCTGATCGCGACGAGCTTCGTGACCACCGTGCTGATCCCGGCCGACGCCTTCAAGGAGGGCGGCGAGGCCAACGGCCGTGCCATGGCCTATCTGGCCCACCGCGAACTCGGCGAGCTCTTCGGCACCGTCTACGACGTCAGCAGCGTGCTGATCCTGTGGTTCGCCGGCGCCTCGGCGATGGCCGGGCTGATCAACATCGTCCCGCGCTACCTGCCCTCCTACGGCATGGCGCCGGAGTGGGGCCGGGCCGTCCGGCCGGTGGTCATCGTCTACACGGTGATCAGCATCCTCATCACCATCGCGTTCGGCGCCGACGTCAACGCCCAGGCCGGCGCCTACGCGACCGGCATCCTGGCGATGATGGTCTCCGGCGCGGTCGCGGTCAGCATCTCGGCGATCCGCGGGCGGCAGCGCGGCGCGGCCGTGGGCTTCGTCGTGCTCACGCTGGTCCTGCTGTACGCGCTGGTCGAAAACGTCATCGAAAAGCCCGACGGCATCGCCATCTCGGCGCTGTTCATCCTCGGCATCATCGTCGTCTCGCTGGTGTCCCGCGTGTCGCGGACGACGGAGCTGCGCGCCGAACGCATCGAGTTCGACGACGAGGCCCGCCGGTTCATCGCCGATTCACTGGCCCACGACGGCGCCCTGAACATCGTCGCGAACAAGCGCCAGGGCGGCGACCACGCCGAGTACTCCGCGAAGGAAGCCGAACAGCGCGGCATGAACCCGGTGCCCGGCGCCGCCGACATCCTGTTCCTGGAGATCGACGTCGTCGACCCGTCGGAGTTCAGCAACGTGCTCGAAGTGCGGGGCGTGGAGATCGACGGCTACCGGATCCTCCGCGCGAACAGCCCCGCGGCGCCCAACGCGATCGCCGCGATCCTGCTCACCCTGCGCGATGTGACGGGTGTCCGCCCCCGCTGCTACTTCGAGTGGTCCGAAGGCAACCCGCTCGGGCACCTGTTCCGCTACCTGCTCCTCGGCCGCGGCGACACCGCACCGGTGGTCCGGGAGATCATCCGCAGCGTGGAGAAGGACCCGGCCCGCCGCCCGGGCATCCACGTCGGCGGTTAGCGGAACACCGGCGAGGCCGGCGGCGCGATCCGCGCCGCCGGCCTGCGTGACGTACTTGCGCCCGATCTGCCCGCACCCGGTGCGCACCTTGGGGGTTCGAGCCCACCGACCTGTGGCGCATCGCCCGCGACGCACCGCTCGGGCAGAGCTGGCGGGCGCGTGGCAGACGCAGAGATCCGCAGCCGATGGCGGACCGGCTACCGCCTCGCGGGCGGCGGGCCTGCCCGCCGGGCCGGTGCCCGGGTCTCGTCGATCGTCGGGCGCCAGACGCCGCTGCTCGCCCTCGTCGTGCCACTGCTGCTGGTGCTCATCGTCGAC